>DATFMS010000144.1:0-5452 GCA_035266805.1 Burkholderiales bacterium | reverse complement strand
TCGAGCAGCCTGCGCATGCGCCCCGCCTCGTCCCCTGCGAGCGCGATCTCGGTCGTCGCTTTCATGGTGATCTCGGCGAGCTCGGGCTTGAGCCCCGCTTTTTCGAGCCCCGACTTCACGGCCGCGAATTCCCCCGGCGCGCACAGCACTTCGACCGAGCCGTCGTCGTTGGTCAGGACGTCGTCTGCGCCCGCGTCGAGCGCCGCCTCCATCACCTTGTCCTCGCTCGTGCCGGGCGCGAACACGAACTGCCCGCAATGGCGGAACATGTACGCCACCGAGCCGTCCGAGCCGAGGTTGCCGCCGTTCTTGGTGAACGCATGCCGCACATCGGCGACCGTACGGGTGCGGTTGTCGGTCATGCAGTCGGCCATCACGGCCGCCCCGCCGGGCCCGTAGCCCTCGTAGCGGATCTCCTCGTAGGCCACGCCTTCGAGCTCGCCGGTGCCGCGCTGGATCGCGCGCTTTATGTTGTCGCCCGGCATGTTGTTCTCGCGCGCCGTGTCCACCGCGAGCCGCAGGCGCGGGTTGCTGCCCGGATCGCCGCCGCCGAGACGCGCCGCCACGGTGATCTCCTTTATCAGGCGAGTGAAGATCTTGCCCCGCTTGGCGTCCTGTCGCCCCTTGCGGTGCTGGATGTTCGCCCATTTGCTGTGACCTGCCATGCGTTATTATTTGCGCCAGAGAAGAAGAATTCATTCTACCGCCATGCAGCCGCCCTCGCGCGCCGCAGGCTACCGCGCCTGGGGCATTGCCTTCGCCCTCGCGGGAGTGGTCGCATTCTCGTTCCGCCCGATCCTGATCAAGCTCGCCTACGCCGCCTATCCGGTCGCGCCAGTGACACTTCTGTTCCTGCGCATGGCGATCGCGCTGCCGTTCTTCGCCGCGATGGCGTGGTGGCTGCGCGCCCGGCAGCCGCTGCTCACGCGACGCGATTGGGCGGGCATGGCGGGGCTCGGCTTCATCGGCTATTACATGGCGAGCTTTCTCGACTTTATCGGCCTGCAGTGGGTCGGCGCCGGGCTCGGGCGGCTGATCCTGTTCCTCTACCCCACGCTGGTGCTGCTGCTGTCGCTGGTGTTCCTGAAGAAGCGCCCGAGCAGGCGCCAGCTCGCGGCGCTGGCCCTGAGCTACGCCGGCATCGCGCTGGTGGTGTCGAACCGCTTCGGCGGGCACGCCGAAGGCGGGCTGTTCCTGCTCGGCGTGAGCCTGGTGTTCGGCGCGAGCCTGTGCTACGCGATCTACCTCGTGGCGGGCAGCCAGATGGTGCAGCGGGTCGGATCGATGCGCTTCACCGCCTACACCATGATCGTCGCCACGCTGCCCGCGGTGGCGCAGTTCTTCGTGCTCGAGCCGATGTCGGCGCTCGAATTGCCCGGAGAGGTCTGGTGGTACGCAAGCGTGATGGCGACCTTCAGCACCGTGCTGCCGGTATTCCTGGTCGCCGAGGCGCTCAAGCGCATCGGCGCCAATCAGTTCGCGCTTATCGGCGCCGTCGGACCGGTCACGACCGCGGTCGCGGGCGCGATAGGACTGGAAGAGCCGCTCAACTGGCTGCAGGCAGCCGGCGGTGCGCTGGTGATTTTCGGGGTGCTGCTCGTCTCGACGAAGCGAAGCTAGGGAATGCCGCGTCAGCGCCAATCCCGGCGCAGCGTGATCGACAATTCGTAGCGGTCGAAGTCGTTGAACGCCGCATTCGAATCGTTGCGCGTATAGCTCGCTTGCGGGCGCAACGACCAGTCGCGGTTGAGCCGCCAGTTGACGCCGAATACGGTGTCGTACTGCCAGTCGCGACGCGTCACGGCGAAGATCGGGTTTTCCTGCGAATAGTCGGATTGCTGGACACCGAGCGTGGCGTACCAGTCGGCGTCGTCGCGCAGCGAGCCCTGGATGCCGACCCGCACGCCGACCAGGCTCCGGTCGCCGTCGATGCGCTGGTCGGTGGCGTTGTCGTCGCCGAAGAACAGGTTGCCGAACGCGAACGTGCGCTTCGCCTCGTCGAGCGTGCGAACGCCGCCCACGCCCAGGATCTGCATATCTGAGCTTTGCGAGCGCGTGGCAGGCTGCACGTAGCGGATGCGCAGGTCCTGCCCGTAGAGCGTGATCTGAGTGCGTCGATCGAGCTGACGGCGCCATTCCAGGTTGACGCTTTGCAGGCGCCGATAGGAAGTGCTGTCGAGGTCATACTGATTCATGCCGGCGGTGAGCCGCGCCACGTCGCGCTCGCCCGTGTGCTGCACCCCGCCGCGCAACTCGGCGCTTCGATTGTCGAAGGTGTCGAGCGATGAATAGCTCCTTTGCCGCGCGTCCGCGCCGGCGACCAGCGACCAGCTCTTGCTGACCGGCAGCGTGACATCCATCCCGGCGCCCAGGGCGAAGAAATCGTCGTCTTGCTGCGTGACGCTCGGCGCCAGCACGAACGTGGCGCCGAACAGGGGCAGGAACAGGGTGCCCTGCGAGACCCCCGAATTGACGTTGCTGTCGTGGCCGAAGCTTGCCTCGACATGGCCCGTCACCATCGGCGCGTGGGCGCGGCGCGTTCGGGCGTCGATCTCGGCCAGGTAGCGCTGGATCGTGTCGCGCGCGGCCGGCGGCGGATCGTGGGCCAGCACGTCCTTCAGCTCGGTTCGGGCGCGATCGTAGTCGCCAAGCGCGAAGTAGGCGCGGCCCATGTCGAGCCGCGCCGCGGCGTGATTCGGATTTACCGCAAGCACCCGCTCGAGAGCGAGCGTGGCGCGGGCCGGGTGTCCGGCCTCGATCGCCGCGACGCCGAGCAGGTAGTCGTAGTCCTGCTGCCCCGCAAGCTGGAATTCGAAGGGCTCAAGCAGCGCCCAGGCCTCGGCACCCTTGCCCTGCAGAATAAGGGTCTTGGCGCGCGCAAGATCGGGCGTTGGTTGGGCAAGGGCGGCCTGCGGCGCAGCGAGCAGCAGCTGAGCCACGAACGCGAGCAACATCACCCTGCCGACTTTGAGCATTTCCCCCTAGAAAGCAGCGCCGCGTCTGATGTCAGGGCCGATGATAGCCCATAACCCCAGCTGCCATTTGGGGACCGCGGGCAACAAAAAAGGCGGGCCGGAGCCCGCCTTTTCCGCACTGCCGGCGGAAGCCGTTTGCCTGGCCTCGCGCCGTTTGCCTGCTATGTCTGGCTCGCTACTACTTTTGGACCGCGAACGAACCGGTGATGGCCGTCGCGCTGTCTTGCAGCGCGAACGAGGAAATGATGCCCTGTCCGGTCGATCCGACAGCCTGGCCGTTCGCCTGCCCGCTCGCCGCGCCCGCCGTGCTGGAGCCACTCAGTCCGATCCCCGAGGCCGCGAATTGGGCGAGCGGTACCGGGCTCGCACAGGTCGAGCAGCTTGCCGACCAGCTGCTGCCAACGCCATCGGTCGCCGCCACTTGGTAACTCGTCAGGCTGCCGTTCGCCAGTACGATCGAGGCGCTGTCCACCTGCCCGCCTACCGTCCCGCTGCTGGCGATGATCGGCGTGCTCGTCACCATCGTCGAGTACGTGCCGGACAGGGTGCTCACCACAGCATCGGGCGTCGCGAGCGCGCCCATCACCTGCATGTAGTCCGGCTTGCGGCCTGCCCCGCCCGTGTACTGATCCTTGACGGAATGGCCGTTCGCCGCGACGCCAGTCCCGTAGATTCCCCAGTTGATGACCGTGCCGTCGGCGAGCGTGGGGGGTTTGCTGTTGTCGCTATGGGCAACTGCCGGCACGGTGGCGCGGTTGTAGATCAGCTTGGAAGTCGGATCCGAAGCCGCGAGGGCCTTCGCAGTGTCGGAAAAGAACTTCTCGGCCGGCACCCGATTCGCATTGAACGCGCCGTTGCGCGCGACGCCGGCGCTGACGTCGCCGTAGACACCCGCCATGGAAAAATTCGTGGGCATGGCCATGGCCGTGCCCACGTCGTCCATCGTCAGCTGGGCCGTGACCACGGTCGGATCGGTCAGGTAGGACAGTGCCAGGCTGTTGAGCCAGGGCTGTTCCAGGGAAGCGGGATTGTCGAAGCCCAGCCCGACGACGCGCTCTGGCTGATCGTTGCCGCTCGCGTCGGCGTCTTGCGCCATCGGCGGCGCGGCGCGCATGAATCCCGGCACGCCGTCCAGGAGAACCGGAACGGAACCCGGCTTGCTGCTCGCGAAACCGGCCTGGTTCGGCGAAACGTCCACTCGGCCCCACGGTGTCGCAATGTAGGTCCCGCCGCTATTCACCACGTCGTACGATCCCGGGGCGCCGGTAGCCGCCTGGGACGGAAGCAGGTACGCCGGCTCATGATCGGTGCCGCGAATGCCGATGTTGGCGGTTTCGGTTTTGATCTTGTAGTTTTCCTTGTTGGTATGGCCGATCAGCCCGGTGATCGAGCGGATCGCGCCTTTGATCAGGTGCAGAACGGCGCGCTCGCTGTCGTCGCGCTTATTGTCGAATCGGTAGAGGTCTATCTGCAGACGGGAGTTCGGACGGACTGCAATGATCGCCTTGTCCACCATGCGCAGCTGCACGGCGGCGTTCTTTCCGGTAATGACCGTTTCGCCTTCGTACACTGTGTCGCCCTTGCTGAGCGCCCGCTCGGCACCGCTCGCGCCGAGCGCCCGCGAGTCGCCGATCGCGAATTGAACCTGCCCGGCGTCGATGCTGGCCTGAGCGCCGCCCGCAAGCGCCAGCAGCAGCGCCCCGATGTATGTTGCGTGAATGGTTTTCATGGCTTGCCCCCGGTAGACCTACCTGCCTGATGACAGGTTAGGACTTGTACCCCCTTGCATCGAGGACTTTTGTCACCCCACAATGCAAGACTCTGTCATGCCCGCGCGCCTTGAGCGCGCGACAATTTGCGAACGCAAATTGGACTCGCCTCGCCGCAGTTCTGGCGTATGCGCTGGTCGCAAGTACCGACAGCAGCGCCGCAATTGATGTCGCGTTGATCATTCCCATACCGACACACGTCTCCGAGCTTGGGGAAAGAATAGGGCTCGTAACCCACTGAATCGAGGACATTCTTCACCCCAGAATGCAAGATTCCGTCATGCGCGCAGGCAGCCCGCTGGTAACCTCCGGGGGTTGCGCTCGTTTTGACCAAGAGGAGCTAGGCATGGATCTGGGAATCAAAGGCAGGACCGCGCTGGTGTGCGCGGCTTCCAAGGGACTGGGCAAGGGCTGCGCGATGTCGCTCGCGCGCGAAGGCGTCAGCCTGGTGATCACGGCGCGCGGCAAGGAAGCGCTCGAGGCGACGGCCGAGGAGATTCGCAAGGCCACCGGGGCGAAGGTGACCGCGGTCGCGGGCGATATCACCACCCCCGAGGGGCGCACCGCGGCGCTCAAGGCCTGTCCCGCGCCCGACATCCTGGTCAACAACGCCGGCGGCCCGCCGCCGGGGGACTTGCGCAACTGGTCGCGCGACGACTGGATCAAGGCGCTCGACGGCAACATGCTCACCCCGATCGAGCTCATCAA
>DATFMS010000143.1:0-2398 GCA_035266805.1 Burkholderiales bacterium | reverse complement strand
TGAACTGCTGCCGGAAATCGAGTGCCAGCTGGGTCACGAAAAGAACTGCCTCGGGGTCGTCGCCGTTGACGTGGAAGATCGGCGCTTCGACCATCTTGGCGACGTCGGTGCAGTAGATCGTCGAGCGGGCGTCGCGCGGATCGGAGGTGGTGAAGCCGATCTGGTTGTTCACCACCAGATGCACCGTACCGCCGGTTCCGTAGCCGCGCGTGCCCGAGAGGTTCAGGGTCTCCATCACCACGCCCTGCCCCGCGAAGGCGGCGTCGCCGTGGATCAGGATCGGCATCACCTGGTCGCCGCTCTTGTCGTCGCGGCGGCGCTGGCGCGCGCGCACCGAGCCCTCGACCACCGGATTGACGATCTCGAGGTGCGAGGGGTTGAAGGCGAGCGAAATGTGCACCGGCCCGCCTCCGCTCGATATGTCCGACGAGAAGCCGTTGTGGTACTTCACGTCGCCCAGCGGAAGCTCGTGCGCATGCCTGCCCTCGAACTCCTGGAACAGCTCCTGCGGCATCTTGCCGAGCACGTTCACCAGCACGTTCAGGCGCCCGCGGTGGGCCATGCCGATCACGATCTCCTGCACGCCTGCCGCGCCCGCGCGCTGGATCAGCTCGTCGATCGACGGGATGAGGCTCTCGCCGCCCTCGAGCGAGAAGCGCTTCTGGCCCACGTAGCGGGTATGCAGGTAGCGCTCGAGCTGCTCCGCTTCGGTCAGCTTCTGCAGCAGGCGCTTTTGCACCTCCGGCGTGTACTTCGGCGTCGCCCGGACCGACTCGATGCGCTGCTGGATCCAGTCGCGCTGCGCCCGGTCGCCGATGAACATGTACTCGAAGCCGATGTTGCCGCAGTAGGTGTCGCGCAGGGAGTGGATCAGATTCCTGAGCGAGGTGCGGTCGAGGCCGACGAACGAGCCGGCGCTGACCTCGCGGTCGAGATCCGCCTCGCTGAGGTCGTAGTACGCCGCCTCGAGCTCGGGCGCCGACGGGCGCGGCATGCGCTTGAGCGGATCCAGCGTCGCCCAGCGCGAACCGGCAATGCGGTAGGCGGTGACCAGCAGCAGGGCCGCGACCTGCAAGCGCTCGTGCGCGACGTCGATCTGCGGCCCCGCCCGCCCCGCCAGCTCGCCAGCCTTGGCGCGCTGGACGAAGGACTCGATCACCGGCGCATGCGCCACATCCTTGCCGGCGCTGCCCGCCGTGTCCGGCATCAGCTGCATCTGGTCGAAGTACTCGCGCCACTCCTCGGGCACGGCGCCCGGATTGGCCAGATACTGCTCGTACAGGTCCTCGATGAACGGCGCGTTGCCGCCGAACAGATAGGAATTGGCGAGCAGCTGCTTCAGCATGGCGGCTACCTCTTGTCTATCGGCAGCACGTCGCGTTGCGTTGCGCCCTTGTAGAGCTGCCGCGGACGGCCGATCTTCTGCTCCGGATCGACGATCATCTCGTTCCATTGCGCGATCCAGCCCACGGTGCGGGCGAGCGAGAAGATGCAGGTGAACATGCTCACCGGAATGCCGATCGCGCGCTGCACGATTCCCGAGTAGAAATCGACGTTCGGGTACAGCTTGCGCGAGACGAAGTAGTCGTCTTCGAGGGCGATCTTCTCCAGCGCCATCGCCAGCTTGAACAGGCGGTCGTCGTGCAGCCCCAGCTCCTCGAGCACCTCGTAGCAGGTCTCGCGCATCAGCTTGGCGCGCGGATCGTAGTTCTTGTACACGCGATGGCCGAAGCCCATCAGCTTGACCCCGGAGTTCTTGTCCTTCACCTGCTTGATGAACTCGCCGATCTTGGACACGTCGCCGATGTGATCGAGCATCTGCAGCGCCGCTTCGTTGGCGCCGCCGTGCGCCGGCCCCCACAGGCAGGCGATGCCCGCCGCAATGCAAGCGAAGGGGTTGGCCCCGGAGGAGCCCGACAACCGCACGGTCGAGGTCGAGGCGTTCTGCTCGTGGTCCGCGTGCAGGATGAAGATGCGGTCGAGCGCGCGCACCAGGACGTCGTTGGTCTTGTAGTCCTCCGCCGGCACCGCGAACATCATGCGCATGAAGTTCGCCGTGTACGAAAGATCGTTGCGCGGATAGACGAACGGCTGACCCATGGTGTACTTGTAGGCCATCGCCACCAGGGTCGGCAGCTTGGCGATCAGCCTGAACGCCGCCACCTCGCGGTGATTCTGGTCCATGATGTCGAGCGAGTCGTGGTAGAAGGCCGACAGCGCGCCGACCACCCCGACCAGCACCGCCATCGGATGCGCGTCGCGCCGGAAGCCGGTGAAGAAGCGGTTGATCTGGTCGTGCACCATGGTGTGCTTGGTCACCATGCCGACGAATTCGGCCTTTTGCTTGGCGTTCGGCAGCTCGCCTCTGAGCAGCAGGTAGCACACCTCGAGGAAGTCG
>DATFMS010000142.1:0-10105 GCA_035266805.1 Burkholderiales bacterium | reverse complement strand
CGCGGGCCGGGCGCGACCAACGGCGCGGTCGGTGTTCATACCGCGTTCCAGGACTCCACGCCGCTGGTGGTGTTCATCGGCCAGGTCGGCAACGACTTCGTCGAGCGCGAGGCGTTCCAGGAGATAGATTACCGCCGCATGTACGGCCAGATGTCGAAGTGGGTGGCGCAGATCGATCGCGTCGAGCGCATCCCCGAGTACGTCAGCCATGCGTTCCACACCGCGACCGCCGGGCGGCCGGGACCGGTGGTGCTGGCCCTGCCCGAGGACATGCTGTTCGCCGAGGCCGCAGTGGCCGATGCGCCGCGCTACAAGCGGGTGCGGCCGGCGCCGTCGGCGCGCGACATGGAGGCCTTGCAGGCTCTGCTGCAGGGCGCCAAGCGGCCTTTCGTGCTGGTCGGCGGCGGCGGCTGGTCGCGGGCGGCGTGCGACGGCCTGCGTGCCTGGGTAGAGGCGAGCGGTCTGCCCGCGGGCACCTCGTTCCGCTGCCAGGACCTGTTCGACAACCGCAGTTCGAGCTACGCCGGGGACGTTGGCATCGGCATCAACCCCAAGCTCGCCCAGCGGGTCAAGGAAGCCGATGTTCTGCTGGTGATCGGCGCGCGCCTGGGCGAGATGACCACCAGTGGCTACTCGCTGCTCGAGGTCCCGCTGCCGCAGCAGAAGCTGATCCACGTACACGCCGGCGCCGAGGAGCTAGGGCGTGTCTACCAGGCGGAGCTGCCGATCAACTCGGGCAACGCGCAGTTCGTCGAGGCGCTTGCCGCGGTCGCCCTCGACGGCGCCGGCTGGCGCGAGCGCACGCGCGCCGCGCGCGCCGAGTACGAAGCGTGGGGTAAGCCGCAGCCGATTCCCGGCCGGTTGCAATACGCCGAGGCGGTCAAGTGGCTGGACGGCGCGCTACCGGAAGACGCGATCGTCAGCGTCGGCGCGGGCAACTTTTCCGGCTGGATGCACCGCTACTTCCGCTACAAGGGCTTCCGCAGCCAGCTTGGAGCGACCAACGGCTCGATGGGTTACGGCCTGCCGGCGGCGGTGGCGGCGAAGCTCGCGGCGCCGGAGCGCACCGTGGTCGCGGTGTGCGGTGACGGCGACTTTCTGATGACCGGGCAGGAATTCGCGACCGCTGCGCAGTACGGCGCGGCGGTCATCGCGCTGGTGGTGAACAATGGCATGTACGGCACCATCCGCATGCATCAGGAGCGCGAGTACCCCGAACGCATCAGCGGAACCGAGCTGAGGAATCCGGATTTCGCGGCTTACGCACGAGCGTTCGGGGGGCACGGCGAGCTGGTCGAGGAGACCGCGCAGTTCGCGCCCGCCTTCGAGCGCGCGCGGGGCTCGGGCAAGCCGGCGATCATCGAGTTGCGCCTCGACCCCGACGCGATCACGACCAGCACCACGCTGTCGAAGATCCGCGCCCAGGCGCTCAAGTCAGGGCGATGAACTCCGGGTCGTCCTGCTGGTCGCGTTCGAACTTGAGGAAGTCGTAGTAGCCGCAGCGTGCGCTGTCCGGATAGTCGCGGCACACCTGGGGGCGCGCCTCGTAGACGGTGCAGCGTCTTGTGTCCTGGTCGAGGAACTGGCACACGCTGTCGAACACCTTGTCCTTGCGGTGGCGCAGCACCGGCGCCTTCTCGCCGGCGTCGTACTTGGTGAAACGCGCCTGCGCCTGCTCAAACGACAGTCCGAAGTGCTTGGCGAGGCGCGCGATGTCCCGCTTGCCGATCTCGATCAGCGGATAGCTGCAGCAATAGCCTGGGCACTTGGCGCAGTTGTAGCTGCGGCGGGGGTTGCCGCTGTGGCGCATCGCGTTCTTTACCGGGATCGGGAACGCGGCACCGTTCTTACTGTTCTTCATTTTTCCGGGATCAAGAAAACAAGTCGCGCATTCTACGCGACTTGGCTGACGAATCTCACATTTAACCCTTTCTGCGCCGCCGTTCGTTTCATCCCTGCGTGAGCCCGCCGCTTCGGTGGGCGCCAAGGCGAAAGGAGAGGGTATGAACAAGCTCAAGATGCTGGGCGCGGTCCTCGCGGTCGCGCTGTCGACACAGGCCTGTGCCACAGGCGGGTTGGTCGACCTGGGCGTGTACGACCGTGCCGAGGGCCGGCGGTTGCCTGTGCACTGGCACCACGGGCGCGCCTACGTCGCCGGCAAGCCCGGCAACGAGTACCGCCTGACGCTGCGCAACCGCAGCGGCGAGCCGTTGCTCGCGGTAGTGTCGGTGGATGGCGTCAATGTCGTCAGTGGCGAGAACGCCGATCCGCGGCAAAGCGGCCACGTTCTCGCGCCCGGGCGCTCGGTCGACATCTTCGGCTGGCGAAAGAGCCTGTCGCAGACGGCCGCGTTCTACTTCACCGATCTAGCGGACTCCTACGCCGCGCGCACCGGCAGGCCCGACAACGTCGGCGTCATCGGGGTGGCATTGTTCCGCAAGAAGCAGCCGCGCCCACGACCGCCGGCGGCGTTCGGGCCCGCCCAGGAAAGCGCGGCGCCCGCACGCCGGGCGGCGGATGCCGAAAACAAGCTCGGCACCGGTCATGGCCGCCGCGAGCATTCCCAGGCCTACTACGTCGAATTCGCGCGTGCCAGCAGCAATCCGGCCGAAACGGTGACGCTGTACTACGACAGCCGCCGCAAGCTTGTCGCGCGCGGCGTGTTGCGCGGCCCGCAGCCGTTCCCGGGGTTCGTGCCGGATCCGCCGGGGGTTACACTTCCCTGGCATGGAGGCCACGGATGAACAGTTGATGCTCGCCTACGCGGCTGGCGACGCGGCGGCCTTCGAGACGCTATACGCGCGGCACAAGGGCGGTCTATACCGCTTCGTGCTGCGCGGCATCAAGGAGCGGGGTATCGCAGAGGAGTTGTTCCAGGAGATCTGGATGCGCGTGATCGAGGCGCGCTTGCGCTACGCTCCGCAGGCGCGTTTCTCGACCTGGCTCTACACCATCGCACACAACCGCATGGTCGACCACTGGCGCAAGCGGGGTCTTAGCTTGGTGTCGCTCGAGCGCGATGACCCCGACGATCCCGCGCCGCCCGAGCCCGCCGCCCAGGCCGCACGCGAGCCACAGCGCCAGGCCGAGACCAACCAGCAGCTCGAGCGTCTGGCGCGCGCGCTCGAAGCGCTGCCGCCGGCGCAGCGCGAGGTGTTCCTGATGCGCGAGGAGGGCGGTCTGTCGCTGGCCGAGATTGCGTCGGCTACCGCCAGCAACGAGGAGGCGGTCAAGAGCCGTCTGCGCTACGCGGTGGGAAAATTACGGGAGGCGCTCGATGGCTGAGCGCGAAGACGACAAGCTCGCCGAGCGCTATCGCGCGCTCGGCCGCGACGAGCCGCCGCACGAGCTCGACGCCAGGATCCTCGCTGCGTCGCGCCGTGCGGCACGTTCGCGTCCGGGGTGGCGCCGCTGGTACCTGCCACTGTCGATCGCCGCGGTGCTGGTGTTGTCGGTAGGCGTGACTTTGCGATTGCAGCACGAAGGTGCCGACCTGGCGGGCCAGGTGCGCGCGCCGGCCGAAGCGGGCAAGGCACCGGCGGCGGCGCCGGCGGCACCGTCTGCAGCAGACAACGTCATGCGCGTCCCCGCTCCCGAACTCAGGCTGGAGAAGCAGAAGTCCTCGCAAGAGGCGACGGCGCAGCCGGGGCGTTCGTCGCCGGAATCGGCCGAGGATTCGCCCGAACGATTGCTGGCGCGCATCGCCGAGCTGCGCCGCGAGGGGCACGACGCAGAGGCCGATCGCCGGCTTGCCGAGTTCCGGCGCCGCTTTCCGGACTACCGCATCCCGCAGGCGCTGCGGGATGAAGTCGAGCGGCGCTAGGCGGGCGGCTTCTCGCCCGCGGCCTGCAGGAACACGGCGCAGGCGTCGAGCCCGCCGAGCGAGCCGCGGCGCGCGGCCTGGAACTGGCTCCGAACCAGTGCCGCGATCGGCGTCGGCCGGTCGAGTTCCTGCGCCATGCCGAGAAAGTAGCGCAGGTCCTTCTCCATCAGCGCGAGCTGGAACTGCGGCTTGAAATCGCGCTGGAACATCATTGGCATCTTGCTCTTCAGCAGGCGCGATGCGGCCGCGCCTTCGCCCAGGATCTCCAGCGCCGCTTCGCGGCCTAGGCCCGCCGCCTCGGCGATCTGCACGGCTTCGGCCACCGCGGCAGTCATGGTGCCGGAGAGCATGTTGTTGATCAGTTTGACGGTGGCCCCGGCACCCGAGTCGCCGGCGCGCTTGGCCATGCGGCCCATCGCCGCGAACAGCGGTTGTGCCTTGTCGAACGCTTCCTGAGGCCCGCCGATCATGAACACCAGCTCGCGGCCCTGTGCCTGCTTGAGACTGCCCGACACCGGCGCGTCGAGATAGAAGCAGCCGCGGCCGGCCGCCTCACGCGCAACCTCGCGCGAGATCGCCGGGGTATTGGTGCTCGAGTCGATGATGATGCAGCCTTTCGCCGCGCCGGCGACCGCGCCGTTCGCGCCCAGCATCACCTCGCGCGTCGCGTTGTCGTCGGAGACGATTGAGACCGCGAAGTCGGCACCCTTGACCGCCGCGGCGGGAGATTCTGCAACTTCGGCGCCTTTTTCGGCTAGCGCCTTGGTCTTGGCGCGATCCCGGTTGTAAACGCGCAGCTTGAATCCAGCTTGCTGCAGGTTCGCCGCCATGCGCGAACCCATTGCGCCGAACCCGATGAATGCAACGGTCGTCATCTCTCCTCCTAGTGCGAAAGTATCTTGGAAAGAAACTGCTGGGCGCGCTCCGAGCGGGGCGTGCCGAAGAATTCGTCCTTGGTCGCGTCCTCCACGATGCGGCCGGCATCCATGAAGATGACGCGGTCCGCGACGCGGCGCGCGAAGCCCATCTCGTGGGTCACCACCATCATGGTCATGCCCTCCTGGGCGAGTTGCACCATGACGTCGAGCACCTCGTTGATCATCTCCGGGTCGAGCGCGGAAGTGGGCTCGTCGAACAGCATCGCGATCGGGTCCATGCACAGTGCGCGCGCGATGGCGACGCGCTGCTGCTGGCCGCCAGACAGCTTGCCCGGGAGCTTGTCGGCGTGATCCTCCAGGCCGACACGCTCGAGCAGCGCCTCGCCCTTGGCGAGCGCCTCTTTCGGGCTGCGGCCGAGCACCTTTACTTGCGCCAGCGTCAGGTTCTGCGTCACTGTCATGTGCGGGAACAGCTCAAAATTCTGGAAAACCATGCCGATGCGAGCGCGCAGCTTCGGCAGGTCCGTCCCGGGGTCCCCTACCGAGATGCCCTCTACCGTGATGGTTCCGTTCTGGAATGGCTCCAGCCCGTTGACGCACTTGATGAGCGTCGACTTGCCGCTTCCCGACGGGCCGCAGACCACTACCACCTCGCCCCTGGTCACTTCGGTCGAGCAGTCGGTGAGCACCTGGAAACTGCCGTAGGACTTGCTGAGGTCGCGGATCGAGATCATCGCTGTTGCCGGCGTATTGATGACGCAATATCGTCAGGGCTGCGCGGAGTGTCAAGCGTCCTTATATAATCGGCGCCAGCCGCAATCCGCACTAGAGGAGGATCCGTGACCGATCCGCAGAAGCTGTGGGAGCCGTCGCAGCAAGCGATCGAGCGGGCGCAGATCACGGAGTTCGCGCGCTGGATCGTGCGCCGGCTCAAGCTCGATCTGAACACTTATCCGGATTTCTATCGCTGGAGCGTCGACAACCCCGAGGAGTTCTGGAGCTCGGTATGGGAGTGGTGCGGCGTCGTCGCTTCGCGCAAGGGCTCGACGGTGCTGGTCGATGGCGACAAGATGCCCGGCGCCAAGTGGTTTCCCGAGGCGCGTCTGAACTTCGCCGAGAACCTGCTGCGGCGCGGAGACCGCGGCGACGCGCTAGTGTTCTGGGACGAAACCGGATTCCGATGCCGCGTGTCCTATGCCGACCTGTACAGCGACGTGTCGCGCGCCGCGCAAGCGCTGAAGGCGCTGGGACTGCGCGCCGGCGACCGTGCCGCGGCGTTCATCCCCAACATGCCCGAGACGGTCGTGTTCGCGCTGGCCGCGATCTCGCAGGGCATCGTCTGGTCGTCCTGCTCGCCCGACTTCGGCACCGACGGCGTGCTCGATCGCTTTGGCCAGATCGAGCCCAAGGTGCTGTTCTGCGCTGACGGTTACCTCTACAACGGCCAGCGCCACGATTCGCTCGAGCGGGTGCGCGAGATCGCGGCCCAGCTGCCGAGCGTGCGCAAAGTGGTGGTGGCGCCCAACCTCGATGAACGGCCCGACGTGACCGAGATTCCAAACGCGGTGACGATGGAGGAGTGGCTGCGACGCTTCACGCCG
This sequence comes from Burkholderiales bacterium, assembly GCA_035266805.1. GTDB lineage: Bacteria > Pseudomonadota > Gammaproteobacteria > Burkholderiales > SG8-39 > DAHVFK01. Next base: position 3,803 of record DATFMS010000142.1, on the reverse strand, counting down.
GGCGACATCGACTACGCGCAGATGCCGTTCGACCACCCGCTGTACATCCTGTTCACTTCGGGCACTACCGGCAAGCCGAAGTGCATCGTGCACGGCGCCGGCGGCTCGCTGCTCTCTGGCCTCAAGATGTACAAGCTGCAGTTCGACGTGCGCCCGGGCGACCGCTTTTTCTACTACACCACCTGCAACTGGGTAATGTGGAACCTGCTGTTCGCGGGGCTCTCGGCCGAGGCCAGCCTGATGCTGTATGACGGCTCGCCGTTCGCGCGCGGCGCGCGGGTGCTGTTCGACTTCGCCGCCGAGGAGCGCTTCACGCACTTCGGTACTTCGGCCAAGTTCGTCGATGCGATCGCCAAGCGCGGGCTGAGGCCGCGCGAGACGCACGATCTGTCTTCCGTGCGCATGATCATCTCGACCGGCTCGCCGCTGGTACCCGAGAGCTACGACTACGTGTACGCCCACGTGAAGGAGGACGTGTGCCTGTCGTCGATCTCGGGCGGCACGGACATCATGGCGGCGTTCGCCGACGCCAACCCGATTCTGCCGGTGTACCGCGGCGAGCTGCAGTGCCGCTCGCTCGGACTCGCGGCGGAGGTGTTCGACGAGGAAGGCCGGCCGGTGGTCGGCGAGAAGGGCGAGCTGGTGTGCACCAAGCCCTTCCCGTCGATGCCGCTCGGCTTCTGGAACGACCGCCACCACGAGAAGTACCACTCGGCCTACTTCGACAAGTTCCCGAACGTCTGGTGCCACGGCGACTGGGTCGAGCTGACCGAGCGCGGCACCATGATCGTTTACGGACGTTCCGACGCGACACTCAATCCGGGCGGGGTGCGGATCGGCACCGCCGAGCTGTACCGGCAGGTGGAGAAGGTGGACGAGGTCGAAGAGGCGGTGGCGATCGGTCAGCTCTGGCCGCCGGACAAGCCCTCCGACACGCGCGTGGTCCTGTTCGTCAAGCTGCGCGAAGGAATCACGCTCGACGCCGCACTCGAAGAGCGAATCCGCATGGGCATTCGAGAAAACGCCACCCCGCGCCACGTGCCGGCCAAGATCATCCAGGTGCCTGATATCCCGCGCACCAAGAACAACAAGGTGGTCGAAATCGCGGTGCGCGCCGTCGTGCACGGCATGCCGGTGGGCAACACCGACGCGCTGGCGAACCCGGAGGCGCTCGAGTTGTTCCGCGATCTGCCGGAGCTGCAGGCCTGAGGCCTAGTGCAGCGTCGCGCGGCGGCGCTCGTAGATGCCCTGCAGCAGGCGCAGCGAGCCCAGGCTGATGGCGCGGTGCGTGAGGGCGTGGCCAAGGTCCTCGACGATGTCGAGCGTCACCGGCACGTGCAGCCCGGCGAGCACGCGCGCAGCGCGCTCGGCGTGCACACGCGACACCACCGAGTCGAACTCGCCGTGAACCAGGTGGATGCGCGCGTCGATGCGCGTGCCGATCTGCGGCAGCCGCGCGAACTGCGCGGAGAACGCCACCACCGCGCCGGTCAGGCCGCGCAGCTTCTTCACCGCCTCGAGCGCGACCGTGCCGCCCTGCGAGAAGCCGATCAGCACGGTACGGTGCGCAGGCACGCCGAAGTTCGTTTGCTCGCGTCGCACCAGGTCCTCGACGTCGGGCAGCACTGCGTCGACGCGCTCGGCGCGGTTGTCGACGTTCAGGCCGCGCGTCGGAAACCAGTCCTGCGCTTCTCCGCCGCGCGCGCCGGGCGCGAAGCCGCTCGGCAGCACCAGCGCCGCGCTCGGGAAGCGCGCCTGGAACTTGAAAGCGATGGGGATCATCGACTGCGCCGTGGCGCCGCAGCCGTGCAGGAACACGAACAGGCGGTTTGCTTCGCGCTCCGGCGGGGTGCCGAAACGATAGACCCTGCCGGAGGACATGCGATGAATTGTCGCCCTATCGCGCGCGTTCTGTAAACTCCCCGCCGCCCGTCTTAAGTTCGATTGTCCGAAAGCGAGAGGAAGATCATGAGCAGGAAGCAATTCTTGTCCGCGTTCTGGGCGCTTGCGCGTCCCTACTGGGTATCCAAGGAGCGGCGCACGGGGGTGGCGCTGCTGGTCACCGTGGTGGTGATGGCCATCGTGCTGGTTTGGCTGAATGTCCAGTTCAACCACTGGTACAACGACTTCTACAACACTTTCGAGACCAAGAACCAAGCCGAGTTCTATCGCCAGCTGCTGAAATTCACGCTGCTCGCATTCGCCTACATCATCATCGCCGTGTACCAGGCCTACCTGCAGCAGATGCTGCAGATCGAGTGGCGCAACTGGCTGAACGACCGGCTGCTGGCCGACTGGCTCAAGGACCGCGCCTACTACCGGCTGCAGCTCCTGGACCGCGGCACCGACAACCCGGACCAGCGGATCGCCGAGGACCTGCGCATCTTCGTCGACACCACGCTCTCGCTTGGGCTCGGGCTCATCACGTCGGTGGCAACGCTGATCGCCTTCGTCGCCATCCTGTGGACGCTCTCGGGTGTACTGAGCTTCACTTTCGCGGGCACGCACTTCACCATCGCCGGCTACATGGTCTGGTTCGCGTTGCTGTACGCGATCGCGGGATCGTGGCTCACGCACCTGATCGGTCGCCCGCTCATCGGACTCAACTTCGACCAGCAGCGCTTCGAAGCCGATTACCGCTTTTCGCTGGTGCGCCTGCGCGAGAACAGCGAAGGCGTCGCGCTGTACCGGGGCGAGGGCGAGGAAGTTGAGAATTTTCGTCAGCGCTTCGGCAACGTCATCAGCAACTGGTGGGGCATCATGCGCAAGCGCAAGCAGCTCGGCTTCTTTAGCATCTCGTACGCGCAGCTCGCGGTGGTATTCCCGTTCGTGGTCGCTGCACCGCGCTTCTTCTCCGGCGCGATAAAGCTTGGCGGACTGATGCAGATCGCCTCCGCGTTTGGCCAAGTGCAGGGCGCGCTGTCCTGGTTTATCGACGCGTACACGCAATTCGCAGCCTGGAAGGCAACCGTCGACCGGCTCACCGGCTTTTCGGCCTCGCTCGCGCATGTGCGCGCGGAGGCCGAGCTGCTCGACGGCGATCGAGTCGAAGGCGCCGCCTCGACGTTCGCACTCGACGGCCTGGCGCTCGCGCTGCCGCAGGGCCGGCCGCTGCTCGCGCCGACCACGCTCGAGCTGAAGCGCGGCGAGCACGTGCTGGTCACCGGCCCCTCCGGCGCGGGAAAGTCGACGTTGTTCCGCGCGCTGGCCGGCATCTGGCCCTATTGGAAGGGCAGGATCGCGCTGCCGCGCGGCGGGCGGCTGCTGTTCCTGCCGCAGAAGCCCTATCTGCCGATCGGCACGCTAAAGCACGTGGTGTGCTATCCGGGCGACCACCGCGCAATCGGCGACGCCGAGGTGCGCGACGCGCTGCAGGCGGTCGGGCTGGGCCAGCTCACGGCCGACCTCGATCGCCGCGAGAGCTGGTCCCAGGTGCTCTCCGGCGGCGAGCAGCAGCGGCTCGCGTTCGCGCGCGCCCTGCTAAACCACCCCGACTGGTTGTTTCTCGACGAGGCGACCTCGGCGCTGCCCGACGATGACCAGGACACGTTGTACCGGCTGATCGGCGAGCGCCTGCCCGGCGCCACGCTGGTATCGATCGGGCATCGCGCGAGTCTGGCCGGCTTCCACGAGCGCCACCTCTCCTGGCAGCCGTCGGGCGAGGGCGCGCCGCGACTCGCGCCCGCCTAGGGCGAGGCGGGAAACGCCGCGATCAAGCGGCGGCGCGGCGGCGCGGCTCGCCCAGGGCGTGCTTCAGGTAGCGTCCGGTGTAGCTCGCCTTGCTGGCGGCGACTTGTTCGGGG
>DATFMS010000141.1:0-5997 GCA_035266805.1 Burkholderiales bacterium | reverse complement strand
ACTGTAGCACCGCGCCATTCACTTCAACCAATGTACGCTTTTAGCCAGGAGCCGCCAAGCGCATGAAGTGTCACGGACATCTGCTTGTCGGCCATTGCCGCCGTATGACCTCGTGGCCTGCAACGTCCGCAATGGACCGCTTACCGGCCGTTCTTCAGCGCCACTCCTCTGAACGACCGCTTTCCTATCCCCCGATCGAGTCAATTCGACCCGTTGCAGGCGGTCGCGTTCTGGATAACTGACATTCGCCGAACCACGCCTAACGGCCACAAGCGGACGTTAGACTAGCTCCTAATCTGCAAGCAACAAGTTCCAGGCTTGGGTACCTAGACCAATTGCATTTTCAGCGTGGTTCGATTTCTTTGGGATCGATTCCGTGCTGAGAAAGACAATTGCAGACTACTGTGCAGGAATCAGCTTGAAGTCGGAGCGAAGCGCCATATGGGGCACGAGGTTAATGAGTTCAGCGCGGAAGAAGCCAAACTCGTTTTCCTCAGAAATCACCTCGAATAGCGCAGAATCACAATGGTCGTGCGGGTCGAGACTAGTTGAAACCAGTGGGTAAGCCACGATGATCGGCTTCCCTTTGCTCACAACCTTAACCTCCCCTCGTATCTGAAGTTTCCCTAGGCTGGAGGGCTCGGATGTGACTTCGCCGATGGGAGTCCGTCGCTTACCATCGAGAATCCGGTAGTGACTCTCCGCTCCAAGTACACACGTTCCCTTTTCTCCTTCTGGCAGAGAAAACTCGGTCCCACTAAGTAGGCACAAGAGCGCCAAGGAGATGCGGTCGGTGTGGGCCATAAGGGCAGACTCATTGACCGAGACGTTGTGAGCTCCGAGAAGAGCGCGGAACTGTTTGTGGAATTCTGCTACGTCGAAGGCCGGTCTAGAATGTATGAAGCCGGTCACGTAACGTAAGGCCGCGAGAAACTCAACCCCGTCCTTGGTCGGTCGTAAGTGGCACAGCTTCGTCGCCTTATCGAGCTTGAAATTGCTTTCGATCTTCGCTAACAGCGATTGACGACTGAGCCGAAAGCGCTGCTTCAATTGGTTCTCGTCTGCCAGCGTGGTCTGTGAACGAAACAGGCGGTACACGTAAATTGGGAAGGGCTGGCCTATGTCAAGTGGCTGCTTGGGTCCGACGTATTCAACGAAATACCGCATGACGTCGGCGAACCCGGTCATTGAATCCCAGGTCACGCCTTTGACGCGTGCGTCGGCGTGGGCAACAAAGTCAGCGATTTCACGAAAAACGGATCGAGGCGCGGCGTACGGGCGCAACTTGATGAGCAAGGCGTCGACATCGTTAGCATCGAATCGCCCGACTTCAATCCGATTAGTCAGCTGCGACACTTTGACAAGCTCTTTTGGGGGGATCGCCATATCGTTCTTGTATGCAAATAGTGCGCGTGGAGCTGCCTCGAATTTTATCTGCAACGCCTCCGCGCTCATAAGTTCGTCATGAGAAGCAGGTGAAGTGAAACACCGCTCGTTGGTCGGGTCAGAGTTAGCGACTGCGATCGGAGTGGTCCGTTTGGGTCGGGTGCCGTCCGTTGCCGCCGACGAAAGCGGCCATTCACGCAGAGTAGCGCGTCACCGTCGGTAATCCGCGCAACATCGGTTATTTAGCTGAACCAACGCCGCAGGCTGCAATGGCCGAAAGGCAGACATCCTCGGCACTTCGTCCACTTGGGGGCTTGTGGCCGAGAGCCGCAGTTCACGCTATCGGCTGAACGCAGACGATGCCAAGACCAGCCGGGTTGACGCAGGTTGTCCCGCGTCGCTACGCGGCCAGGGCGCGAGGTAATCTCTACGGCGCTCCCGCCGGATTTCCCCGGTTGTTATCCCGCATCAATTCTCGACGTGCCGCGAACGTGGAAAATTAAGGTTTTACCTGCATACGGCATATGAGTCCCACCAAGAAGAAGCAAGGCAAGGCGCGGCCCGCGCGCGGCGCTCGAACGGCGGCGAAGAAGCGGCCGGTGACGCGGTCGGTGAAGCGCCCCGGCAGGACGGTGCGTTCGGCATCCGGCGGGGGTGGTCGGGCGGCGGTCGATCAGTTCTACGCGGACGCGCATGCGATCGAGGTCGAGGCTTCGGCGCGCTACCGGGTGCTCGCGCGCGAGATGCAGGCGAGCGGCAATGCGCGCACGGCGGAGCTGTTCCTCAAGCTGGCGCAGCTCGAAGCGGGGCATGCCGACAAGCTCGAGCAGGCGGCGGCGCCGGAGTTGCAGGCGCGCGCGCGGGAGCAGCTCCTTGCGCGCAAGGGGGGACAGACCGAGGTGCCGAACTACGAGTTCCTGTACCGTGACGTCCCCCCGTACCATGCGCTGATCATGGCGCTCGAGTCGGAGCGGCTCGCGAAGGCCTATTTCGAGCGTATCCGCGAGAACGCGCGCGATCCCGAGGTCAAGAAGCTCGCGGCGGAATTCGCCCGCGACGAGGCCCGGCACGTCGCCTGGCTCGAGAAAGCGCTGGCGAAGGAGCCGCAGCCGGCGACGCCGTCGACGAATTTCCCTAGCTGAGCCGGGCGAGCACCCGGTCGACCATCTCACCCGACAGCCCGAGGTAGTTCGCCGGGTCGCACAGGCGCGCGAGCGCGGGGCGGTCGAGGTGGCGGCTGATCTCGGCGTTTTCGGCCAGCAGGTCTAGGAGCGGGCGGTTCTGCGCGATCGCGTCGCGGCACAGGTCGTAGACCAGGTCGTGCGCGCGCTCGCGGCCGAGGTGCCGGCCGAGGCCCATCATGACGGCTTCGGAGGCGACCAGGCCGTTGGTCAGATCCAGGTTGGCGCGCATGCGCGCGGGGTCGACTTCGAGGCCTTCGACCAGCGCGCGGGCCTGGCGCAGCGCGCCGGCGGTGAGGCAGAAGGCCTCGGGCAGGACGATCCATTCGATCTGCCACGGGCCGGTCGAGCGCTCGTGGTCGGCGACCATGGCGTCCATCAGCGCGGCGGCGTGCTGGCGCACGACGGAGATCGCGGCGTGGATGTAGCAGCTCGAGATCGGGTTGCGCTTCTGCGGCATGGTGCTGCTCGAGCCGCGGCCGTGGGCGAAGGGCTCGAACACCTCGCCGACCTCGGTCTGCATCAGCAGCTTGACGTCCATCGACAGCTTGCCGAGGGTGCCGCCGAGCAGGCCGAGGAAGCAGCCGGCCTCGGCGACGCTGTCGCGGATGGTGTGCCAGGCGATCACGGGCTGGCCGAGGCCGAGCTCGCGCATCAGGCCTTCCTGCGTTTCCATCGCCCCTTTCTCGAGCGAAGCGAGGGTGCCGGCGGCGCCGGCGAATTCGCCCACCAGCAGGCGCGGGCGCAGCTGGGCCAGCCGCTCGCGATGGCGCTCGACGGCCGACAAGAGGCCCGCCATCTTGTAGCCGAAGGTCACCGGCACCGCCTGCTGCAGGTTGCTGCGCCCGGCCATCGGCGTGTCGCGGTAGCGCCGGGCAAGGTCCGCCAGCGCGGCCGAGATCGCCGCCAGGTCGGCCTCGATCAGCTCGAGCGCCTCGCGCATCTGCAGCACCGTCGCGGTGTCGGTGATGTCCTGGGTGGTCGCGCCCCAGTGGCAGTACTCGCCGAGCCCGTCGCGGCAGCGCGCGGTGAGCTGCGACACCACGCCCAGCACCGGGTAGCCGATGCGCTCGGTCTGCTGGCGCAGCTTGTCCATGTCGATCTGATCGAGCGTGCAGTGGCGCGCGATTTCCTCCGCCGCCTCGGCGGGAATGAGGCCGAGCCGGCCCTGCACCCGCGCCAGCGCCGCCTCGACGTCGAGGTATTTCTGGGTGCGGTTTTCGTCCGACCACACCCTGCGCATCGTTTCGGTGGCGAAGATGTTTCCGAAAATCGTTGAATCGACGACGCTCGACGGCATGCGCTTGCTCTCCGGTGAAAAGTCGGGACACATACGTTAAGCTGTAATTTGTTCCAGCACCATTCCCCGGATCCCATGGCATCAGACCTGCTCACCCTCTCCGCGTCCGAACTGCTGCGCCTGTACCGCGCCAGGCGCGCCTCGCCCCTCGAGGTGACGCGCGCCGCGCTGCAGCGCATCGAAAAGCTGAACCCGGTGCTGAACGCGTTCTGCTTCATCGCCCCCGACGCGCTCGAGATGGCGAAGGCCTCCGAGGCGCGCTGGATGAAGGGCGAGCCGCGCGGCGCGCTCGACGGCGTGCCGGTCTCGATCAAGGACCTGCTGCTGACCAGGGGCTGGCCCACGCTCAGGGGCTCCAAGACGGTCGACCCCAAGGGGCCGTGGAACGACGACGCGCCGGTGGTGGCGCGGCTGCGCGAGGCCGACGCGGTGCTGCTGGGCAAGACCACCACGCCCGAGTTCGGCTGGAAGGGGGTGACCGACAACCCGCTCACCGGCATCACCCGCAACCCGTGGAACCCGGCCAAGACGCCGGGCGGATCGTCCGGCGGCGCCGCGGCGGCAGTGGCGGCGGGCATCGGCCCGCTCACCCTCGGCACCGACGGCGGCGGCTCGATCCGCATCCCCTGCGCCTTCAGCGGCGTGTTCGGGCTCAAGCCCTCGTTCGGGCGCGTGCCGGCGTGGCCGCTGTCGCCCTTCGGCACGGTGGCGCACGTGGGGCCGATCACGCGCAGCGTGCACGACGCGGCGCTGATGCTCAACGTGCTGTCGCAGCCCGACGCGCGCGACTGGTTCGCCCTGCCCTACGACCCGCGCGACTACCGACTCGGCGTCGACGACGGCGTGCGCGGGCTGCGCATCGCGTACTCGCGCGATCTCGGCGGCGCCAGCGTCGAGCCCGAGGTCGCGGCGCTGGTCGAGCAGGCGGCGATGCGCTTCGTCGAGCTCGGCGCGCTGGTCGAGGAGGCGCAGCCGGACTTCGGCGGCGTCGACGAGGTGTTCCGCCGCCACTGGTTCAGCGGCGCGGCCTATCTGCTGAAGGATTTCAGCCCGCGCCAGAAGTCGCTCATGGATCCCGGCCTGGTCGAGGTCGCGACCGAAGGCGCGAAGATCGGCATGCTCGAGCTGCTCGAGGCGGTGCAGAAGCGCGGCGCCTACGGCGTACGGATGAACCAGTTCCACGACAAGTACGACCTGCTGCTCACGCCGACCCTGCCGCTCGCGGCCTTCGACGCCGGCAAGGAGGTCGCCGACGTGATGAAGGAAAAGCGCTGGACCGACTGGACGCCGTTCTCCTACCCGTTCAACCTGACCCAGCAGCCGGCGGCGTCGATCCCCTGCGGGCTGACCCGCGACGGACTGCCGGTCGGGCTGCAGATCGTCGGGCCGCGCTACCAGGACGCGCTGGTGCTGCGCGCGGCGCGCGCGTTCGAGTCGCTGCAGCCGATCGCCATGCCCGACCTCTCGGCGCTCACGCCGGGCGGCTAACGATGCCGGTCGACCTGCGCCTGATCCGTCCGCGCGAGTTCGTGCGCTGCGCGGAAGACGGCGCGCTCGACGCCGACGCCAGCCTCGCGCTGCTGGTCGGCGCGGTGTCCGGGATCAACGTCAACCGCTCGAGCCACATTCTGCTCGACCTGCGCCAGGCCGACCCCGGGCTCGACGTGCTCGAGCTGCACGCCCTGGGCGAGCGGCTCGCGGCGCACCCCTCGGTGCGCGGCCGCCGCGTCGCCGTACTGGCGGCGGCCAACGAGCACTCCGCCAGCCCGCGCTTCGCCGAGCTGGTCGCCGGCGCGACGGGCAGCGCCGCGCGCGCCTTCGCCAACCTGGACGAGGCGCTGGCCTGGCTCGGCGGCGCTTGACGTCGCGCAAGTCCCATAAATGCGGGACTTGATCATTGCGTCCGGGCCGGCGCATCCTGACAACGAAAAGAAGGGAGTGCCATGCGTCGCCTCGCGCTCTGGATCGTCCTGCTCGTTCCGCTCGCGGCGGCGGCGCAGACCTACACCTACCTCGACCAGTCGCTCAAGAACGGCAACCCCGTCCACACGGCGCCGCCGCCTGCTTGCTCCACTCGGGGATCTTCTCGACCACGCCGAGCGACGAGGAGCAGCACGCACTCGAGCAGCA
>DATFMS010000140.1:0-2089 GCA_035266805.1 Burkholderiales bacterium | reverse complement strand
AACGCGATCGTGGTGCCGTCGGTCGCCGTGCAGACCGGCCCGCAGGGGGAATTTGTGTTCGTGCTCAAGCCGGATGCGACCGCTGAGGTGCGCGAGGTTACGGTGGCGCGCACCGAGGGCGATCTTACGGTGATCGCCCAGGGCCTGGCCAAGGGAGAGCGCGTTGTGACGCGCGGCCAGCTGCGGCTGGCGCCGGGGGTCAAGGTCGTCGTGCGACCCGACGCATCGTGAACCTTTCCGAGCTGTTCGTCAGGCGCCCCGTTATGACCGTTCTGGTCATGGTCGGCATACTCATGTTCGGCATCGTCGGCTACCGGTTGCTGCCGGTCAGCTCGCTGCCGAACGTGGACTTCCCTACCATCCAGGTCCGGGGCGAGTTGCCGGGCGCCAGCCCGGAAACCATGGCCTCGGCGGTGGCGACCCCTCTCGAGAAGCGGTTTTCGACCATCGCCGGGATCGACTCCATGTATTCCGTGAGCGGCCAGGGCGTAACCCAGATAACGCTCCAGTTCGCGCTCGATCGCGACATCGACGCCGCCGCGCAGGACGTGAACTCGGCCATCGCGGCGACCGCGCGCCAGCTTCCCTCGGCGATGCCGGCGCCGCCTTCTTTCCGCAAGGTGAACCCCGGCGACTTCGCGGTGTTCTACCTCGCCCTCACCTCGGATACCCTGCCGCTGTCGACGGTGGACGAGTATGCCGAGACGTTCCTTGCCCAGCGCATATCGACTATCACCGGCGTGGCGCAGGTTCAGGTCTACGGACAACAGAAATACGCGGTTCGGGCCCAGGTCGATCCGGGGGCGCTCGCCTCGCGCGGCGTCGGCATCAACGAGGTGCAGCAGGCGATCGCCCAGGCCAATGTGAACCTGCCGACGGGAACGCTGTACGGCAAAGACCGCCTGTTCGCGGTTCAGGCGAACGGGCAGCTGTTCGACGCCGCCGCCTTTCGGCCGGTGATCGTCAGCTACCGCAACGGCTCTCCGGTCCATCTCGAGCAGCTGGGGCGCGTCGTCGACGGCGTAGAAAACGACAAGGTCGCCGCCTGGTTCAAGGACAAGCGCGGGATCGTGCTCGGGATCTACCGCCAGCCCGGCACCAACACGATCCAGGTCGTCGACGCGGTGAAGAAGCTGCTGCCCACTTTCCGCGCCGAGGTGCCGGCAGGCGTCACGATGGAGGTGCTGTTCGACCGCTCGGTCACCATCCGCCAGTCCGTCGAGGAGGTGGAGTTCACGCTGCTGCTCGCGCTCACGCTGGTGGTGATGGTGATCTTCCTGTTCCTGCGTAACCTCTCGGCGACCCTGATTCCCAGCATCGCGCTGCCGATGTCGATCGTCGGTACTTTCGGCGTGATGTACGCGCTGGGATACAGCCTCGACAACATTTCCCTGATGGCGCTCACGCTCTGCGTCGGCTTCGTGGTCGACGACGCGATCGTTATGCTGGAGAACATTTCGCGCCACATGGAAGGCGGCAAGAGCCGCTTCCAGGCCACGCTCGACGCATCGAGGGAGATCTCGTTCACCATCCTTTCGATGACTCTTTCGCTCGCCGCGGTGTTCATCCCGGTGTTCTTCATGGGAGGCATCGTCGGGCGCCTGCTGCACGAGTTCGCGGTGACGATCATCACCGCGGTTCTGATCTCGGGCTTCGTCTCGCTGACTCTCACGCCGATGATGTCCAGTCGGCTGCTCAAGCCGCAGCACGGCGTCGTGCACGGCAGGATCTACCAGTTGTCGGAGCGCGGATTCGAGGCACTGCGCCACGCCTACCGGGTAACGCTGGAGTGGTCTCTGGCGCACGGCCGTTTCGTCATGCTCGTATTCCTCGCCATCACGGTGGCAACGGGGTTCCTGTTCGCGCGCATGCCGAAGGGATTTCTGCCGACCGAAGATACGGGGCAGATCTTCTGCTTCACGGAGGCGCCGCAGGATATTTCCTTCGAGGCGATGGCGAAGCTGCAGCAGCAGGTGGCCGACATCGTGCGCCGCAACCCGAACGTGGAAGGTGTGATGTCGTTCATCGGCGCCAGCGGCTTCAATCCTTCGCTCAATCGCGGCCGCATGTTCATCACCCTCAAGCCACG
>DATFMS010000139.1:0-2093 GCA_035266805.1 Burkholderiales bacterium | reverse complement strand
CCCTGCCCTCCTAAACGAGATCGCCGGGACAAGCTCGGCGATGACAGTCCTGAGATTGTCGCTCTGGATCCCCGCTTTCGCGGGGACGAACGGTGGGGCTAGTTGTCGAGGAAGCTGCGCAGTTTGCGCGAGCGCGACGGGTGCTTGAGCTTGCGCAGCGCCTTGGCCTCGATCTGGCGGATGCGCTCGCGCGTCACCGAGAACTGCTGGCCGACCTCCTCGAGGGTGTGGTCGGTGTTCATGCCGATGCCGAAGCGCATCCGCAGCACGCGCTCCTCGCGCGGGGTGAGCGACGACAGCACCCGCGTCGTCGTCTCGCGCAGGTTGGCCTGGATCGCGGCGTCGAGCGGGATGACCGCGTTCTTGTCCTCGATGAAGTCGCCCAGGTGGCTGTCCTCCTCGTCGCCGATCGGCGTCTCGAGCGAGATCGGCTCCTTGGCGATCTTGAGCACCTTGCGCACCTTCTCCAGCGGCATGACCAGGCGCTCGGCCAGCTCCTCCGGGGTCGGCTCGCGGCCGATCTCGTGCAGCATCTGGCGGCTGGTGCGCACCAGCTTGTTGATCGTCTCGATCATGTGCACCGGGATGCGGATGGTGCGCGCCTGGTCGGCGATCGAGCGCGTGATCGCCTGGCGGATCCACCAGGTCGCGTAGGTCGAGAACTTGTAGCCGCGGCGGTACTCGAACTTGTCGACCGCCTTCATCAGGCCGATGTTGCCTTCCTGGATCAGGTCGAGGAACTGCAGGCCGCGGTTGGTGTACTTCTTGGCGATCGAGATGACGAGACGCAGGTTGGCCTCGACCATCTCGGTCTTGGCCTTGCTGGCCTCCTTCTCGCCGGTCTGCACGGTGCGGACGATGCGGCGGAACTCGCTGATCGGCAGGCCGACGTCGTCCGAGATCTCGGCGATCTGGGTGCGGATCTCCTTGACCTCGTCCGGATAGCGGTCGGCGAACTTGGCCCAGCCCTTGCCCTTGAGACGCTTGACGCGCGACAGCCAGCGCGGATCGAGCTCGCGCCCGTAGTAGTGGTCGAGGAAGTCCTTGCGGTCGACGCCGCACTTCTCCGCCAGGCGCAGCAGGCGGCCCTCGAGCCCGACCAGTCGCTTGTTGATGTCGTAGAGCTGCTCGACCAGCTGCTCGATGCGCGCGTTGTTGAAGTGCACGCCGTCCATCAGCTCGACGAGCTGCACCTTGACCTTCTCGTAATGGCGCTCGCTCTGCGGCGCGACCTTCTGGCCCTTCTGGATCGCCCCGAGGCGCTTCTCCTGGGCGCGGCCGAGCTTCTTGTAGGTGCCCGCGATCTCGTCGAAGGTCTCGAGCACGCCGGGCAGAAGCTGCGCCTCCATCACGGCGAGCGAGATGTTGACCTCGTCCTCGTCGTCCTCGCCGTCGTCGCCGCCCGCGGCACCGTCGCCCGAGGCGCCCCCGGCCGGCGCGGCCGCACCGTTGCCCTGGGAATTGCCCTGGGAATTGCCCTGGGAATTGGCCTGAGAGTTAGCCTGGGAATTGGCCTGGGAATTGGCCTGGGCGTTGTCCCCGGCCTTGTTCGGCGCGCCGTCCGTCTTTCTGGCGGCGGCCGGCTGCGAGTCGCCGTCGGCCGCGCCGCCCGACTCGCCGCCGCCCGACTCACCGTCGCCCGACTGGTCGTCGACGCCGTTGCCGCCCTCGCCCGGGACGGCGCCGTAGGTGGCGTCCAGGTCGATGATGTCGCGCAGCAGGATGCGGCCCTCGATGAGGGATTCGCGCCAGAACAGCAGCGCCCGGATGGTCAGCGGGCTCTCGCAGATGCCGCCGATCATCTTCTCGCGGCCGGCCTCGATGCGCTTGGCGATGGCGATCTCGCCTTCGCGCGACAGCAGCTCGACCGAGCCCATCTCGCGCAGGTACATGCGCACCGGGTCGTCGGTCCGGCCGATGTCTTCGTCGCTGATGTTCCCGGCCGCGCGCTCGTCTTCCTCTTCGTTGTTGTCGTCCTGCTCCTCGCTCTCGGTCACCGTGATGCCCATCTCGGAGAGCATCGCCATGGTGTCCTCGATCTGCTCGGACGACATCTGTTCCTGGGGCAGGACCTGATTGAGCTCGTCGTAGGT
>DATFMS010000138.1:0-4316 GCA_035266805.1 Burkholderiales bacterium | reverse complement strand
CGTGATGATCGAACACATCGTGCGCCGGCTGCGCGGCGCGCCGGCCGAGCACCACGGCCGGGTGATGGCGGCCGCGCTCGAGTTCGTCCGGCCCCTGGCAGGCTCATCGGCCTCGACCATCGTCATCTTCGTCCCGCTCGCCTTCCTGACCGGGGTCACGGGCGCGTTCTTCAAGGCGCTCTCGCTCACCATGGCCGCCGGGCTGGTGATCTCGTTCTTCGTCACCTGGCTCGCGGTGCCGATTCTGGCCGACCATTTCCTGAACGAGAAAGACGCCAACCAGAAGGAAGGCGGCGCACTGACCGAGTGGATGCACACGGCCTACGCCGCGCTCATGCGCCGCGTGCTCGCGCGGCCGGCCTGGATACTGGTCGGCGTGGCGCCGCTGATCGTCGCCGGCTGGCTCGCCTACCAGCACACCGGCTCGGGCTTCATGCCGTCGATGGACGAAGGCGGCTTCATCTTCGATTACCGCTCGCCGCCCGGCACCTCGCTGACCGAGACCGACCGCTTGCTGCACCAGGTGGAGGACATCGTCAAGCGCAATCCCTACGTCGACACCTACTCGCGCCGCACCGGCACCCAGCTCGGCGGCGGCGTGACCGAAGCGAACGAGGGCGACTTCTTCATCCGCCTCAAGGGCGGCCCGCGGCCGCCGATCGGGGATGTGATGGTCGACATCCGGGCGCAGGTGGAGCGCAACGTGCCGGGGCTCAACATCGAGCTGGCGCAGCTGATGGAGGACGTGATCGGCGACCTGACCGCGGTGCCGCAGCCGATCGAGATCAAGATCTTTTCCGAGGACGCGGCGCAGCTCGCCCAGCTGGCGCATAAGGTCCGCGCCGCGATCGCGAAGATCCCGGGCGTGGTCGACACGCGCGACGGCATCCACCCGGCGGGCGATGCGCTCGAGATCCACGTCGACCGCGCCAAGGCCGCGCTCGAGGGCGTGAGCCCGGAAGCGGTCACCGCCCAGCTCGACGGCTACATCGCCGGCGTGGTGACGACCAAGATCGAGCACAACCCGAAGCTGGTCGGGGTGCGCGTGTGGCTGCCGCGCGAGCTGCGCGGCAGCGTGCCGGACATCGGCGGGCTGCTGCTGCGCGCCCCGGACGGGCACCTGTTTCCGGTCAAGCGGGTGGCGAAGCTGGTCACGGTCAGCGGCCAACCGCAGGTCCGGCGCGACAACCTGAAGCGCATGGTCGCGGTCACCGGGCGCATCAGCGGGCGCGACCTGGGCTCGGTGATCCGCGACGTGCAAGGGGTAATGAACCGGCCCGGCATGCTGCCCAAGGGCGTGTACTACGAGCTCGGCGGCCTGTACAAGCAGCAGCAGATCGCGTTCCGCGGCCTGATTCAGGTGTTCGCCGCCGCGGTCGCGCTGGTGTTCCTGCTGCTGCTGTTCCTGTACGAGAGCTTCCGGCTGGCGCTCTCGGTCATGGCCGCGCCGCTGCTCGCGGTGTGCGCGGTGTTCGTCGGCCTGTGGGCGACCGGCATCGAGCTCAATATCTCCTCGATGATGGGAATGACCATGATCGTCGGCATCGTCACCGAGGTCGCGATCTTCTACTTCTCCGAGTACGGCGACCTCGCACGCAGCATGCCGCGCGAGCAGGCGCTGATCGAGGCCGGCAAGAACCGCATGCGCCCGATCGCGATGACCACCTTCGCCGCGATCCTCACCCTGCTGCCGCTCGCCTTCGCCATTGGGCAGGGCTCGGCGATGCAGCAGCCGCTCGCGGTGGCGATCATCGCCGGCCTGGCGGTGCAGCTGCCGCTGGTGCTGCTGGTCATGCCGGCGCTGTTCGTCATGCTGCGCGCCGGCAACAACTCCGCAACCTGATCCTGGGAGGCCGCCATGAAAACACTGCTCGCACTCGCGTTCACCGCGCTCGCCGCGCTGCCGCCGGGCGCGCACGCCGCGGGCCAGGACATCTACAAGTCCTGGCTGCCCGACGGCAGCGTGACCTACGCCGCGCAGCCCGAGCCGAACGCGACCAGGGTCGAGCGCATCGACGTCAAGACCCTGTCGCCCGAGCAGCGCCGCGCCGCGCAGCAGCTGCTGCTGATGGATAAGGCGTCGATAAGAAAGGGCTACGCGATCCTGCACAAGAAATGGCAGGCAGTCGACGACGAGATCACCCGCGCGCAGAAGGCGCTCGCCCGCGCCGAGAAAGCGCTGAGAAAAGGGCGCACGCCGCTCCCGGGCGAGCGGCGCGGCCTCGCCGGCGGCGGCTCGCGCCTGGACGCGAGCTACTTCGCCCGCATCCGGCGCCTGGAAAGCGCGGTCAAGGCCGCGCGCCAGAGGCTCGACAAGGCCTACGAGGCGCGCAACAACCTGAGGGGTTAAGTCGGGCTTAACTGTCGGCGGCGCAAGATGTGATCTGACTTCATTAACCAGAGGATCACAGCCATGAAAGTCAGCAAAGCGAAGCTCGTCACCGCGGCAGCCCTCGGCGCCGCCCTGCTCGGCGCCGCCGTCGGCGCGCAGGCCTTCAGCGGCGAGAAGTACGCCAAGGAGGCGCACATCAGCCTCGAGCAGGCGCGCGCCGTCGCGCTCAAGGCCTTCCCCGGCAAGATCGCCGACCAGGAACTGGAGCGCGAAAAAGGCGGCAGCGGTCTGCGCTACTCGTTCGACATCGTGTCCGGCAAGACGCGGCAGGAGGTAGGCGTCGACGCGAAGTCCGGCAAGTTGATCGAGAACAGCGTCGAGGGCCCGAACGCCGACTAACGACCCCGCGCAGGCCGGAGTGCCGGCGGCGAGTACGCTAACCTTTCGACTCCTGAACGGCTGGAAGCGAGGTCCGCGTGCTCGCCTTCGTGCAGCAACTGGTTTCCTGGCTGGGCGCCCACCCTCACTGGGCCGGCCTGATCGTCGCCGCGATCGCCTGCGCCGAAGCGCTCGCGTTCATCGGCATGATCGTGCCCGGAGCGACGCTGCTGATCGGCGCCGGCGCCCTGGTCGGGCTCGGCGTGATGGAATTCTGGAGCACGCTCGTCTGGGCCGTGGCGGGGGCGGTGATCGGCGACGGTGTGAGCTACTGGATCGGACACCGATACAAGGACAGGCTGCGCGCGATCCGGCTGTTGCGCGAGCGGCCGCTGCTGCTCGAGCGCGGCGAGGCCTTCTTTCACCGCCACGGCGGCAAGAGCGTCCTGCTCGCGCGCTTCGTCGGCCCGGTCCGGCCGATCGTGCCCGTGGTCGCAGGCATGCTGGGAATGCCCCCCTCCCGCTTCTACCTGTACAACGCACTGTCAGCGCTCGCCTGGGCACCGGCACACCTGCTGCCCGGCATGGCGTTCGGCATGTCGCTTGCGCTGGCCGGCCAGGTCGCGGCTCGGCTGGCGCTGCTGCTCGGCGCGCTGGTGCTGTTTGCGTGGACGACGGTCTGGCTGGCGCGCGTGCTCTATCGCACAATGCAGCCGCGCGCTTCGCGTTGGGCGACGCGCGCGATGCTGTGGGCGCAGCGGCATCGTGGCTTTGCCTGGCTGCTCGGCGACGTGCTCGATCCCGAGCGTCCGCTGCCGCGCGGCCTGGTGCTGTGGTTGCTGGTGCTGATCTCGGGCGGCTGGCTCTTTCTCGGCGTGCTGGAGGACGTGATAAGCGCCGATCCCCTGGTCTACGCGGATCAGTCGCTGCATCAGGTGTTGCAGCATTTGCGCACGCCCATCGGGGACCGCGTGATGATCGCGATCACCGAGCTGGGCGACCCGACCGTCGCCTTCGCGCTCATCGCCGCCGTGCTCGGCTGGCTGCTGTGGCGGCGCGCCTGGCGCGACGCGGGCTATTGGCTGGCCGCGGTGGGCTTCGGCGAGCTTGTCGTGGCCGCGATCAAGGCCGGACTTCAGGTCCCGCGCCCGGATGGATTCGCCGCGGTCGCGACCAGCTACAGCTTCCCCAGCGGCCACGCGTCGATGAGCACCGTGATCTACGGATTCCTTGCGGTGCTGGTCGCGCCCGCGTTGCGCACCGGCTGGCGCTGGGTTCCCTACGCGCTGGCGGCGCTGCTGGTGGGCGCGATCGCGTTCTCGCGCCTCTACCTCGGCGCGCACTGGCTGGCCGACGTGCTGGCGGGGGTAGGACTGGGCAGCGCTTGGGTCGCGGTGCTAGCGATCGCGCGCCAGCGCCACGAGCTCGCCAGCGCGCCAATTCCGGGACTGGCTGCGGCCGCCGGTTTGGTCTTTGTCGCGGTAGCGTCATGGCACATCACCACCGGGCCGGAACGAGACCTGCAACGCTACGCGGTGCGCCACAGCGCACGCGAAATATCTGCCGCGAGCTGGCGCGATCTGCCCCAGTTCCGCCTGGACCTGGA
>DATFMS010000137.1:0-24241 GCA_035266805.1 Burkholderiales bacterium | reverse complement strand
CGGGCTGCGATTCGATTTCGAGCCTGAGACCGCGCCGCCGGGCGTGCGGCTGCCGCGCAAGATTCGCCTGGCGTGGTACGCGCCGCCGCCACCGGCGCCCGGGCCCGAGGCGCACCCGGGCGAGCGCTGGCGGTTCACGGTTCGGCTGCGCCGTCCGCACGGCCAGGTCAATCCCTACGGCTTCGACTACGAGGCGTGGCTGCTCGAGCGGGGCATCGGCGCGACCGGTTACGTGCGGCGGTTCCCGGCGCCGCTGCGAGTGGGGGCGCGCGGCGGAACGCGCGACCGCATCGAGCGGGCGCGCGAGGCGGTGCGCGAGCGCTTCCTGCGCGTGCTCGGGGCGACCCCGGCGGCGGGGATCCTCGCCGCGCTGGCGATCGGCGACCAGCGCGCAATTTCGAGCGAGGAGTGGCGCCTGTTCCAGCGCACCGGGGTGACCCACCTGATGAGCATCTCGGGCCTGCACGTAACACTGGTGTCCGGGCTCATCGCCTGGCTGGTCGCTTTCGGCTGGCGCCGGCTGCCGCGGCTGTGCGTGCTGCTGCCTGCGCGCAAGGCCGCGGCGGCTGCGGCGGTCGCCGCGGCGCTCGCTTACACCCTGCTCGCGGGGTTCGGCGTGCCCGCGCAGCGAACCCTGCTGATGGTGTGCGTAGTCGCGCTTGCGCTGTGGTCGGGGCGCGTCGTTTCGCCCGTGCGCACGCTCGCGCTCGCTCTCGGCGCGGTCGTGCTGGCCGATCCCTGGGCACCGCTCGCACCGGGTTTCTGGCTCTCATTCGGCGCGGTGGCGATCATCTTTTACGTCGCAGCGGGCTGGACTGGAAGCGAACGCAGGATCCTGCAATGGGGGCGCATCCAGTGGGCGGTGACGCTGGGGCTCGCACCGGCGGCGCTGCTCCTGTTCGGGCAGGTGTCGCTGGTCGGGCCGCTCGCGAACGCGGTCGCGATCCCGCTCGTATCGATGGTCGTGACGCCGCTCGCGTTGCTGGGCGCGGCGGTGCCGCTGGACGCCATCCTCCAGCTCGCCGCCTGGCTCGCCGAGCGTCTGCTCGAATTCCTCGAGGTCTGCGCCGCGCTGCCGCTCGCGGTATGGCAGGGGCGCGCGCCGCCGCCCTGGACGGTCCTGCTCGCGCTTGCGGGGGTCGGCTGGCTGCTCGCGCCGCGCGGCCTGCCGTGGCGCGCGAGCGGCCTCGCGCTGATGCTGCCCGCGTTCGCGCTGCGCGCACCGGCGCCGGCACCCGGCGAGGCATGGATCACCACTCTGGACGTCGGCCAGGGGCTCGCGGTGCTGGTGCGCACCGCAGATCACGCGCTCTTGTACGACGCCGGTCCCACGTTCGCGGGCGGGGGCGACAGCGGCGAGCGCACCGTCGTGCCGCTGTTGCGCGCGAGCGGCGTGGCGCGGCTGGACGCCATGGTGCTGTCGCATGACGACGCCGACCACATCGGCGGCGCGCTCTCGGTGATGGAAAACGTCCCGACCGATGCCCTGCTGAGCTCGCTGCCGGCGCGCCACCCCGCGCTCGCGCTCGCCGCAACGAACCGGCGCTGCGTGCGCGGCGATGGCTGGGAGTGGGACGGCGTACGCTTCGCGCTGCTTGCGCCGCGGGTCGAAGACTACAGTTCGCGCAGCGGCAACGACCTCAGCTGCGTGCTGCGGGTCAGCGCGGGCTCACGCGCGATGCTGCTCGCCGGCGATATCGAGCACGCCGCGGAAGCGGCGCTCGCGTCGGATGCGCCGCCGGCGCTGCGCGCCGAGGTGCTGCTCGCGCCGCACCACGGCAGCCGCACCTCGTCGAGCTCCGCATTCGTCGCCGCGACGGCGCCGCGCTGGGTCGTGTTCTCGGTCGGCTACCGCAACCGCTTCCGGCACCCGAACGGTGCGGTGCTTGCGCGCTACCTTGCCGCCGGCGCCCGGCTCCTGCGCACAGACCGCGACGGCGCAGTCGGCGTTCGGCTCGGTGCGCAAGGCGTGCGGGTCGAAGGCGAACGCGCGCGGCGGGCGCGCTACTGGCGCGGCATATAATTGTTGGGCGGAATCCTCCGCACCACAATCGCGAGGAGGCGGATATGGCCAAGAAGGACGCAGACGCGGTCTACCGCGTAACCGAGGTAATCGGCACCAGCAGCCAGTCGTGGGAAGACGCGGCGCGCAGTGCGGTCAAGGCGGCGTCGAAATCGCTGCGCGACCTGCGCATCGCGGAGGTGACGAAGCTCGACGTCAAGGTCGAGAACGGCAAGGTGGTCGCGTTCCGCACGCGCCTCGCGCTGTCGTTCAAGTACGGTTCCTGAGGCATGGCCGCACCCGGGTCCGAGTTCACCGCGATCGTGCGCGTGGCCGGTCCCGGGCGGCTCGACGAGTTCCGCGAGCAGCTGCGCTGGCTGATGGTGCGCGACATCGACGCCGAGCGCTACACCGAGCATCACGCCGAAGACGCGCTCGAGTACCGTTTCGAGATCCGGAAGGGAGTCCCGTTCGCCGCCTTCGCCAACGCCTCCGAGGAGTTCCCCGAGTTGCGGGTAGAGGCCGAGTGGCGCAACCTGGTACAAGGCCTGCGCGGCCGGGCGATCATCCAGAGCGGCCGGCTGCTCGACCATGAAACGGCGCCCATCGACAGCGGCCTGCTCGCGCTCGAGGTCGAGTGCGGCGCGCACGGCGAGCTCGTGTTCGGCCTGGCATGCGTGCGCGACGGCGCGGAACGGCTCGGCTACTGCGCCAGCGCCGGCCGCCACGCGTATTTCCACCTCGACCAGGCGGGTCGGCTGCGGCTCGACGAGAACGCAAGCGGGCGCTGGAGCGAGCCGCCCGGCGAGGAGATCGAGCCCGCGCTGCTTGCGCGGCTGGAGGAGATCGCGTTTCGCTTCGCCGGCGACTGGCTCTGGTACGACGAGGATACTTCGCCGGCGACCGCGCTCGAGCGCAAACGCTACGCCGACCACGGCTGGACGGTGGCGGGCGCCAACTTGAAGGCGGAACAACTGCTTAGAATCGGCCTCGGGCAGTCCTTCAGCAGCCTGCCGCCCGAGGCGCGGGCGCTGCGCGAGCGGCTGCACGCCGCATTGGCGAGGGCATGAGCCCGGTCCCGCGCCGGCGCAGCGTGCGCTGCGTCTCCGGCCAGGGCCTGCACCGCATCGCCTACCTGGAGTGGGGCGATCCGCGCAACGAGAGCGTGCTGGTGTGCGTGCACGGGCTTGCGCGTTGCGCGCGCGATTTCGACGCGCTCGCCGCCGCGCTCGCCGAACGCTACCGGGTGGTCTGCCCGGACATGGCCGGGCGCGGCGATTCGGAATGGCTGGCCGATCCGATGCTGTACGTCGTGCCGCAGTACGTCGCCGACGTCGTGACCCTGATCGCGCGGCTCGACGTCGAGTCGGTGCACTGGCTGGGCACTTCGATGGGCGGCCTGATCGGCATGGCGCTCGCGTCGCAGCGCGACACGCCGGTGACGAAGCTGGTGCTGAACGAGGCCGGGCCGGTGGTGAGCAAGGTCTCGCTCGAGCGCATCGCGGCCTACGTCGGCCTTGCGCCGACCTTTCCCGACCTCGAGTCCGCCGAGCAGTACGTGCGCGTGGTCGCGGCGCCATTCGGTGCTCACAGCGACGCCGAGTGGCGCTTCCTGACCGAAGTCGCGCTGCGCCGGAACGCCGACGGCAGCTACCGCATGCACTACGATCCTCGCATCGGCGAGCCGTTGCGCGCGCATATGCCGGACGGCGACCTCGAGCTGTGGCCGCTCTACGAGTCGGTGCGCTGTCCGACCCTGGTGCTGCACGGCGCGCTTTCGGATCTGCTCACGCGCGAGACCTGCGAGCGGATGGCCGCCTGCGGACCGAAAGCGAAGGTGATCGAGATCGACGGGGTCGGCCACGCACCGACCCTACTGCACCAGGACCAGATCGAATTGGTAAAGGAATTTCTTCTGTCATGAGCGATCGCATTGGATTCGGCATCATCGGTCTGGGCGTGATGGGGCAGCGCATGTTGGCGCGAATTGCCGAACATCCGCGCAGCCGCGCGCTTGCCGTCTGGGATCCCGACCCGAACGCGCTTGCGGCGGCAAAGGCGCGCTACCCCGCGGTGGTCGCGGCGAAAACGCCCGCCGAGGCGATCGGCACGCCGGAGCTGCGCTGCCTGTACGTGGCCTCGCCGCCGGCGAGCCATCTCGATTACGCCGACCAGGCGTTTGACGCCGGGCTGGCCGTGTTCTGCGAGAAGCCGCTCACGGTCGATTTCGCGGCCGGGCGCCGCAGCATCGCGCGCATCGCAAAGCAGAAGCTGCGCGCAGCGGTGAATTTCTCGCTCGCTTCTTCGCCCGGGCGGGCGGCGATGGTCGCCGCCGTCAACGACGGCTCGATCGGCGAGCCGCGCGCGGTCGAGATCGAGGTCGCCTTCGAGCAATGGCCGCGCGCCTGGCAATCGGCCGCCGGGCGCTGGCTGGCCGAGCGCGCCGAGGGCGGATTCACGCGCGAAGTGCTGTCGCACTTCGTGTTCGTGCTGCAACGCGCGCTGGGTCCGGCGACGGTCGAGCGTTCGCAGCCGGAGTATCCGCCCGACGGCGTCGGCGCCGAGTGCGCGCTCAAGGCGCGCCTCGGCGCTGGCGAGGTCGCGGTCACGATCGAAGGACGCCTCGGCGGCAGCCATCCGGACTTCAACCGCATGACCCTGCTTGGAAGCCGGGGCGCGGTGGAGATACACGACTGGTTCGGCTTGCGGCGGCGACAAGAGGGCGCGGACTGGGTTGCCGAGCGCAGCCCGCAGGAGAATCGCGCCATCGGGCAGGCCGCGCAGCTCGACCAGGTGGTCGCGATGGTGGAAGGCCGGGCGCACGGCCTGCCAGGCTTCGCCGAGGTCCTGGCAGTGCAGGAAACGATCGAGGCGCTGCTGAAGGGGCGCTAGCCCCTGGGGTGCTATACAGGCTTGTCCTCGTCGCCGGATGGCGGCGGTGCGTCCGGCGCCGGCGCCGGCGCAGGCTCGGACTCGGACGGCTGCGAGCGCTGCAGCTTGCGCAGGCGCTTTTCCTCCTTCTTCTGTTTCTTCGCCAGATCGCGCTGGCGCTTCTCGAACTGGTAGTTTTGTCTGGCCAATCGAACCCCCTTCTCTGTCGAGCGGTCGTAGCCCGAGTCTAACGCTTCGCGCTAGGCGGCGCCGAAACGCAGGGCAAAGCTGCGCGAAAGCGGCGGCCGGCCGCCGTCGGCGGTGCGCAGCACCGCTCGCAGGTGCGCCTGCGAGGGCGCGGCCAGCGCGCGATAGAGCCGCGCGCAGAGCGCGCGGGCTTCGCGCCCACGCCAGTCGGCGGGCAGCAGCTCGCCGGGCAGACCGGGATCGCGCAGCAGCAGGCGGCGGTAGTCGTGGATCAGCAGCGCGCGCGAGACGAATGCACGCTCGGGCTCGAGCCTGCCTGCGGCGGAGGCCGTGAGCGGCTGGTAGCGGCGCACGAACGCGCCGTAGGCGCGCGACAGCTCGGCCAGATCCCACGCCGCGCGCACGATCGCGTGGCGGTCTCCCGGTCCCGCGCCGGTCAGTGCGAAGAGTTTCTCGCGCAGATGCGGGAACTCTTCGGTGTCGAGAGCCGCGAGCGAGTCCTCGAGAGATGCGCTGGGGTGGAGGTAGACGTTGCCGTCGAGCCGGCCGAAGCCTTGCCAGGCCAGGCTGCGGCGCAAGTGCTCGATTTCTGCCGTGCTCCATTTCGCCGGCAGCATCACCAGCATTCGCCAGCGCCCGTCCCAGGCGGCGTGGCCGGTGGCGTAGATATGGCGCTCCGCCGCCTCGAACTGTCGGCGCGCGAAATCGGTAAGCAGGTAGTCGCTGCGGCGGCCGAGCGCCTCGGCGCGCAGCCAGTGCTCGCGCGCGAGGCGATACACCGCGGTGCGCACCAGGCGCTCCGACACCCCGAGCGGAGCGAGCAGCCTGATCAGCGAGCCGAGCCAGACACGCCCCCCGTGCGGCAGCACCGCGTCGCCGAACACCGTAACGATGAGCGGAATGGCGCGCGGCGGCGCGCCGCGCCGGTAGGCGGCGAGCAGGCGGGAGGCGGAGTCGGCCGGCACGCCTAAATGATACAGAAAAGTTGACGGAGAGCAATAAAACTGTATCATTTCCAGGCACGAGGAGGGCGCCATGTACACGCAATCGATGGACCTGCCGGGACAGGTGCTGCTCGCGGGCGACTCGCCCGAGGAGCAGCGTTTCCAGGCCAGGGTCGACGCCGACGCCAAGATCGAGCCGCGCGACTGGATGCCCGAGGCCTACCGCCGCACCCTGCAAAGGCAGATCTCGCAGCACGCCCATTCCGAGGTCGTCGGCATGTACCCGGAGGGCAACTGGATCACGCGCGCGCCGACGCTCAAGCGCAAGGCGATCCTGATCGCCAAGGTGCAGGACGAGGCGGGGCACGGCCTTTACCTGTACTCGGCTGCCGAGACGCTCGGCCAGTCGCGCGACCAGATGATGGCGGCGCTCAATTCGGGCAAGGCCAAGTACTCGTCGATCTTCAACTACCCGACGCTCACCTGGGCCGACGTCGGCGCGATCGGCTGGCTGGTCGACGGCGCCGCGATCATGAACCAGATCCCGCTCTGCCGCTGCTCCTACGGCCCGTACGCGCGCGCCATGATCCGCGTCTGCAAGGAGGAGTCGTTCCACCAGCGCCAGGGCTACGACATCATGCTCGCGCTCGCGCGCGGCACGCCGGAGCAGAAGGCGATGGCACAGGACGCGCTCGAGCGCTGGTGGTGGCCGTGCCTGATGATGTTCGGCCCCTCGGACAAGGACAGCACCCACTCGGCGCAGTCGATGAAGTGGAAGATCAAGCGGGTATCGAACGACGATCTGCGGCAGAAGTTCGTCGACGTCACGGTGCCGCAGGCCGAGCTGCTGGGCCTGCGCGTTCCCGACCCGGAGCTGAAGTGGAACGCCGAGCGCGGGCACTACGATTTCGGGGCGATCGACTGGAACGAGTTCCGGCGCGTGGTCGACGGCGACGGGCCGTGCAACCGCGAGCGGCTCGCAGCGCGCGTCGCAGCCTACGAGCAAGGCCGCTGGGCGCGCGAAGCGGCGCTTGCCTATGCGCAAAAGAAAGCGCGCAGGGAGACGGCATGAGCGAGAAAGAGTGGCCGTTGTGGGAAGTCTTCATCCGCTCCAAGCAGGGGCTCGACCACAAGCACTGCGGCAGCCTGCACGCACCCGACGCGAAGATGGCGATCCAGATGGCGCGCGACGTCTACACGCGCAGGAGCGAGGGCGTCTCGATCTGGGTCGTGCCCTCGGCCGCGATCGCGGCCTCCGACCCGGACGATCACGAGAGCTTCGTCGAGCCGATGGCCGACAAGATCTACCGCCACCCGACTTTCTACCGGCTGCCGGATGACCTCGAGCACATGTGAGTTCGCCCTGCGCATGGGCGACAACGCCCTGATCCTCGGCCAGCGCCTGGCCGAGTGGCTTGGCCATGGCCCGCAGCTGGAAGAGGACATCGCCTCGGCCAACATTGCGCTCGACCTGATCGGCCAGGCGCGCCTGTGGCTCTCCCTCGCCGGCAGGCTGGAGGGCGGGGGGCGCGACGAGGATGCGCTTGCCTATGGCCGCGACCAGCACGAGTTCCGCAACTGCACCCTGGTCGAACTGCCCAACGGCGACTACGCCTTCACCATCGTGCGCCGCATGCTGTTCGACGCCTACCAGCGGGTGTTGCTCGGGCGGCTGGCGGAGGGAGCGGAGGGCGATATCGCCGCCATCGCGGCCAAATCGAAGAAGGAAGCCGACTATCACTGGCGTCACAGCGCGGACTGGACACTTCGCTTCGGCGACGGCACCGAGGAATCGCACCGCCGCGCGCAGGCGGCGCTCGATGGGCTGTGGGGCTACACGCACGAGCTGTTCGCGCCGGATGCGGCGGACCCCGACGCAGGCTCGCTGCGCGGGCCGTGGCTCGAGCTGGTCGAGCCGGCGCTGAAAGAGGCGACCCTGGTGATTCCTGCCGACACCGCGTTCATGTCCGCGGGCAAACGCGGCGTGCACAGCGAGCACCTGGGCTACGTCCTGGCCGAGATGCAGTTCCTGCAGCGCGCCTACCCCGGAGCCCGATGGTAGACGCCTGGCAGATCCTGTCCGGCATTACCGATCCCGAGATCCCGGTGGTCTCGATCACCGAGCTCGGCATCGTGCGCGAGGTCACGCTCGTGGTGGACGGCATCGAGGTCGCGATCACGCCGACCTATTCCGGCTGCCCCGCGATACACATGATCGAGGAGGAAATCGTCGACCGGCTGCAGCAGGCGGGCTACGCCGAGGTGAGGGTGAAGACCGTGCTCGCGCCGGCCTGGAGCACCGACTGGATCGCGCCGGCGGCGCGCGACAAGCTGAAGGATTTCGGCATCGCGCCGCCGGGAAGAGTGAACCTGTTCCCGCGCAGCGTGGTCTGCCCGCGCTGCGGCGCCGCCCGCACCGAGCGGCTGTCCGAGTTCGGCTCCACCGCCTGCAAGGCGCACTACCGCTGCCTCGAGTGCCTGGAGCCGTTCGATTTCTTCAAGCCGCTATGACCACCGCGCACTTCCATCCGCTGTCGGTGAAGGACGTGCGGCGCGAAACCGACGATTGCGTCTCGTTCGCGCTGGAAGTCCCGGCTTCGCTCGCCGAGCGCTTCCGCCACACCCAGGGACAATACCTGAACGTGCGCCGGCGCCTGGGCGGCGAGGAGTTGCGCCGCTCGTACTCGATCTGCTCCGGGGCCGACGACGGCGAGCTTCGCATCGCGGTGAAGGCGGTGCCCGAGGGCAGGTTCTCGAGCTGGGCCAACAGCGAGCTGAAACCCGGCGAGACGCTCGAGGCGATGCCGCCCGAGGGGCGCTTCTTCGTCCCGCTCGACCCCGCCAACGCGAAGCACTATGTCGCCTTTGCCGCCGGCAGCGGCATCACACCGGTGCTGTCGCTGGTCAAGACCACGCTTGCGCGCGAACCGCGCTCGCGCTTCACGCTGGTATACGGCAACCGCGCGCTCGACACGGTGATCTTCAACGAGGCGCTGGAGGATCTCAAGGACAAGCATCTCGCACGGCTCGCGCTGTATCACGTATTCTCGCGCGAGCCGCAGGAGGTCGAGCTGTTCAACGGCCGTCTCGACCGCGCCAAGGTCGCGACCTTCCTTGAGCGACTGATCCCGCCTTCCTCGATCGACGAAGCCTTCGTCTGCGGCCCGGACGCGATGATGGGCGACATCGAGGCGGAACTGCTGGCCCGCGGAGTGCCACGCGGGCAGATTCACTTCGAGCGCTTCGGCGTTCCCTCGCCGCGCGCCGCGACGCGCTCGCCGCAGCGCAAGGCGATCTCGGCCGGCGCGTGCGATGTCACGGTCATCGTCGACGGCGGGCGCTACCGCTTCGAGCTGGCGCCGGATGGCCCAAGCGTGCTCGACGCCGCGCTCAAGGCGGGCGCCGACCTGCCATACGCCTGCAAGGCCGGGGTGTGCTGCACCTGCCGCGCGAAGCTGCTCGAAGGCGAGGTGCGCATGGACGCCAATTACACCCTCGAGCACGACGAGATCGCGCGCGGCTTTCGCCTTACCTGCCAGTCTCATCCCGTTTCGCGCGCGCTGGTGCTCGACTACGACCAGCGCTAGGGCGCGAGGCTTGACATTAACTGCCTAGGCAGTAATATTCGCTGCCTAGGCAGTTATCCATGGTCGCAGCTCCCCCTCCTTACAGCGTCGAAAGCTATACGCCCGACGAAAGCGTCGGCTACCTCGTGGCACGGGTGCGCGCTTCGCTGTTCGCCGCGGTCGATCGCGAGATGGCGCCGCTCGGCGTCTCCGCGGCCCAGTTTGTCATTCTGCTGAACGTCGCCCAGGCGCGCGCGTCGTGCGCGGCCGATCTGGCGCGCGAGCAAAGCACCGACACCGGCTCGATGACGCGCATGATCGAGCGCCTGGTGCGCAAAGGCCTGCTGCGGCGCGCGCGCGACCCGAAAGATCGCCGGGTGGTGCGCCTCGAGCTGACCGAATCCGGCCGCCGGCTCGCGCGCAAGCTGCCTGCGGTCGCGGTCAAGGTGCTGAACCAGCACCTGCGCGGGTTCAGCGATGCCGAGTTCGATCTGCTGAAGTCACTCCTGCGCCGCATGCTGGCGAACGCGGGCTGAGCGCGATGCGCGGCCTGCTCTCGACGATTCTCGTGCTTGTGCTCGCCGCCTGCGCGTCGCCGGCCGAGCGGGTCGTGCCGCCGGCGCAGGAAACTGCTCCCGGCGCGCTCGAGGCCTCGCGCAGCCTGGCCGGCGCGCCCGCCGGCGAATGGCCTGCCGAGCGCTGGTGGACCGCATTCGAGGATCCTCAGCTCGATGCGCTGATCGACCAGGCGCTCGTCGCGAGCCCTACGCTCGCGATCGCTTCGGCCCGCATCCGGCGGGCGCAGGCGCTGGTCGAGGCGGCCGTGGCGAAGGGCGGCTACGACCTCACCGGCGCGCTGGATGTCACGCACCAGCGCTTCACCGAGACGGGCATCTACCCGCCGCCGATTGCGGGCTCGACGCGCACCACGGCGCAGCTGACGGTCAATTTCAACTACGAGCTCGACTACGCGCACCGTAATGACGCCGCGATCGCGGCGGCGCACGCCGTGGCGTTCGCCGCCGGCGCGGACGCCTACGCGGCCCGGCTCGCGCTCGCCTCGGGCGTGGCGCGCGCGTACTTCCAGCTGCAGGGGCTGTTCGCCCTGCGCGAAGTCGACCGCAGCGAGCTGGCGCAGCGCGAGCAGCTGGTCGAACTGACGCGCCGGCGCGTCGCTGCCGGCCTCGACACCGAGGCGCAGCTCGCGAGCGCCGAGGCCGCACCGCCCGTGCTGCGGGCGCAGATCGCCAAGCTCGATGGCGCGATCGCGCTGGCGCGCAACCAGATCGCGGCGCTTGCAGGCAAGGGTCCGGACCGCGGCCTCGCGCTCGAGCCCGCGGCCGCGCGCGATGCCGGCCCGGGCGTCCCGCAGTCACTTCCGCTCGACCTCCTCGGGCGCCGCCCCGACCTCGCGGCGGCGCGCTGGCGCGCGCAGGCCGCGGCGCGCAGCGTCGAGGTGGCGAAGGCGCAGTTCATGCCGAACGTGAACCTGGTCGCCTTCGCGGGACTTTCGTCGCTCGGCCTGGACAAGCTGCTGCAGGCTCGCAGCACCATCGTCGGCGCGGGCCCGGCGGTGCGCCTGCCGCTGTTCTCCGCCGGCGGCTTGCAGGCGAACCTGCGCGGCCGCGAGGCCGAATACGACCTCGCGGTCGAGCAGTACAACTTGCTGCTGGTCGACGCGGTGCGCGAGGTGGCCGACCAGGTGCAGGCGCGGCGCGCGATCGAGAACGAGGGGCGCGAGCTGAAGACGGCGCTCGCCGCGGTCCAGCGCGCCTATGACCTCGCGCTCGAGCGCTACCGTGCCGGGGTCTCCAACCTGCTGAGCGTGCTCGACGCGCAACGCGCGCTGTTCACCGAGCAGCGCGCTGCAGCGGACCTGCGCGCGCGCGCCCTGCAGGCCGACGTAGGGCTGTACCGTGCGCTCGGCGGCGGCTATCAGGACCACGGCCTCGACAACAAAACCGATCACCGGAGCAATAAATGAGTGAAATACCGCAAGCGCCGACCGCCGGGGCGCGCCGCCGTCGCGCGCTAAGCGTCGTGCTCGTCGTTTTCCTTCTGGTGGGGATTGGCTGGCTCGCGTGGTGGTACCTCGAGTCGCGCGGGCACGAGACCACCGACAACGCCTATGTCAGCGGCAATCTGGTGCAGGTCACGCCCCGCGTGCCCGGCACCGTGGTCGCGATCGGCGCCGACGACACCGATCTGGTCGAGGCCGGCCAGACCCTGGTGCGGCTGGACCCGGCCGACGCGAAGGTGGCTCTGGCGCAGGCCGAGGCGCAGCTCGCCCAGGCCGTGCGCGAGGCGCGCGTGCTGTACGCCAAAGATACGACACTCGCGGCGGCGGTAGCGCAGCGCAAAGTGGACCTTGGGCGCGCGCAGGACGACCTCGCGCGACGGGCGCCGCTGGTGGCGAGCGGCGCGGTGTCGAAAGAGGACCTGCAGCATGCCCGCGACGCGGTCGCCGCCGCGCGAGCGGCGCTCAACACCGCCCGCGAGCAGCTCGCCGCGAGCCGCGCGCTCACCGAGGACACGGCGGTCGAGAAGCAGCCGAGCGTGCTGCGCGCCGCGGCGCGGGTGCGCGAGGCATTTCTCACGCTGCAGCGCGACAGGATTCCCGCCCCGGTGCGCGGCTACGTCGCCAAGCGCTCGGTGCAACTAGGGCAGCAGGTCGCCCCCGGCACGCCGCTGATGGCGATCGTGCCGCTCGACAACGTATGGGTCGAGGCGAATTTCAAGGAGGTGCAGCTGCGCCACATGCGCATCGGCCAGCCGGCGCGGCTCACCGCCGACCTCTACGGCAGCCGCGTCGAATACCGCGGACGCGTGGTGGGGCTCGCTGCCGGCACCGGCGGCGCGTTCGCGTTGCTGCCGCCGCAGAACGCGACCGGCAACTGGATCAAGGTGGTGCAGCGCCTGCCGGTGCGAATCGAGCTGGACAAGAAGCAGATTGCCTCGCATCCGCTGCGTGTCGGGCTGTCGATGCAGGTCGACGTCGACGTGCATGACGCGAGCGGGCCGCAGCTCGCCAAGGCGCCGGTAAGCGGGCCGGTGTACGCGACCCGGGCGTTCGACGAACAGGCCGCCGCGGCGGAGGCGCGGGTGCGCGAGATCATTGCCGCCAATCAGGGGCGCGCTGAGTGAGCGCAGCGCCGGCCGCGGCACCGCCGCCGCCGCTCGAAGGCATGGAGCGCGCAGTCGGCGCGTTCGTGCTTTCGCTGGCGGTGTTCATGTCCGTGCTCGACACGACGATTGCGAACGTGTCGATTCCGACCATCGCCGGCGACCTCGGCGTGAGCCCGAGCCAGGGCACCTGGGTCATCACCTCTTTCGCCGTTTCGACCGCGATCGCGGTTCCGCTCACCGGCTGGCTGGTGGTGCGCTTCGGCCAGGTGCGGCTGTTCGTCACCTCGGTGCTGTTGTTCAGCACCGCGTCGTGGCTGTGCGGCCTGGCGCCCAACCTCGAGACCCTGATCGTTTTCCGGGTGCTGCAGGGCGCCGTCGCGGGGCCGATGGTGCCGCTGTCGCAGTCGATGCTGCTGGCGACCTTTCCGCGCGAGAAGGCCGGCCTCGCGCTTGCGATATGGTCGATGACCGCGCTGCTGGCGCCGATCTCGGGGCCGCTGCTCGGCGGCTGGATCTCGGACAACGCGACCTGGCCGTGGATCTTCTATATCAACGTGCCGGTTGGGCTGTTTTCGGCCGCGCTGACCTGGCAGCTCTACCGTACGCGCGATTCCGCCAAGCGCAAGGTGCCGGTGGATTTCGTCGGCCTCGGGCTGCTCGTCACCTGGGTCGCCGCGCTGCAGATTATGCTCGACAAGGGCAACGAGCTTGACTGGTTCAATTCGCCCCAGATCGTGACGCTCGGCTGCGTCGCGGCGGTCGGCTTCACGCTGTTCCTGGTCTGGGAGCTGGTCGACAACGAGCACCCGATCGTCGATCTTTCGCTTTTCAAGGGGCGCAACTTCACCAGCGGCACGCTGGCGATCGCGGTCGGCTACGCGGTGTTCTTCGGCACCATGGTGATCATCCCGCTCTGGCTGCAGACACTCATGGGCTATACCGCCACCTGGGCGGGGCTCACGATGGCGCCGATCGGCGTCCTGTCGCTGATCATCGCTCCGTTCCTGGGCCGCGCCCTTCCGCACCTGGACGCGCGCAAGATCGCCAGCGCCGCGTTCCTGGTGTTCGCGCTGGTGATGTTCATGCGCGCGCAGTTCGACCTGCAGACCGATTTCTGGTCGATCATGCTGCCGACCTTCATCCAGGGCGGAGCGACAGTGACGTTCTTCCTGCCCCTCACCGCGCTGCTGATTTCCGGCCTGCCGCCCGAGCGCATCCCGGCCGCCACCGGGCTGAGCAATTTCGCCCGCTTCACCGCCGGCGCTTTCGGCGCCTCGGTCTCGGTGACGCTATGGAACGATCGCACGGCGCTTCACCGCGCTCACCTAGTCGAGCACGTCACTGCCTACAATCCGCACGCGCAGGCCGCGCTCGCGGCTATGCATGCGCGCGGCCTCCCGCCCGAGCAGGCGCTCGGGCTGATGGATCGCCTGATCGACCAGCAGGCACGCATGCTCGGCACGGTCGACCTGTTCTGGCTCTCCGGGGTGCTGTTCCTCGCGCTGACGGCGCTGGTCTGGCTGGCCAAGCCGTCCAACACTGCGCAGCGCATGCCGGCGGACGCCGGCGCGCATTAGAGTTTCTCTGCCAAATCAATAGCTCGCATCGCGCGGGGTTCCGAGGCTGCGCATCGTGCGTCGTCGTGTTAGGTTCCTGTGGAGCCTGAGCTGAATCGAACGATGGCGTTGATGGCGTTCATTAAGGGAGGGCATCATGAATTTCTCCGCACTCGGAACTTCGCTGCAACAATCACTGGGCGAGAACCTGCTCGGCATCGTCGGCGCACTCGGCATCCTCATCGTCGGCTGGATCGTGGCGGTGCTTGCGCGAGCCGGCCTGCGCCGGCTGCTCGCGTTCCTGAAGGTGGATGCGCGCATCACCGAAAGCACGGGCCAGAGCATGCGCGTCGAATGGGGCCTGTCGCTCAGCGTGTTCTGGCTGATCATGCTGGTGACGTTGATCGGCATGTTCAACTCGCTCGATCTGCCGCTCGTCTCCGGCCCCTTCGAGTTGCTGGTGGGCGATATCCTCGGCTACCTGCCGCGCTTCGTTGCCGGCACCCTGCTGCTGCTGCTGGCGTGGGTCGTCGCGACCCTGCTTCGGGCCGGGGTCAACCGCGTGCTGGCGGCCACCGGCCTGGACCAGAAGCTCGCCGCCGAAGCCGGCATGGATCAGATGTCCAAGGGCGTCGGCAACGTGCTGTTCTGGCTGGTGATCCTGCTGTTCCTGCCGGCGGTGCTGGGCGCCTATCAGCTCGGCGGGCTGCTCGATCCGGTGAAGGTAATGGTCGCCAAGGGGCTCGACATGCTGCCGAACGTGTTCGCGGCGTTCGTGATCGGCTTCGTCGGCTGGCTGGTGGGCAAGCTGCTGTCGGGCCTGGTGAGCAACCTGCTTGCCGCCGCGGGCGTCGACAAGGCGACCGCGCATACCGCGCTGCCCGGCGCGGTGCGCATCTCGAGGCTGGCGGGAACCATCGTCATGCTGTTCGTGTTCATCCCGGCGCTGATCGCGGCGCTCGACGCGCTCAAGATCGAGGCCATCTCGCGTCCCGCGACCGACATGCTGGGCACGCTGCTCGATTCGGTGCCCAACATTATCGCCGCCGTGCTGATCCTGCTGATCACCTACTACGTGGCGCGTTTTGCCGCCGAGCTGCTTGCGCGCCTGCTGCAGAGCCTGGGGGCCGATGCGCTGCCGGAGAAGCTCGGACTGGGCGACATGCTTTCCGGGCCGGCGCAGCCCTCGCGGCTGGCCGGCACCCTGCTGATCTTCTTCGCCATGCTCTTCGCCACGGTCGAGGCGGCCAACCAGCTCGAGTTCACGCAGGTGCGGGACGTGGTGACTGCCTTTATCGAGCTGGGCGGGAACATCGTCCTCGGCGGCGCGGTCCTGGCGATCGGATTCTGGCTGGCCAATCTCTCCTATGCCGCCATTTCCCGGGCCGCCGGCGAGCAGTCGACCGGGCTTGCGCGCCTGGCGCGCATCGCCATCCTCGGCCTGGTGATCGCGATGGGCCTGCGCGCCATGGGCATCGCCGACGACATCGTCAATCTCGCTTTCGCGCTCACCTTCGGCGCCGTGGCCGTGGCGGTGGCGCTGTCGTTTGGCCTGGGCGGGCGCGAGGCCGCCGGGCGGCAGATGGAATACTGGCTGGCGAAGCTGCGCAAGGACGGCTAGTTCGCGCTAGATGCGGCGCCCCGCCTTTTCCCAGTGGGGCGCGCGCAGCTTGCGCTTGAAGATCTTGCCGCTGTCCTCGCGCGGCAGCGCGTCGTGGAACTCGACCAGACGCGGCACCTTGTAGCCGGAGATGCGCGCGGCGAGCCAGGCCTGCACCGACGCGGCATCGAGCTTTGCGCCCGGCTCGGGCTGGATCGCCGCGGCGAGCGACTCGCCGAACTCCTCGCTCGGCACGCCGAACACCGCGCAGTCGTGCACCCCGGGCATGCCGTGCAGCACGGCCTCGATCTCGGCGGGGTAGATGTTGACCCCGCCCGAGATCACCATGTCCGAGGCGCGGTCGCAGATGAACAGGTAGCCGTCCTCGTCGAGGTAGCCCATGTCGCCCAGCGTCCACAGGCCGTCGCGCTCGAGCGCGGCGCGCGCGGCCGGGTTGTTGTTGTAGGCGAAGTCGGGGTAGGCCGGCTGGCGGGCGTAGATCAGGCCGATTTCGCCGGGCGGCAGCTCGCGCCCCTGCTCATCGAGGATCCTGAGCGCGCCGACGCCCACCGGGCGGCCGGCCGAGCCGGGCTTGAGCAGCGCCTCGCGCGAATCGATCGAGGTGATGACGCCGGCCTCGCTCGAGGCGTAGCACTCGTGGAACACCGGGCCCCACCACTCGATCATCGCCCGCTTCACGTCCGCCGCGCAGGGCGAGCCGGTGGTGGCGACGAAGCGCAGCGACGACAGGTCGTAGCGCCGCTTCGTCTCTTCGGGGAGCTTGAGCATGCGCACGAACATGGTCGGCACCAGGTAGGCGTGGCTCAGGCGGTGGCGCTCGATCAGCGCCAGCGTGCGCTCGGGGTCGAACCTCGGCTCGAGCACCAGCAGCGCGTCTTCGAGCAACAACGTCTGGGTGGCGTACAGATTCGGCGCGCTGTGGTAGAGCGGCCCCGGCAGCAGCGCGCGCATGCCGGGCTCGATGCCGAAACCCTTGTAGCGCGCCTCGCGCGCGAGCTCGGCCATGCGCTCGGCGCCCTCGAGCGGCGCCGGGACGCGGCGCACGCCCTTGGGCCGCCCGGTGGTGCCCGAGGTGTAGGGCATGTTGCCGCGCAGCCGGCGCGGCGCGCCGGCCCAGCGCGGCTCGTCGCGCAGCCAGCGGTCCCAGTCCTGCGGCGCTACGACCTCGCGCTCGACGCCCGCGGGCAGCGCGCCTTCGATCTGCGGCAGCAGGTCGGCGTGCGCCACCAGTACCTTGGCGCCGCTGTCGGCGAGGATCCAGCCGGCCTCGTCGGCCTTGTAGTGCCAGTTGATCGGGCAGGAATAGGCGCCCAGCCGCAGCGCGGCGAAGGCGGCGACGAGGAACGCCGGGTCGTTGCGCAGCATGATGCAGACCACGTCGTCCTCGCCGACGCCGAGCCGCTCGAGCCGGTGCGCGGCGCGCAGCACCGCGTCGTCGAGCGCGGGCCAGGCGATTTCGCGATCTTCGAACAGCAGGATGGAGGACATCGGCCGAAGTATAGGCGAGCGCGCTGCTGCTAATATCGCTGCTCCAACCGGGAGAACCGCCGTGACCGCATTCACTCCGACCGCACGCTCGAAGGTCAAGCGCCTGCCCAAGCGCGGCCATTACGATCGGGACACTTTGTACGCGATCCTCGACGCCGGCTTCGTCTGCCACATCGGCTACGTCATCGACGGCCAGCCGTATGTGACGCCCACGGCCTACTGGCGCGAGGGCGACGCGGTGTACTGGCACGGCTCCTCGAAAAGCAAAATGCTGCTCGCGCTCGAGAAGCAGCCCGACATCTGCCTGAGCGTGACGCATCTGGACGGTCTCGTGGTGGCGCGCTCGGGCTTTCACAAGTCGGTGAACTACCGCTCGGCGATGTTGTTCGGCAAGCCGTACAAGGTGACGGAGCCCGAGGAGAAGCTGGCGAAGATGGAGCGATTTGTCGAGCGGCTCTATCCGGGCCGCTGGCCGCAGCTGCGGCCGGTGAACAAGCAGGAGCTGAAGGCGATGAGCGTCTTCGGACTGCACATCGAGGAAGCGGTGGCAAAGGTGCGCAGCGGCCCGCCGGTGGACGACGAGGCCGACTACGCGCTGCCGATCTGGGCCGGCGTGGTGCCGATTCGCCAGGTCATGGGTGAGCCGATCGACGACGGGCGGCTCGCCGCCGGCGCGCCCGGCGCGCCGCGGGTGACGCTCTAGCCGGTGACTCTCTAGCTACAGCCCGCGCGCGATTCTCAGCTCGCGCAGCATGGCGCGCTTCTTGGTCTGGTGCGAGCTCATGCGGCGCAGGATGTCGTCGAGCGAGCGCAGGGCCTCGCGGATGTAGGGCCCCTTGTTCAGCATCACGCACTCGGCGCGCATCGACATCGCAGCGTCGGTGATCTCGGCCCGGGTCGGCGCGCCGCGCTTGGCGAGCGTATCCAGCACCTCGGTGGCCCACACCACCGGCACGTGCGCCGCTTCGCAGACCCAGAGGATTTCTTCCTGCACTTCGGCCAGGCGCTCGAAGCCGCATTCGACCGCGAGGTCGCCGCGCGCGATCATCACGCCGCACGAGCGCGCGCGCATCGCCTCGAGCAGCATCGCCGGCAGGTTATCGAAGCCGCGCCGCGTCTCCACCTTGAGCATGATCGCCGGCGGCCGGGGCCCGAGGCCGGCGAGCGCGGTGCGCAGCGCCCTCACGTCGGCGACCGTGTCGACGAACGACAGGCCGACCATGTCGGCGCGGGGGCCGATGAATTCGAGGTCGCGACGGTCCTTGTCCGTCAGCGCACGAGTGCGCAGCGCCGAATCCGGCAGATTGATGCCCTTGTCCGCGCGCAGCGCAACGCCGCCCGGGCGCGCGCGCACCACGCGCACCTGCAGGCGGTCTTTGCCGGCCTTCTCGATCACGCCGCCGATCCTGCCGTCGTCGAAGTAGATGCGCTCGCCGGGGCGCGCGTCGCGAAACACGCCCGGCAGGGTGCAGCCGACGCTCGCCGGGCGCAGCACCTTGCCTTTGCGGTCGAGCCTGGCCTCGGTTCCGGCTGCCAGCGAGCGGGTGACGACAAGGCGGTCGCCTTCGCGAAGCAGGATCGAGCCCGGCTTTGCCGGTATCGCACCGACCTTCGCGCTTGCCGGGGTGCCCTTTCGCTCGCGCGTGAGGAGCGTGCCAGGAACCAGGTAGGCGGTTTTGGCCGCCTCTGCCCAGGCGCCTTCGTCGCCGCTGTCGACAAGCTTCCACTTCCGGTGCGACCCGCGCGCGTCGTCGAAAACGACCGCGTCGCTCGCCCTCAGGCCCGCGAGCCAGCGCGCCGGCACCCGCACCACCGCATCGGCCGGCGCCGGCGGCTCGCGCGGGTCGTCGTCGGCCGTCAGCCAGACGCGTGCCGGCGCAAGCACTGCGCCGAACGTGTCGCGCTGCGGGCGCACGCGCAGCACCGCCGGGCCTGAGGTCACCGGCCCCGTGCGCAGCTTGGGGCCGGAGAGGTCCATCAGCACCCGGCAGCGCCTGCCGAGCGTCTTCTCGGCGCGGCGCAGGTGGCCGATCATCCCTTTCCATCGCGCCTCGTCGTCGTGCGCGCAATTGATCCGCATCACGTCCATTCCGCCCGCCAGCAGGTCGCGCACCAGCGCGTAGTCGTCCGCGGCCTCCGAGGGCATGGTCACCATGATGCGCACTTCGCGCCCGGGTGGTGGCTCGCCGAGCAGCGCCCGCGTGTTGCGCTCGAGCAGCTCGGCGCCGAGGCTCATATCGGGCGCCGGCAACTCGCCAACGTGGACGGCGTCGGGGACGCGGGCCAGGCCGCGCAGCGCGCGCGCGACCAGCTCGACCGTCGCTGCGACCCACTCTTCGGCACGGCCGAGCGACGACAGGCCGAGCTGCGCGAGGCTGCGCTGAAGCGCGCGCCGGTCGTGGCGCCGCATGGCGAGGTAGCGCACCAGGTTGCGCGCGCTGAGCTCGAACGTGGGATCGACCGCGTCGATGCGGGCGCGCGCCTTGCGCTCGACCTGCCGCATCTCGGCGCCCAAGCCGTCGACCTCGCGCGCGAGATGGCGCAGCACTCGCCTGCGAGACTTGGATTCGGCGGTCATCTTCATGTTTCTGTCACGCGCCCGTTACGGCATTGTTACAGCACCCCGAGCGCCAGGCCGGCCGCAAACGTCGTGCCGAGCTCCTCCAGCGCGGCGATCTGCCCGGGCTGCAGCTCCTTCACCACCACCACCGGCTCGCCGACCTTCTTCAGCCGCAGCCCCGTGACGATCCGCTCCACCGAGCTCACCGCGCCGCTGCCGTCCTGTCCGGCGCCGACGAACAGCGCCCAGGGCCGGCCCGCGACCTTGCCCTCGCAGGCGTAGAAAACGCGCTCGAGGAAGTCTTTCATCATGCCCGACATATAGCCGAAGTTCTCCGGCGTGCCGAGGATCAGGCCGTCCGCGGCCAGCACGTCTTCGGCCCCGGCTTCGGCGCAGCGCTTCACGACCACGCGCACGCCTTCCTCGGTATTTGCGCCCCGCGCGACGGCCTCGGCCATCTGCGCCGTCTTCACGCCGCCGCTGTGATAGACGATGAGAAGGGTCTTCACGTTCTCAGCCGCAGGGCGGGATCCTGGCGGTAGAAGCGCCGCAGCTGATCGTACATCTCCGGGTAGCGGCGGCGCGTCTCGTTCGGGGCCTCGAAGAATGCCTCGGTCAGGACGGCGAAAAATTCCGAAGGGTGCTCGGCCGCGTAGGGGTCGAGCCAGCTGTCTCGGCCGCGATCGAGCGCGTCGCAAAATCCTTCGTAGGCCCGCGCCAGCGCTCCATGCCATGCCTTGCGGTCCATGTCCGCCGAAAGCGGCGGCACGCCGTCGGCCTCGCCGCTTCGCATGTCGAGCTTGTGCGCGAACTCGTGGATCACGACGTTGGCGTACTCGTCGTGCTGCGCCGCGTCCCACGACAAAATGACCGGGCCGCCCGGCCAGGACTCGCCCGCCAGCTCGTCGTCCCACTCGTGCACCACGCCGCCTTCGTCCATTTCGCTTCGTCTGACGCGGAAATCGTACGGATAAACCACGATGCCGCTCCAGCCCTCGTACCAGTCCAACCCGAGCTCCAGGATCGGCAGGCAGGCCTGCGCCGCGATCGAGAGCCGCATGGCGTCGTCCACCGCCTGGCCGCGCGCGCCGACGAACTGCTTCTCGGCCAGGAACAACAGCGCCAGGTCCTGCAGCCGCTGCCTCTGCGCGGCGTCCAGCCCGCGCAGGAAAGGCAATATCGCCGTGACGCGGCGCCAAAGCACCGGATCGATGCGGTGCTTCGCCAGCACCCGCCGGCGCCGCCAGTTCTTCAGCCATCCCATGTTAGCGCCTCGCGCGGCGAGCAGCG
This sequence comes from Burkholderiales bacterium, assembly GCA_035266805.1. GTDB lineage: Bacteria > Pseudomonadota > Gammaproteobacteria > Burkholderiales > SG8-39 > DAHVFK01. Next base: position 3,010 of record DATFMS010000137.1, on the reverse strand, counting down.
AGCCACACTCCGGCGAAGATCAGCACCATGCCGAAGACGTGGTACAGGTGCAAGCGCTCGCCGAGAAAGCCGATCGCCATTAGAAGCCCGAACGGCGGAATGAGGTAGAGGTACGCGCCGGCGGCCCCGGGGCCGATCGCCTGCACGCCTTTGCCCCACATGACGAAGCAGGCGACCGAAGGGAAGATCCCGAGGTAGAGGATCGTCAGCACCGGCGCCCAGCCGAGCGCGATGTGGCCTCCGGACGCGAGGTCGGCGGCGTACAGCGGCAGCATCGGGACCATCCCGAACAGCGAGCAGGCGAGCAGGAAGCTGAGCTGCGACATCGCGGCCGGCTTGAAGCGCAGGCAGACGGTGTACAGCGCCCACAGCGCCACGCTGGCGAGCAGGAACAGGTCGCCGTGGTTGACCTGCAGCGTGGCGAGCAGACGCGGGTCGAGCCGGCTGACGATCGCCAGCACGCCGCAGAACGAGACCGCGACCCCGAGCGCGGCGCGAACGCCGATCCGCTCGCCGTAGAGCACGAACGCGAACAGCGGAATCAGCGCCGGCGTGACCGACTGGATCAGCAAGGCGTTGGTGGCCGTGGTCTCGCGGATGCCGTAGTAACCGACCATGTTGTAAAGCGCGTTGCCGGTGAGGCTGAACAACGCGATCGCCCTCCAGCGTGCGCGCACCACGGGCCAGTCTCGTGCGAGCTGCCGCCCGGCGAGTGGCACGAGCACCGCGATCGCCGTGACCCAGCGCCAGAAGGCGAGCGACACGGGCGTGACCTCGAGGTGCACCGCCCGCGCCACGATCCAGTGCCCGGCCCAGAACAGGGCGGTGAGCGCAAGCAGCAGGTGCGGGGAAACTTTGGACGCGGTGCGCGAATCTGACATCCGGGCCGCTACAATATCAGCATGGTTTCCGTAGTCCAGCTTCGTCCGCAAAACACCGCGGCCCAGCTCGAGCCGATCGCCGCGGGCCTGCGCGGCGAGGACCGTGCTCTGGTTGCGCAGGCGCTCGAATTCGCGCAGCCGCTGTACGCGGGGCACACGCTGTCGACCGGCGAGCCGGTGTGGTCGCATGCGCTCGGCCTGGCGACCAGCCTGGCCGCGATCGGGCTCGACCCGGCGGGGCGCGCGGCGGGGGTGCTGTTCGCGGCGCCGAAGTACGTGCCTGCGGCGGACGTGCTGCACGAGAAGTTCGGTGACGACGTGGTAGCGCTCGCGGCGGGGGTGGAGAAGCTCTACCAGCTACGCGTGCTGACCCGCGGCACGCCGCAGCAGCAGATCGAGATCCTGCGCCAGATGGTGCTCGGCATGGTCGAGGACATCCGCATCGTCCTGATCCGGCTCGCGAGCCGCACCCAGACGCTGCGCTGGTACGCCAAGAACCCGGCTTCGGACCGGACCGGCTACGCGCGCGAGACGCTCGACATCTACGCACCGCTCGCCAACCGCCTCGGGGTGTGGCAGCTGAAATGGGAGCTGGAGGACCTTTCGTTCCGTTTCCTCGAGCCCGAGACGTACAAGAAGATCGCGCAGATGCTGGATGAAAAGCGCGCCGAGCGCGAGCAGTACATTCAGGATGCAATGGCGCTGCTCGCACGCGAGCTGCGCGCCGCGGGCGTCGAGGCGGAGATCGCCGGCCGTCCCAAGCACATCTATTCGATCTGGAACAAGATGCGCAGCAAGGCGCTCGATTTTTCCGAGCTGCACGACGTGAGGGCGCTGCGCGTGATCGTCGGCTCGGCCAAGGAGTGCTACGCCGCGCTCGGCGTGGTGCACGATCTGTGGCAGCCGATTCCCAAGGAGTTCGACGACTACATTTCGCGCCCCAAAGGCAACGACTACCAGTCGCTTCACACCGCGGTAATCGGTCCCGGCGACAAGACGCTCGAGGTGCAGATTCGCACCGCCGAGATGCATCGCCACGCCGAGTTCGGCGTCGCGGCGCACTGGCGCTACAAGGAGCACGGCGGGCCGACGCGCGCGCAGGGCCGCTTCGAGGACAAGATCGCCTGGCTGCGCCAGCTGCTGGCGTGGCGCGACGAGGTCACCGACGGCTCGAAGTGGGCGCAGAAGACGCGCCAGGCGGCGCTCGACGACACGGTCTACGCCGTCACGCCGCAGGGCAAGGTGGTCGACCTGCCGGCGGGCTCGACGGCGGTAGATTTCGCCTACGCGCTGCACACCGACCTCGGCCACCGCTGCCGCGGCGCCAAGGTCGACGGACACATTGTCCCGCTCGAGACGCCGCTCAGGAGCGGGCAGCGGGTCGAGATCACGGTCGCCAAGAGCGGCGGCCCGTCGCGCGACTGGCTCAGCCCCGAGCACGGCTTCGTCAAGAGCCCTCGCGCGCGGCAGAAGATCCGCCAGTGGTTCAACAGCCAGGCGCTGTCCGAGACCGTCGCCACCGGTCGCGCAGCGGTGGAAAAGGAGCTCAAGCGCGAGGGCGCGAGCCAGGCCAAGCTCGAGACGCTCGCCGCGCGGCTCGGCTTTTCGCGCCAGGACGATCTTTTCGCCGCGGTCGCGCGCGACGAGGTGAACCTGCGCCAGTTGCAGGCCGCGTTGCGCGGCATGGGCGCCGCGGCGCCCGCGCCGGCGCCGGCACCGGCGCCACCGCCGCGCCGCGCGCGCCCCGCCTCGGGCGAAGGCGGCGTGCTGGTGGTGGGCGTCGACCGGCTGCTGACGCAGCTGTCGAAGTGCTGCAAGCCGGTGCCGCCGGATCCGGTGCGCGGCTTCGTCACGCGCGGCAAGGGCGTGTCGATTCATCGCGAGGACTGCCCGAGCCTGAAGCGGCTCGCCGAGCGGCACCCCGAGCGCCTGATCGATGCGCAATGGGACGGCAAGGCGGGTGGCGCGTACTCGGTCGACATGATCGTCACCGCGAGCGACCGGCCCGGCCTGCTGCGCGATATCGGCGACGCGCTCGCGCGCGAGCGCATCAACGTCACCGCGGTGCGCACCCAGAGCCGCGACGAGCTCGCCTTCATGCGCTTCAGCTTCGACGTCAGCGACCTGGC
>DATFMS010000136.1:0-13868 GCA_035266805.1 Burkholderiales bacterium | reverse complement strand
GTCGCACCGCGTCCGAGCTCGGACAACACGGTGTACTTGCCGATGTTCTGCGGTTGCGGAGCCAGTTCCGGTGTCCTTCGATCGGGTTCGCAATGCTACCCCAGCATCCGGCCGCCCGGAAAATGCGTATGTAAGGATTGTCGCGGCTGCGCGACGAAGCAGCGGGGACACGGGTCTCCGCTATCTTTTTATCCGCTCCAGGAGGACTACAGATGAATCAGAAGCTCGCAATTCGCAGTGCCATGGCAGGACTGTTCGCGCTCGGCACGCTCGGCGCTCTGAGCGCCCACGCGGCCGACCCCAAAGGCATGGAGAAGTGCTTCGGCGTCGCCAAGGCCGGCCACAACGATTGCGGCAGCAACAAGACCGCGCACGCCTGCGCGGGGCAGTCGAAAATGGACAACGATCCGCACGACTTCAAGTACGTCAAGACCGGGACCTGCAAGGACATGGGCGGGTCGACGATGCCCGGCAAGATGTAATTCGGGTCCGAGCATGAACACAGTCGGCGTCGGCTTGCGCGCAGTGCACTACGAGGATTTCCTCGCCTGCAAGCGCGACGCCGGCTGGCTCGAGGTGCACAGCGAGAACTACTTCGGCGCCGGCGGCTACGACCTGCACGTTCTGCGCCGCCTGCGCGCCGATTACCCGATCAGCGCGCACGGCGTCGGGCTGGCGCTGGGCTCGGCGGCGCCGGAAACGGGCGCGCACGTCGCCAAGCTCAAGCGCCTGGTCGACGCCATCGAACCGGCGCTGGTCTCCGAGCACCTGTGCTGGGGCCGCGGCTTCGGCCGCCACTTCAACGACCTGCTGCCGCTGCCCTACACGCAGGAAGCGCTCGCGCTGATGGCCGCGCGCGTCTCGGCGCTGCAGGAGGCGCTTGGACGGCGGATCCTGATCGAAAACGTCTCCAGCTACCTCGAGTACCGGGCAAGCGACATCCCGGAGGGCGAATTCATCGCCGAGCTGTCGCGGCGCAGCGGCTGCGGCGTGCTGCTCGACGTCAACAACCTGTACGTCAACCAGCTCAATAACGGGACCGACGCGCTGGCGACGATGAGCGCCATTGCGCGCGAATCGGTGGCGGAGATCCACCTCGCCGGCCATCTCGTCGCGCCGCACTGCGTGGTCGACACCCACGGCGACCGCGTCGCCGAGCCCGTATGGGCCCTCTACAACGCCGCGCTCGAGCGCTTCGGCATGGTGGCGACGCTGATCGAATGGGACACCGACATCCCGCCGCTCGAGGTGCTGCTCGACGAGGCGCGGCGCGCGCGCGCGCTGCAGGCGGAGGCGTGCTGTGTCTGAGCTCGCCGCACTGCAGCAGGCATTCGGCGCCGCGATTGCGAGCATCGACAAGGCGGCCGAAACGGCAGCGATCTTCCGCGCCGGGCCCGACGCGGCGCTGGCGCGCCTCGCCGTATACCGCGGCAACGTGGTCGGCGCGTGCAGCAAGGCGCTCGCCGGCGCTTATCCGATCGTGGCCAAGATCGTCGGCGAGTCCTTCTTCGAAGGCCTGGCGCGCGAATACCTGCGGCGCTTCCCGTCTACCAGCGGCGACCTGAACGAGTTCGGCGCATCGCTGGCGCCGTTCGTCGCGCGCTTCGAGCACACCCGGGACCTGCCCTACCTGCCCGACGTGGCGCGCATGGAATGGCTTGCGCACCGCATGTACTACGCGAGCGATGAGCCCGAGGCCGGACTTCGACTCGCTCCGCGAATTCATCTCAGTGCCCGCTTCGCGCTGCTCACCTCGCCCTGGCCGCTGGCGCGCATCTGGGAGGTTCACCAGGACGACTACGAGGGCGAGTTTTCGGTCGACTTCGAGGCCGGGCCCGAGTGCATCCTGGTCTACCGGCCGCGGTTCCGGGTGCTCGTCGGCACCCTGTCGGCGGGCAGCTACCGTTTCCTCGAGCGCGCCCGCGCCGGGGCGCCGGTCGCCACCGCGCTCGAAGCAGCGCTGGTGGCGGAGCCCGGCTTCGATCTGGGCGCGGCGCTCGCGGCCTGGATCGGGGCCGGCGTCATCGTCAATGCGGAGGAAGAAAAATGATCTGGTGGAAGCGCATTCTCGCCTTGCTGGCGCTGGCGACGCCGCTGCTCGACCTGTGGATCCGCTGGGACGTCGCCAGCGCCTTTTTCCGCTCGGGCCTGACCAAGATCGAAAGCTGGGACAAGACCGTGTTCCTGTTCCAGGAGGAGTACCACGTCCCGCTGCTGCCGCCCGAAGCGGCGGCGTTCCTCGGCACCTTCGGCGAGCTCGTCTTTCCGCCCCTGCTGCTGCTCGGGCTGGCGGGGCGCTTCTCGGCGCTGTCGCTCAGCTTGGTCAACATCGTCGCGGTGGTCTCCTACTGGCACGTGCTGGGCAACAACGAGGCCGCGCTGGCGTCGCACTATTACTGGGGACTCCTGCTGCTGGTCACCTTGCTGCACGGCCCCGGCAAGCTGTCGCTCGACCACTGGATCCGGCGCTGGGCCGAGGCGCGCTCAGCCTGAGACGAAGCGCCTGATCTCGGGCCAGAATTCGGGCGCGGCGTCGGTCTCGTTGTGCCGCGCCCCGGCGAGCACCAGCTTGCGCCTGGGCCCGCCCCAGGCCTGGTAGAGGCGCTCGGCGTGGGAGGGCGGAATCACCTCGTCGTGCCCGGCGATCAGGCACAGCAGCGGCGCCTTGAGCCGCGGCGCCAGCGCGATCGAGTCGAAACGGTGGCGCAGCAGCCACCTCACGGGCAGGTAGGGATAGTAGCGCTGCGCGACCGCCACGAGGCTGTCGTAGGGCGTAGACAGGATCACGCCCGCAAGCGAGCGCTGCGCGGCGAGCGCCACCGCCACTCCGCTGCCGAGGCTGCGCCCGAAGGCGAAGATGCGCCGGGCGCCGAGCTCGTTCACCGCGTAGTCGTACCAACTCAGGGCATCGGCGACCAGATGGCGTTCGGACGGCGAGCCCGCGCTCGCGCCGTAGCCGCGGTAATCCGTCAACAGCCAGGAAGTGCCCGCCATCTCGGCCCTGGCCGCGTCGAGCATCCACGACACCTCTTCGGCGTTGCCGCCGAAGTACAAAACCAGGTCGGGGCCCGAGTTCATGTGCCACGCATGCAGCCGTGTGCCGTCCGTCGCCTCGGCGAAGACCTCTCTCGCCACCGGAAAGCGCGCCGCGGTCTCGGCGCGGCGCGCATCGCCCAAGGGCTGCGGAAAGAAGATCAGCCGGTCCTGCAGGAAATACACGACCAGCGGCAGCGCGACCGCGAGCGCGACGGCGAGCGCGACGAGGAGCTTGACGATTGAAGCGATCAACTCTTCTGGTACAGCTCGCTGCCCTTCTCGACGAACTCGACCGACTTCTGCTCCATGCCCTTGGCGACGTAGTCGCGCACGTCCTGGGTGATCTTCATCGAGCAGAAGTGCGGCCCGCACATGGAGCAGAAGTGCGCCAGCTTGGCGCCTTCCTGCGGCAGCGTTTCGTCGTGGAAGTCCTTCGCCGTCTCCGGATCGAGCCCGAGGTTGAACTGGTCGGCCCAGCGGAATTCGAACCTCGCCTTGGACAGCGCGTTGTCGCGCTGCTGCGCGCCCGGGTGCCCCTTGGCGAGGTCCGCGGCATGCGCCGCGATCTTGTAGGCGATGATGCCGTCCTTGACGTCCTTCTTGTTGGGCAGCCCGAGGTGCTCCTTGGGCGTGACGTAGCACAGCATCGCGGTGCCGTACCAGCCGATCATCGCCGCGCCGATCGCGCTGGTGATGTGATCGTAGCCCGGCGCGATGTCGGTGGTGAGCGGCCCCAGGGTGTAGAACGGCGCCTCGTCGCAGTATTTCAACTGCAGCTCCATGTTCTCCCTGATGAGCTGCATCGGCACGTGGCCGGGCCCCTCGATCATCACCTGGCAGTCGTGCTTCCAGGCGATCTTGGTCAGCTCGCCCAGCGTCCTGAGCTCGGCGAGCTGGGCCTCGTCGTTGGCGTCGTGGATCGATCCCGGCCGCAGCCCGTCGCCGAGCGAGAACGAGACGTCGTAGGCGGCCATGATCTCGCAGATGTCCTCGAAGTGCGTGTAGAGGAAGCTCTCCTCGTGGTGCGCGAGGCACCACTTGGCCATGATCGAGCCGCCGCGCGACACGATCCCGGTCAGACGCCTGGCGGTCAGCGGGATGAACGGCAAGCGCACCCCGGCGTGGATGGTGAAGTAGTCCACCCCCTGCTCGGCCTGCTCGATCAGCGTGTCGCGGAAGATCTCCCAGGTCAGCTCCTCCGCCTTGCCGTCGACTTTTTCCAGCGCCTGGTAGATCGGCACCGTGCCGATCGGCACCGGCGAGTTGCGCACGATCCATTCACGCGTCTCGTGGATGTGCTTGCCGGTCGAGAGGTCCATCACCGTGTCGCCGCCCCAGCGGATCGACCAGGTCATTTTCTCGACCTCCTCGGCGATCGAGGAGCCGAGCGCGGAGTTGCCGATGTTGGCGTTGATCTTGACCAGGAAGTTGCGGCCGATGATCATCGGCTCGCTTTCCGGATGGTTGATGTTGGCCGGAATGATCGCGCGCCCGCGCGCCACCTCGTCGCGCACGAATTCGGGCGTGATGAGCTTGGGGAGATTCGCCCCGAAAGATTGCCCCGGGTGCTGGAAATCAAGAGATTTTTCTAATTTCTGATTCTCCCGCAACGCAATGAACTCCATCTCGGGCGTGACGATGCCCTTGCGCGCGTAGTGCATCTGCGTCACGCAGCGGCCGCGGCGCGGCTTGCGCTTCAAGTCGAAACGCAGCTCGGCCAGCTTGGGATCGTCGAGCCGTCCGCGACCGTACTCGGAGGTCGGGCCTTGGAGCAGCTCGCTGTCGTTGCGTTCCTCGATCCACTTCTCGCGCAGCGGCGCGAGGCCCTTGCGGATGTCGATCCGCGCCTGCGAGTCGGTGTACGGCCCCGAGGTGTCGTAGACCAGGATCGTCGGGTTGCCCTCGCTCTGCGAGATCGCGCGCATCGGCACGCGCAGGTCCGCGCGCGACCCGGTCACGTAGACCTTCTCCGAACTGGGGAGCGGTTTGACCGCCGCGTCGTCGACGTGGGCGGTGGCGGCTAGAAACTTGGGATTGGCGTTCATGATCGCTTCCTTCGGCGGGATTACCCGCATCAGGTTCAAAGGGTTTCTCTCACCCAGCGACACCCGCCGCCAGGACCCCTGCGTTGAGTCCGCTACGCTACTGCAAAGCGGCAGCGGTGACAACAAATCACCCCTGCGCCGCTGTTACTATTGCGTTGCGCCGCCCCGGCCTGCACCGACCCCTTATGCGATTCCTCGTCCTGCTCGTCGCGCTCGCGCCCCTGCTACCCGTTGCGCAGGCCGAGCCCGCCGTGGCCTCGAAACCGCTGGCGCAGGTCGCCCTCTACCCGCAGCGCGAGGCTTCGGCCCAGGCCGTAGCGCTCAATGAGTCACGCATCGCGGCGGAGATCGCGGCGCGCATCGTGCAGATCCCGGTGGAAGTGGGACAGACGGTGGCGCGCGGCGCCGTGGTGGCGCGGCTCGATTGCCGCGATCAGGAGCTGGCGCGCGAGCGCGCCAAGGCGGCGCTCGCGGCGGCGCGCTCGCGGCTCGCGCTCTCCGCGCAGCAGCTCGCGCGCGCGCGGGAGCTCGTCGCCAGGGGCTTCATCTCCAAGGACGCGCTCGACGCACGCAACTCCGAGGTCGAGGTGTTGCGCGCCGACGCCGCGCAGTCGCGCGTGCAGCTCGCCACGGCGGAGCGCGCGGTCGGCAAGTGCACGCTGCGCGCGCCGTTTGCCGCCATCGTGCGCCAGCGCCTGGGCCAGGTCGGCGAGCTCGCCGCGCCGGGAACGCCGCTGGTCGCGCTCGCCGACGCGGGCCGCATCGAGGTCGCGGCGCAGCTTCAGCCGCGCGACGCGGCATCGCTGCGCGCGGCGCGCGAGATCCGCTTTCTCGGCGACGGCGGCGCGCGCCCGCTGAAATTGCTGCGCGTATCGCCCGCGATAGATCCCCAGGCGCGCACCGTCGAGGCGCGCCTCGCCTTTGCCACCGAGGCGGCGGCGCCGGGCGCCGCCGGGCGGATCGTGTGGCGCGACAGCGCGCCGCACCTGCCGCCGGAGATGGTGGTCAGGCGCAACGGCACGCTGGGCGTGTTCCTCGACGCGGCGGGCGTGGCGCGCTTCCACCCTCTGCCGGAGGCGCAGGAAGGCAGACCGGCGCCGGTCGAGCTGCCGGCGGACGCGAGCGTCGTGGTGCAGGGGCAGCTCACGCTTCAGGACGGACAGCGGCTGCGATGAACCTGCTCGGGCGGCTGCTGCGCAACCACCCGCTCGCCAACATCACTTTCGCGGTGGTGCTGCTGATGGGCGCGCTCGGCTACTCGCGCATGCCGCGCGAGCAGGATCCCCAGATCAACTTCAACTGGGTGAGCATCACCACCGTGCTACCCGGCGCCTCCGCCGAGGACGTCGAAAAGCGCGTTACCCAGCCGCTCGAGGACGCCATCAAGCAGGTGACCGACATCCGTTTCGTCATCTCGAACAGCCGCGAGAACGTATCGTCGATCCTGGTGCGCTTTCGCGACATCGACGAGCGCGTATTCGACAAGCGCGTCAACGATCTGCGGCGCGAGATCCAGAACAAGGCAAAGGCCGAGCTGCCGGTCGAGGTGCGCAACGACCCGCGCATCCTCGAGATCACGACATCGAACGGCTTTCCCACGGCGCAGGTGCTGGTCACCGGCCAGGCCAACGACGAGACGCTGCGACGCACGGCGCGCGAGCTGCGCACGGACCTCGAGCGCCTCACAGGCGTCGACCAGGTGTTCGCACTCGGCCTGCGCGACCCCGAGCTGCAGGTCGAGTTCGATCCCCAGCGCGTGGCGGCGCGCGGGCTCACGGCGGCGGACCTGGCGAACGCGGTCGGGACGTGGTTTCGCGATACCTTCGCGGGCAAGAAGCGCGCCGGCGACGACGCCTGGCTGGTGCGGCTGGTCGGCCAGGACGCCGATCCGGATTACCTGGCCAAGCTGACCGTGGCCGTGCCGGGCACGCGCCAGCGCGTTCCGCTCGAGGCCCTGGGCAGCGCCTCGCGCGGCCGCGCCACGCCCACCAGCCTCGCCTCGACAGGGGGGCGACCGGCGGTGCTGCTGTCGGTCACCAAGAAGAGCTACACCAACACGCTCGAGCTGGTCGAGCGCATCCGGGGTTTCATCGCCGAAAAGAACCCGCTGCTCGCGCGCTCGGGCATCAGGCTGGCGTTGACCGACGACCAGACCGTTCCGACGCGCGAGGCGATCCGCATCATGGAGTCGAACGCGGCGCTCGGCCTGGCTTCGGTGCTCGCGGTGTGCTGGCTCTTCCTCGGCACGCGGGTCGCGATTCTGGTGGCGCTGGGCATCCCGTTCTCGCTCGCCGGCGGCTTGGCCATCCTGTACGCGACCGGCAACACGCTCAACATCTCGGTCCTGCTGGGGGTGGTGATCGTGCTGGGCATGCTGGTCGACGACGCGGTGGTGGTGGTCGAGGCGCTCTACTACCGCGTGCAGCGCGGGCAGGAGGTGCTGGCGGCGGCGCTCGACGCGCTGCGCGAGACCGCGGCGCCGGTAACGTCGTCGGTGGCGACCACCCTCGCCGCGTTCCTGCCGCTCATGCTGCTGCCGGGAATCGTCGGCAAGTTCATGTTCGTGATCCCGTTCGTGGTGACGCTGACGCTCGCGATCAGCCTGCTGGAAGCCTTCTGGATGCTGCCGACGCATGTCATCGCGCTCAAGCTCGATCTGTCGCGGCCCTCGCGGATGCAGCGCTGGCGGCACCGCCTGACGCATCTGCTGCGCGTCAAGTATTCGCGCGCCCTGCTCTATGTGATGCGCCGCCCGAAGCGCTTCGCGGCGGTGATGTTCCTCGCCGTTGGCGCCGCCGGCGCGTCGGTGGCGAGCGGACTGGTGCGTCTCGAGTTCTTCGCCTTCGACCCGATCCGCATCTTCTACGTCAACGTCGACATGCCGGCTGCAGCGCCGATCGAGACCACCCTGGCGCGGGTCGAGGGCCTCGAGCGCGCGGTGCGGGCGAGGCTCGGGCCGCGCGAGGCGCGCGCCGTCACCTCGGTGGCCGGCGTCAAGTTCACCGACACCGAGCCGCTCTACGGCGACGCCTACGGGCAGGTGATCGTGTCACTGGCGCCGCGCAGCAAGGGCGATTCGCGCGACGTGCTGGAGGTGGTCGATTCGATGCGCGCGGCGCTGCAAGCGATGCCGGGTGCGGGCAAGGTGAGTTTTACCGTGCTCTCGGGCGGCCCGCCGGTGTCCAAGCCGGTGCGCGTGCGCGTTCGCAACGACGACTACCAGGAGTTGCGCGCCGCGACCGACGCGCTGCTCGGGATCGTGCGCGCCGTTCCCGGCGTCAAGGACGTCACCGACGACGACATTCCGGGCCGCCCGCAGCTGGTGCTGAAGCTCGACCGCGAGGCGGTGCGCGCCGCGGGCCTCAACCCGGGGCTGGTGGCGCGCCTGGTGCGGCTGCACGTGGACGGCGAGATCGTGGCGCAGATGCGCGATGCGGGCGAGAAGCTCGAGGTTCGGGTGCGCGCCCGTCCGCGCCAGTCGGCCGACGTCGCGCGGCTGCTCGACGACCCGATCGCGCTGCCCGGGGGAGGGACGACGACGCTGCGCACGCTGGTAAGGGCCGAGACGCAGCTCGGCAAGGGCGTGCTCAAGCACTACAACCTGCGCCGCTCGATCACGGTCGAAGCCGACCTCGACAAGAAAACGACCGACACCGTGGCGGCCAACGAGGCGATACGCAGCGGCTGGGACAGGATTCACGCGCGCTATCCTTCCACCGACCTGGACTTTTCGGGCGAGCTGGACGACATCTACGAGAGCCTCGATGCGATGAAGGTGCTGTTCCTGCTCGGCGTCGGGCTGATCTACCTGATCCTGGCGACGCAATTTCGCAGCTACTGGCAGCCGCTCATGATCCTGGTGACCGTGCCGCTCGCCTTCACCGGCGTGGTGGGCGGGCTGCTGGTATCGGGCAACCCGCTGTCCCTGTACACCCTTTACGGCGTGATCGCGCTCACCGGCATCGCGGTGAACTCGGCGATCGTGCTGATCCACGCCGCCAACACGCGGCGGCGACAACGGATGACGGTGTTGCACGCCGCCGTATACGCCGCACGCCGGCGGGTGGTGCCGATCGTCATCACCAGCACCACCACCATCGCCGGGCTGTTTTCGCTTGCCTTCGGCCTTGGCGGCAAGTCGCTCATCTGGGGGCCGGTGGCCGCGTCGATCGTCTGGGGCATCGGCTTTTCCACCGTCCTCACGCTGTTCGCCATACCGATGCTGTACTGGGCGCTGATGCCCGAGCATCGTTCCCGGCGCGGATCTTGATCTCAGGTCAAGGCCGCCGGCCCCCGGCCGGGGTCGCTTTGGTAAACTAATGCCCCCTTTCGCCCAAATTCCTTGGTGGCTCAATGAACTTCGAACAGGCGCGCTTCAACATGGTCGAACAGCAGATTCGGCCGTGGGAAGTGCTCGACCAGGACGTGCTCGATCTGCTCTACGTCGTGCCGCGCGAGGAGTTCGTGCCGCCGGCGCACCGCGCGCTGGCGTTCACCGACATGGAGATCCCGATCGGCGAGGGCGAGCGGATGTGGGCACCGAAGATCGAAGCGCGCGCCATGCAGGAGCTTGCGCTGCGCAAGGTGGACCGCGTGCTCGAGGTCGGCACCGGCAGCGGCTACCTCACCGCGCTGCTTGCGCACCGCGCCGCGCACGTGCACTCGGTCGAGATCAGGCCCGCCCTGGCCGCGTTCGGCAAGGCGAACCTGGAGCGCCACGGCATCGACAATGTCACGCTCGAGGTGGGCGACGCCGCGCGCGGCTGGTCGCAGCACGCCCCCTACGATGTGGTGGTGCTCACCGGCTCGACGCCCGTTCTGCCGCAGTCCTGGCTGGCGCAGCTCGCGCCCGGCGGGCGGCTGTTCGCGGTGCTCGGCGACGCGCCCATGATGACCGCCAAGATCGTGCACTGCAGCGCGCCGGGGGCGTTTCGCACGGTGGAGCTGTTCGAGACCGTGCTCGCCCCGCTGCTGAACGCCGAACAACCAGCCCGCTTTCGCTTCTGATGACGCAGATTTCGCCCGTGGAGCTGTCCGCCTGGCTTGCCGCGCCCGGCGAGCGCAAGCCGCTGCTGCTGGATGTGCGCGAGCCGTGGGAGTTCCACACCTGCCGGCTGCCGGAGGCGATGCTGGTGCCGATGCGCGCGCTGCCGGCGCGCCTGGCCGAGCTCGATCCCGGCAGCGACACGGTCGTCATCTGCCACCATGGCACGCGCAGCATGCAAGTCGCGTACTTTCTCGAGCACCAGGGTTTCACCAAGGTGCACAATCTGGCAGGCGGCGTCGACGCCTGGGCCCGAACCGTCGACCCCGCCATGCCCGTTTACTGAGCTCAAGGCCAATCCGATGATACGTTTCATTGCCTCCCTAGCCTTCGCCGCTGCCCTGCCGCTCAGCGCGCAGGCGGAGGATCTGCTCCAGGTCTACCGCGACGCCCGCAGCTACGACGCGCAATACGCCGCGGCGCGCTACGCATTGCAGGCGGGGCAGGAGAAGCTGCCCCAGGGCAAGGCGCTGCTGCTGCCGACGCTCGGCCTGTCGGCCAACGCCACCGAGAGCCGCCTGGAGTCCGACTCCGACAAACCGTTGCTGTCGCCGAGCTTCAATCGCAACGTGCGCTCGAACGGCTACACGCTCAACCTGTCGCAGCCGATCTACCGCAAGCAGAACTTCCTGCAGTACGACGAGGCCGGCTACCAGGTCAGGCAGGCCGAGGCGGCGTTCGGCCTGGCTGCCCAGGACCTGATCGTGCGCACGGCGCAGGCCTATTTCGAGATGCTCGCGGCGCAGGACAGCCTTACCCTGGTCGGCGCGCAGAAAGCCGCCATTTCGGAGCAGCTGGCGCAGGCCAAGCGCAACTTCGAGGTCGGTACCGCGACCATCACCGACACGCACGAGGCCCAGGCGCGCTACGACCTGGTCGTGGCGCAGGAGATCGCGGCGCAGAACGACCTGGAGAGCAAGCGGCGCGCGCTGCAGCAGCTCACCGGCAAGGAGTACGCGGCGCTCGCGCCCCTGCGCACCCACGTCAAGCTCGCGCCGCCCAATCCGAACAACATGCAGGGCTGGGTCGATATCGCGCAGAAGCAGAGCTACCCGGTGCAGGTCCAGGAAGCGGTGAGCGAAATCGCGAGCCTGGAGGTGAAGCGCAACGCCGCGGGGCACTACCCGACCCTCGACCTGGTGGCCAGCTACGGCCAGACCGACCAGACCGCGACCCAGTTCAGCCCGATCGGCAGCACCACGACCAACAGCTCGATCGGCCTGCAACTTGCCCTGCCGCTGTACCAGGGCGGCGCGATCAGCTCGCGCGAGCGCGAAGCGGCGGCCAACTACGAGAAGGCGAAGCAGGACCTGGAGAACGCGCGCCGCAGCGCCGCGCTCGCCGCCCGCCAGTCGTATCTCGGGGTCATCAACGGCATCGCCCAGGTCGGCGCGCTCGAGCAGGCGCTGGTCTCCTCCCAGAGCGCCCTGGACTCGAACAAGCTCGGCTACGAGGTCGGGGTGCGGATAAACATCGACGTCCTCAACGCGCAGCAGCAGCTGTTCTCGACCCGGCGCGACCTCGCGGTGGCGCGCTACAACACCATTACCACCCAGCTCAAGCTCAAGGCCGCGGTCGGCAGCCTGAGGGAACAGGACCTCGAGGAGGTCAACCTGGTGCTGACGCCCTGAGCTCGCCCGGCGCGGGGGCTTGCAGCAGCCCGCGCACGACTTCGAGGTGGCGCCCGGTCGCGCCGCGGTGCGCGGCGCATAGCCGCATTCCGGCCACCCCCATCTGCGCGCAGCGCTCGGCGTCCCCGAGCAGGTCCCGTGCGGTGCGCATCGCCTCGCCCGCGCCGCCGGCCTGCAGCGCCGCGCCGGCCTCGAGCGCCTGCCGCGTCGCCTCGGGGAAGTTGTACATGTGCGGGCCCAGCACCGCCGGCGCGCCGACCGCGCAGGCTTCGATCAGGTTCTGCCCCCCCAGGGGCTGGAACGAGCCGCCGATCAGCGCCACGTCGCAGGTCGCGTAGTAGAACGCCATCTCCCCCATCGTGTCGCCGAGATAGACGCGCTTGCCGGCGTGCGGCGCCTCGCCCAGGCTGCGGCGGGCGAAGCTCAGACCGCGCGCGGCGAGCAGCGCCGCCACCTCGTCGAAGCGCTGGGGGTGTCGCGGCACGATGATCAGCAGGCTGCCGTCGTCGGGACCCAGCGCGTCGAGCAGCTGCGCCTCCTCGCCGTCGCGGGTGCTCGCCAGCAGCAGCGCCTTGCGTGAGCGCAGCGCGGTCCTGAACGCGCGTCCTTCTTCGACCTTGGCCGCGTCGGGCTCGACGTCGAACTTCAGGTTGCCGCTTACCTCGACGTTCGCGGCGCCGAGAAGGCTCAGCCGTCGCGCGGCACTGCGGCCCTGTGCGCAGACGGCAGCAAGGCGCCCGAACGCCGGGCGGGAGAGGCAGGCGAAGCGCCGGTAGCCGCGCGCGGATCTGCGCGACATGCGGGCGTTGGCCAGCATCACCGGCGTGCCGTGCTCGTGGCAGGCCGCCAGCAGATTCGGCCACACCTCGGTCTCCATCATGATCCCGATGCGCGGCCGGAAGTGCGCGAGGAACCTCGCCATCGGCCGCGGCAGGTCGTAGGGCAGGAAGGCGCAGCGTACCGATTCGCCGTAGACCTGCGCCACCGTGCTGCGGCCGGCGGCGGTGGTGCAGGTGAGCAGCAGGTCGAAGTCGGCAAACGCGCGCTGCAGCGCGCGCACCAGCGGCGCCGCCGCGCGCGCCTCGCCGACCGACACCGCGTGCACCCAGATCACCCCGCGGCCGGGCGGCGTCGCGTAATGGCCGAAGCGCTCGCCTACCCCGCTGCGGTAGCCTGGCTCGCGCCTGCCGCGCCACCAGAGCCGCAGCAGAATCAGCGGCAGCGCGAGCCGCAGCAGGAACGTGTAGAGCCTGCGCGTCACGATGAAACCGCCTCCAGCGCGGCCATGACTTCGGCCGGCGCGGGCGGCCTGCCCGGCGCACCGAGGTTGCGCGCCCGCGGGCTGCCGTAGAGGCCGGTGAGCACCGGGTCCGAGCCGCAGAACACGCCCACCGCCGGGACTCCGAGCGCCGCCGCGAGGTGGGCCAGCCCGGTATCCACCCCGACCACGGCGCGCGCGCCGCGCAGCAGCCGCGCCAGCTCCGCGATGCCCATGCGCGGCGGCACCTGCGCGCCCTCCGCCATGCCTGCCAGGCGCTCGCAGCGCGCGCGCTCGGCGGCGCTGCCCCAGGGCAGGACCGCGTGCACGCCGCGCGCGGCGAGCGAGCGCGCGAGCTCGCTCCAGTGCGTCTCGGGCCACAGCTTGTCGGCTCGGCTGGTCATGGTAAGCAGCACGGCATACGGGCTCTGAAGCGCGATCGGGGGCTCGCCCTCGACATGCAGGCCGTAGTCGCAGGCCCCCGCCAGCGGGTAGCCCAACGCCGCGGCGGTCAGGCGCCGGTTGCGCTCGACCGCGTGCAGCCCTTGCGGCACCCGGTGGCGCCGGTCGTAGAAGCGCGCCGCGAGCGCTTCGCGCGCGCTGTCCCGGTCCAGGCCGTGCCGCTCGCCGTGCGCGAGCCTGGCGAGCAGCGCGCTCTTGAGCAGGCCCTGCGTGTCGACGACGAAATCGTAGCGCTCGGCGGCCAGCGCGCGGCGGAAGGCGGCGAACTCGCGCCACGCCGCCGGCCGCCAGAGCGAAGCGCGCCAGCGGCGCAGGGCGACGGGAATCACCCGCCGCACCGCCCGCTGCATGCCCGCCACGCCGGCGAACGCCTCCTCGACCACCCAGTCGAT
>DATFMS010000135.1:0-15511 GCA_035266805.1 Burkholderiales bacterium | reverse complement strand
GAGACCGTGCCGCTCAAATCGGTGCTGGACTGGGCCCGGCCGCAGGAATTGCCGGTGGTCGTAGTGCCGGGCGCCGATCACTTCTTTCACAGGAAGCTGCAGGTGCTGCGCGCCATCGTGCGGCACAACTGGCGCGCATCCCGCTCGGCACGGTGATCCTGATTGTCTTCAAGCCGTTCTGAGCAGGCGTTCTTCGCCCCCTGCCCGCGCGGGCTCGAGGCGTTGCTCGCGGCGGAGCTTGCCGGGCTCGGCGCACGCGGGGCAGCTGCGGTGGCCGGCGGGGTCCAATTCGGCGGCGACTGGCAGACCTGCTTCCGCGCAAATCTGTGGTCGCGGCTCGCTTCGCGCGTGCTGTGGAAAGTGGCCGAGTTCTCCTACGGCGGAGAGGAGGACGTCTATGCCGCCGCGCGCAAGGTGGACTGGCCCGCGCTATTCACGGTCGAGCGCACGCTGCGAGTGAACGTCACGGCGCAGAAGAGCCCGCTAAAGAGCCTCGAGTTCATCACGCTGCGCATCAAGGACGCGGTTTGCGACCGGTTCCGCGACGCGCTGGGCCGGCGACCGAGCATAGAGCGCGCGCGCCCCGACGTGCGCGTGCACGCCTTTCTCGAGCAGCGGCGCGGCGCGCTGTACCTCGACACTTCCGGCGAGCCGCTGTTCAAGCGCGGCTGGCGCGGGGGGGCGGTCGAGGCGCCGCTGCGCGAGAACCTCGCCGCGGGTCTGGTCATGCTCTCGGGCTGGACGCCGGGCGAGCCGCTGCTCGATCCGATGTGCGGTGGTGGCACGCTGCTCATCGAGGCGGCGGCAATCGCGCGTGGCCGTGCGCCGGGCGCCAAGCGCGGCTTCGGTTTTGAGAATTTGCGCAGCTTCGATCCCGCGCTGTGGGACCGTGTCAGGGCCGAGACAGCCCGGGCGGTGCAGGACCTGAGGCTCTACGGCAGCGACACCGACCCGGCGGCGCTGACCGCGGCGCGGCGCAACTTGGCGGCAGCCGGCGTCGAGCGCTGGGTGACACTCGAGCAGTCCGACGTGCTGCAGCGGGCGGCGCCAGCCCCCTCGGGCGTGATGATCGCCAATCCGCCCTACGGCGAGCGGATCGGTGAGTCCGAGCAGCTGGCGGCCTTCTACCCCAGGCTCGGCGACGCCCTCAAGCAGCGCTTTTCCGGCTGGCGCTGCTTCTTCTTCACCGCCGACCGGCGTCTGGAGAAGCTGATCCGGCTCGCACCCTCGCGCCGCACGCCGCTCTACAACGGGCCGATCGAGTGCCGACTGTACGAGTTCGAAATCGTCGCCGGCGGGCGCAGGCGCAGCGCGCTCAGTCGGTCACCCGGCCCCGCAGCGCTTTGATGCGGCCGCGCCTGACCTTGCCCTCGACGCGCTTCCTCTGCGAGCTGCGGGTGGGCCTGGTGGGCTTGCGCTTGCGCGGCGTGTAGGCGGCGCGGCGCACGAGCTCGTACAGCCGTTCGAGCGCCTCGGCCTTGTTCATCTCGAGGCTGCGGTGGCGCTGCGCCTTGATGACCACGACCCCGTCGCCGCTGATCCGCGTGTCGCGCAGGGCGAGCAGCCGCTCCTTGAGCAGCAACGGCAGGGACGAAGCGCGGATCGCGAAGCGCAGGTGAACCGCGTTGGAGACCTTGTTGACGTTTTGCCCGCCAGCGCCCTGCGCGCGCACCGCGGTGATCTCTATCTCGGCGGGCGGAATCGGCGGAAAAGCCGAGTCCGGGCTCACCATTAGAGCGCCCCTACGGCCGACAACGCGTGCCGCACCTCTTCGATTCCCTGCGCCGGGAGCGGTGCCTGCGGCGGCAGCGGTGCGCCGACGGCGTAGCCCTGCAGCTCGAGGCCGCCCTTGACGCACGCGGCCAGGTTGTACTTGGCGAAGGCCTGGTTCAGGTCCCACAGGCGTCGCTGCAAGTCCATTGCCGCGTTCCAGTCGCCTTTGCGGCACAGCTCGTAGAGCTCGACGCTCTGGCGTGGCGCCACGCACGCCGGGCCCGCCATCCAGCCGACGCCGCCGATCAACATCACGCAGGCCGGGATGTGGGACGAGGCGGCGAACACCTGCATGCGTCCCTCGACCCGGTTGATGATCGACAGCAGTCTTCCGGTGTTGAACGAGGCGTCCTTGATATAGCGAATGTTCGGAACGCGGCTCAGCCGCTCGATCACCGGCAGGCTGAGATCCGAGCGCTGAAAGTTGGGATTGGTATACAACACGACCGGCAACGACACCGCGTTCGCAATCGCCTCGAAGTAGGCGTAGACGCCTTCGTCCGCAACCGGAAAGTAGGCCTCGAGAATGGCGAGGATGCCGTCACAGCCGAGGTGCTGCCACTCTCGCGCCTGCGCCACCGCGTCGGCGATCGTGGTGGCGGCGACCCCCGCGACCACCGGCACCCGGCGGCGCACCGCCTGCACCGTGACCTCGACCACCCGCCTGCGCTGCGGCCAGCTGAGATAGGCGAACTCCCCGGTCGAGCCGAGCGGCGTGAGGCCGTGCACGCCGGCCCCGATCAGGTCGTCGCACAGGCGGCCGAGTACCTGGGCGTTGATCCCGCCGGCGGCGTCGAGCGGCGAGACCAGGTAGGGAAAGACGCCGTGGAAGTGTTGCTCTTGCAGCTGAGGTCGCCCGTTACACGATGTCGAGGTGCTCGATGCCCTTGGTGAGGTCGCGGTCCTTCGATTCCTTGCCGTGCAGCTTGATTGCCAGGCGCACCTCGTTGGTCGAGTCGGCGAAGCGCAACGCGTCCTCGTAGCCGATGCGACCCCTCTCGTACAGGTCGAACAGTGCCTGGTCGAAGGTCTGCATGCCGAGCTCGCGCGATTTCTTCATCACTTCCTTGATCTCGTGGACTTCGCCTTTGAAGATCAGGTCAGAAATCAGTGGTGAGTTGAGCAGCACCTCGACCGCCGCCGCGCGCCCCTTGCCCTCCTTGAGCGGGATCAGGCGCTGGGAAATCACTCCCTTGAGGTTGAGCGACAGGTCCATCAGCAGCTGCTGGCGGCGATCCTCGGGGAAGAAGTTGATGATCCGGTCCATCGCCTGATTGGCGTTGTTGGCGTGCAAGGTGGCGAGGCACAGGTGCCCGGTTTCGGCGAACGCGATCGCATGTTCCATCACTTCACGATCGCGGATTTCGCCGATCAGGATCACGTCGGGGGCCTGGCGCAGGGTGTTCTTGAGCGCGGTTTCCCAGGAGTCCGTATCGACTCCCACCTCGCGCTGCGTGACGAGGCAGTTCTTGTGCGGGTGCACGAACTCGACCGGGTCTTCGATCGTGATGATGTGGCCGTACGAGTTTTCGTTTCGGTAGCCGATCATCGCGGCGAGCGAGGTCGACTTGCCCGAGCCGGTGGCGCCGACGAAGATCACCAGGCCGCGCTTGGTCATCGCCACGTCCTTCAGCACTGGCGGCAGAGTCAGCTCCTCGAAGTTGGGGATCGCGGTCGTGATCACGCGCAGCACGATTCCGACCTGACTCTGCTGCACGAAGCAGTTCACGCGGAAGCGCCCAATACCGGCCGGACTGATCGCGAAGTTGCACTCTTTGTGGGCCTCGAAATCGGCCGCTTGGCGGTCGTTCATGATCGAGCGCGCCAGCATCTGCGTGTGTCCGGCGCTGAGCGCCTGCTGCGATACCGGCGTCATCCTGCCGTCTACTTTCATCGCCGGCGGAAAGTTCGCCGTGAGAAATAGGTCGGAGCCCTTTTTCGCGATCAGCGCGCGAAGAAGGTCATACATGAACTTGGTCGCTTGTTCTCGTTCCATGCCACGCCTCCTGTGCCGGTATGCCGATGCCCGGCGATCAGCCCGGGAATATATCCTTGTTCTGGGCCTTGCCGCGCGCTTCCCCGGGCGAAACCAGGTTGCGCTTGACCATCTCCTGGAGATTCTGGTCGAGCGTCTGCATGCCGAGGTTGGCCCCGGTCTGGATCGCGGAATACATCTGCGCGATCTTGTTTTCCCGGATCAGGTTTCGGATCGCGGGAGTGCCGATCATGATCTCGTGCGCGGCGACGCGCCCCGACCCGTCCTTGGTCTTGAGCAGCGTCTGCGAGATTACCGCGCGCAGCGACTCCGACAGCATGGCGCGCACCATTTCCTTTTCGGCCGCCGGAAACACGTCGACGACCCTGTCGATGGTCTTCGCCGCCGAGCTGGTGTGCAGCGTGCCGAACACCAGGTGGCCGGTCTCCGCGCCGGTAAGAGCGAGGCGGATCGTCTCCAGATCTCGCATCTCGCCCACCAGGATCACGTCCGGGTCCTCGCGCAGCGCGCTCCTGAGCGCGTTGGCGAAGGAAAGCGTGTGCGGGCCGACCTCGCGCTGGTTTATCAGGCATTTCTTCGATTCGTGCACGAACTCGATCGGGTCCTCGATGGTCAGGATGTGCCCGAACTCGTTTTCATTGATGTGGTTGATCATCGCCGCCAGGGTCGTCGATTTGCCCGAACCCGTGGGACCTGTCACCAGCACGATGCCGCGCGGATATTCCGAGATGTCCTTGAAGGTCGGAGGGCACTTCAGGTCCTCGAGGGACAGGATCTTCGACGGAATGGTCCGCATCACCGCCGCCGCGCCGCGCTGCTGCACGAAGGCATTTACCCGGAAGCGCGCCAGGTTCGGCACCGCGAACGAAAAGTCGCACTCGAGGTTTTCCTCGTAGAACTTGCGCTGACCGTCGTTCATGATGTCGTAGATCATCGTGTGCACGTCTTTGTGCTCGAGCGGCGGCACGTTGATCCGACGCACGTCGCCGTGTACCCGGATCATGGGTGGCAGCCCGGCCGACAGGTGCAGGTCTGAAGCCTTGTTCTTGACCACGAAGGCGAGCAGCTCGGTCAGATCCATTACAATGCTCCCATAACGATGCGGTAAGCGCGGTCGGAAAACCTCCGCAGTTTCAAGAAATTATCGCAATGATTGGCGACAATTTGCAAGCTGTAATGTCACGTATCGAGGCCGCGGTCTCCGGCGCCGGCCGGCCGTCCGGCGCAGTGCGTCTGCTCGCGGTGACGAAAACGCACCCGCCGGCGCGAATTGCCGAAGCCGAGGCCGCCGGCCAAAATGCGTTCGGCGAGAACTATGTCCAGGAGGCGCTCGAGAAGATGGACGCGCTGTCGCAGCTGCTCGGCGAGCGCCGGGCGCGCACTCTGGAGTGGCACCTGATCGGGCCTTTGCAGGGCAACAAGACCCGGGCCGCCGCGGAGCGCTTCGACTGGGTGCAAAGCGTCGATCGCGAGAAGATCGCGCGTCGCCTCTCGGAGCAGCGTCCGGCGGCGCTTGCGCCGCTCAACGTGCTGATCGAAGTCAATCTCTGGGGCGAGGCGAGCAAGAGCGGGGTGGCGGCGAAGGACGCAGCGGCGCTTGCGCGCGCCGTCGCCGGGCTGCCGCGGCTGCGGCTGCGCGGCCTGATGGCGATTCCCGCCCCCAGCCCCGAGGCGGCCGTACAGCGCGCGCGGTTCCGTGCCGTGCGCGAGCTGTTCGAGCGCCTGCGCACGGAGGGCCTGGAGCTCGACACGCTGTCGATGGGAATGTCGGACGACATGGAGGCCGCGATCGCCGAGGGCGCGACCATGGTTCGCATCGGCAGCGCGATCTTCGGCGCGCGCGAGAAGGTCAGAAGCGCGGCATGAAGATCGCCTTTCTCGGCGGCGGCAATATGGCCAACGCGTTGATCGGGGGGCTGCTGGCGCAGGGTTTCGATACGGGCGCGATCTCGGTGGTCGAGGTGAGCGACTCGGCGCGCGAGAAGCTCGCGACGCAGCACCGGGTGCGCGTAACTGGCGCGCCGGACGCCGCGACGCTGGAATCGGACACGCTGGTGCTGGCGGTGAAGCCGCAGGACATGCGCTCGGCGCTCGCCTCGCTCGGCGCAGCGGACGCCTCCAAGCTGGTGATCAGCATTGCCGCCGGCCTGCGCCTGGCCGACCTGTCGCGCTGGCTGGGCGGGCACCGCCGGCTGGTGCGCTGCATGCCGAACACCCCGGCGCTGATCGGCGCCGGCATCACCGGTCTTTGCGCGCTACCCGAGGTGAGCGCAGAAGAAAAGCAGCGCGCGGCGCATATCCTCGGCGCGGTGGGGGAAGTGGTCTGGGTGGAAGACGAGGCTCTGCTCGATCCCGTGACCGCGGTCTCGGGCAGCGGGCCGGCGTACGTATTCTGGTTCATCGAACAGCTCGCCGCGGCGGGCGTCAGCCTCGGCCTGCCGCAGGAGGTCGCCGCCAGGCTTGCCCTGCAGACCGTGCTCGGCGCGGCGAAACTCGCGGCGCAAAGCGGCGAGGCACCGGGCACCTTGCGCGAGCGCGTCACCTCGAAGGGTGGCACGACCGAGGCCGCGCTGCGCGTCTTTGCAGAGGAACGCCTGGCAGAGCGACTGATGCGCGCGCTGGAGGCCGCGAGCCGCCGCGGCGCCGAGCTGGGCGAAGAATTGGGCAAGGGGGGCTGAATGCTGCAACAGATCCTCTCGTTCCTCATCGACACCGCCGCGGCGTTCTTTGTCTACCTGCTGCTGGCGCGGTTTCACTTCCAGTGGCTGGGAGTGCCGTTCCGCAATCAGGTCGGCGAGTTCGTCGTCGTCGCGAGCAACTGGATCGTGCGGCCGGCGCGGCGGGTCATTCCGCCGCTGGCCGGGTTGGATCTGGCGACCGCGGTGGCGGCATGGCTGCTGCAGGCGCTCGCGTTGTACCTGCTGTTCTCGCTGCGCGGCGGCGACCTCGGCTCGGCGCCGGGCGCGGCGCTGGCGCTGCTCGCCGCGGTCGCGCTGGTCGACCTGCTTCGCTTCAGCGTCTACATGCTCATCTTTGCGGTTATCGTACAGGCGATACTGTCCTGGGTTGCGCCGTACGCGGCGGCGAACCCGGTACTGGACGCGGTGACGCGTCCGTTCCTGCGCCCGGTGCGGCGCCTGTTGCCGCCGATCGCCAATATCGACCTCTCACCGCTGCTGCTGCTGATCCTGCTTCAGGTGGTGCTGTTTCCGATCTGGGGCCTGCGCGGCGCGATCGGAGGCATCTTCTGAGCGCCTGGCACCGCCTCGACCGCGGCTGTTTGACGCTCGAGCTGCACGTGCAGCCCGGTGCCGCGCGCACCGAAGTGGCTGGACTCTACGGCGGCAGGCTGAAGCTGCGCCTCGCGGCGCGGGCGGTAGACGGCAAGGCGAACGCCGCGCTGATCGAATTCATTGCCGGGCGGCTGGGTGCGGCGCGGCGCGATGTGACGATCGAGGCAGGACAGTCCGGGCGCGCCAAACGGGTCGCGGTTCGCGGCGCCCGACGCGGGCCCGAGGCGCTGTACGAGGAGGGCAAAGATGGATGACACGAACCCGGCGTTTGAACGCTTGAAGACGATCACCGCGGTGGTCTATGCGCTGCAGGCAGCGGCCTATTTCACGGGCCTCACCGCGCTGGTCGGCGTCATCATCAACTACGTCAAGCTGGACGACGTGCGCGGCACCTGGCTGGAATCGCACTTTCGCTGGCAGATCCGCACCTTCTGGTTTGCCCTGCTGTGGTTCGCGCTCGGCGCACTGTCGTGGATCGTGTTCGTCGGCATGATCGTCGTCGGCGCGACGGCGATCTGGGTCATCTACCGCATCGTCAAGGGCTGGCTCAATCTGTACGAAGAGCGGCCGATGTACGCGGACAACGCGCGGCCGCCCGTCGCCGGGCCTAGCGCCTGAAACGGCAGGTCTCGGGGTAGGAGAACACGTCCTCCTGTACGCCGGCGCGGATGCGCGCCTGCTTGTCGGTCCAGAACACTGGATCGCTAAGGTTGCCGTGGAGCTGCATGAGTACCTCCCGCGCGTGCGGATTGGCGACCAGGAAGCGCTCGAACTGCTCAGGGAAGACGTCGTGCGGGCCGACCGACCAGTAGGGCTCGGCCGCCATCTCGTCCTCGAAGCTCGTCGGTGGCGGGATGCGGCGGAAATTGCAGTCGGTCATGTACGCGATCTCGTCGTAATCGTAGAACACGACCCGGTTGTGGCGCGTGACGCCGAAATTCTTCAGCAGCATGTCGCCGGGGAAAATGTTCGCCCCCGCGAGCTCCTCGATGGCGTTGCCGTACTCGTCCAGCGCATGCCGCAGGCGCTCCTCGTCGCCCTCGCGCACGGCCTCCTCGAGGTACAGGTTGAGCGGCACCATGCGCCGCTCGATGTACATGTGCTTGATCACGATCTGATCACCCTCGAACTCGATCGATGACGCGGCCTGGGCCTTGAGCTCCTCGACCAGGTCCGGCGCAAAGCGCTCCAGCGGCAGCGCGACCAGCGAGTACTCGAGCGTGTCGGCCATGCGTCCCACGCGGTCGTGGTATTTCACCAGTTGATACTTGTCCTTGACCGTCTGCCGGTCCATCTCCTTGGGCGGTGCGAAGTGGTCGCGGATCACCTTGAAGACGTATGGAAACGACGGCAGGGTGAACACCAGCATCACCATTCCCTTGATCCCGGGTGCGACGACGAAGTCGTCGCTCGAGTGCTTGAGGTGATAGTGCAGGTCGCGGTAGAACAGCGTCTTGCCCTGCTTCTGCAGTCCGACCGCCATGTACATCTCGGCGCGCGGCTTCTTCGGCATCAGCTGGCGCAGGAATGAGACGTAGGCTGCCGGCACCTCCATGTCGACCAGGAAATAGGCACGCGCGAACGAGAACAGCAGCTGCAGCTGGTCGGGATCGAGCAGCAGCGCGTCCAGGTACAGCTCGCGTCGCTCGTTCTGCAGGATCGGCACCGCGAACGGGTATTCGCGATGGCCGTTGACGATCTTGCCGATCACGTACGCGGCCTTGTTGCGGAAGAACAGCGAGCCGAGCACCTGCACCTGAAGGCTCGGGTAGGCGCGCGCCGGGCGCGGGAAGTGCGCGCGCAGGGCGCGCAGCACGCTTCGGCTGTCGCGCCGCAGATCCTCGAACGGGTTGGCCAGGCCGAAGTCGGTCAGGATCGCGCGCAGCGTGCCGCGCAGCCCCTTGTCCCTGGGGTAGTAGCAGCGATAGGTCGGCGCTTCGCCCTCGAGGTGCTCGGTGGCGACCGCCGGGCGCCAGAAGATGAACTCGTTGCGGTAGTAGCGCCGGTGCAGAACCTGGCAGGCGACCGAGTTGTAGAAGGTCTCGGCGCACTCGGGCTGCCGGTGCTCATGCAGCAGGCCGATGTAGGCCAGCTTGATCGCGGGCCACAGCGACTCGTCGCGCTCGGCAAGGGGATAGGCCTTGCGCACCGCCTCGACCGCCTCGTGCACGCGCCGGTCGTACATCTGGATGCGCTCGCGCGCGAGCACGCGCATCGCGGACCAGTCGGCCGCCTCGAAATGGCGCTTGGCCTGGCGCGCGGCCTCGCGGAACAGGCGGTAGTGCTTGTCGAACCCGGCCAGAATGGCGCGCGCGACCCCCTGCGTGAGGTCTGCGCGCGCCTCGTGAACCCGCAGCAGGCCGGCGCCGGCGCTCACGCTCGCCTCAGGCCACCTTCTTCTGGGGCTGCTTGTCGTCGAAGAACTGCTCGTCCTCGGTCGAGCCGTGCAGCGCGGTGGTCGAAGCCCTGCCGCCCGTCACGGTCTGGGTGACGTCGTCGAAGTAGCCGGTGCCGACCTCGCGCTGGTGCTTGACGGCGCTGAAGCCCTTCTCGGCCGCGGCGAACTCCTTCTGCTGCAGCTCGACGAACGCGCTCATGTTGTTGCGCGCATAGCCGTAGGCCAGCTCGAACATCGAGTAATTGAGCGCGTGGAAGCCGGCCAGCGTGATGAACTGGAACTTGTAGCCCATCGCGCCGAGCTCGCGCTGGAACTTGGCGATCGCCGCATCATCGAGATTGCGCTTCCAGTTGAACGACGGCGAGCAGTTGTAGGCCAGCATCTTGCCGGGGTATTTGCGGCGGATGCCTTCGGCGAACTTGCGCGCGAACGCGAGGTCGGGCGTGCCGGTCTCGCACCACACCATGTCGGCGTATTCGGCGTAGGCGAGGCCGCGCGAGAGCGCCTGGTCGAAGCCTTTCCTGGTGCGGTAGAAACCCTCCGCCGTGCGCTCGCCGGTGAGGAACGGCTTGTCGTTCTCGTCCACGTCGCTGGTAACGATGTCGGCGGCCTCCGCGTCGGTGCGTGCGAGCAGCACGGTCGGCACGCCCATCACGTCCGCAGCCAGGCGCGCGGCGTTCAGCTTCTGCACCGCTTCCTGCGTCGGCACCAGCACTTTGCCGCCCATGTGGCCGCATTTCTTGACCGAGGCGAGTTGGTCCTCGAAGTGCACGCCCGCAGCGCCCGCCTCGATCATCGCTTTCATCAGCTCGAACGCGTTCAGCACGCCGCCGAAGCCCGACTCGGCGTCGGCCACGATCGGCGCGAACCAGTCGGTCTCGCCCTTGCCCTCCATCCACTGGATCTGGTCGGCGCGCGCGAGCGCGTTGTTGATGCGCCTGACCACGTTGGGAACGCTCGAGACCGCGTACAGCGACTGGTCCGGGTACATCGACAGCGAATCGTTGGCGTCGGCCGCCACCTGCCAGCCCGAGAGATAGATCGCCGGTACCCCCGCCTTGACCTGCTGCATGGCCTGGTTGCCGGTCAGGGCGCCGAGAGAATTGACGAAAGGCCGCTCGTTGCAGAGCTGCCACAGCTTCTCGGCGCCGCGCTGAGCCAGCGTGTGCTCGATGCGCAGGCTGCCGCGCAGGCGCACGACATCCTCCGCGCTATAACCCCGCGCGATGCCTTTCCAGCGCGGATTCTCGGCCCAGTCCTTCTTCAGTGCGGCGATCTCAAGCTCCCGTTGATTCATCGTGATCCCTTTGCTTTGTTGAGGATGGATAAACTAGACCTCACCATAACGTAGGGCGTTGGCGCGGAGCAACACGCAGCAACAGGTGGTGTAAGAGCGCGAGAAACAAGCACTTACAATGACTTAGGACCTCTTCATTTCACCATGCGATGAGCGGTTTCAGCTGGATGCTGCCGCGCAATATGGACCCGGAATCAGGTCTGTACCAGCTTGTGGTGTCGATTGATGCTCATCAGGATGCCTACCCCGATGAACAGCGTCGCGAGCGAGGTGCCGCCGTAGGACACGAACGGCAGCGGCACGCCTACCACCGGCAGGATCCCCGCCACCATGCCCATGTTGACGAAGGCATAGGTGAAATACATCAGCGCGAGCGCAGCGGCCAGCAGGCGCGAAAAGTACGTCGCCGCGCTGGCGGCGATCATCAGCCCGCGTGCGATCAGCAGCGCATACAGCGTCAGCAGGATGCAATTGCCGATCAGCCCGAACTCCTCCGAGAACACGGCGAAGATGAAGTCGGTGTGGCGCTCCGGTATGAACTCGAGGTGCGCTTGCGTGCCGTGCAGCCAGCCCTTGCCGGCAATGCCGCCGGAACCTACTGCGATGGTCGACTGGATGATGTGGTAGCCGGCGCCGAGCGGATCCTGCGTCGGATCGAGCAGGGTGAGGATGCGCTTTCGCTGGTAGTCGTGCAGCAGACCCCACAGCGGCGCGACGCTGGCGAGCGCCAGGACGGCGAGCGTGGCGAGAACCTTCCAGCCGATGCCGGCGAAAAAGATTACGTAGAAGCCCACTGCGAAGACGAGCAGCGCGGTACCGAGGTCGGGCTGGCGCGCAATGAGGACAACCGGAAGCGCGAGCAACAGGCCGGCGAGCGCGAAATCTCGCAGCCTGAGGGCGGCCTCGTAGCGGTGGAAATACCATGCCAGCATCAGTGGCACGGCGATCTTCATCATTTCGGAGGGCTGCACGCGCATGAATCCGAGGTGAAGCCAGCGGCGGGCGCCGTTCACCACGTCCCCGAACAGCGCCACTGCGACCAGCAGCGCAAGCCCAACCAGATAGGCGGGCAGCGCGATGCGGGCCAGCGTTTGTGGCGGCACCTGTGCCGCGATCCACAGTGCGACGAACGCCACTGCGAAATTGAGCAGTTGGGCCTGAAAGCGTGCCGGCGTGTCGTAGCTCGCCGAGTACAGCGTGGCGAGTCCGATGCCGCTGAGCGCAAGCATGATGCTGAGCAGCGGAGCGTCGAGGCCGGCGAACAGCCGCCTCAGGGCGCGGCGTATTGTTACGGGCGTGAGCATCGTCAGTCCGTCGCCGTTGCCGCGGTGTCGGCCTTGACGCCCGCGCGCGGCGGAGTCTTGCCGAGCAGATAGTAGTCGAGCACTGCGCGCGCGATCGGCGCCGCCGCGCGCGCGCCGAAGCCGCCGTTCTCGACCACCACGGCGAGCGCGATCTTGGGGCTCTCCACCGGCGCGAACACGACGTAGAGAGAGTGATCGCGCAGCCGCTCGGCGACATTCTTCTCTTCGTACTTCTCGTTCTGCTTGATGGCGATGACCTGCGCCGTCCCGGTCTTGCCGGCGCTGGTGTACTGCGCGCCCGCGAAGGCCCGCGCCCCGGTGCCCTTCGGGTCGTGATTTACACCCTCCATGGCGTGCTTGATGAAGGCGATATTCGCCTCGTGCAGCGCAATGCGGCGCACCAGCTGCGGTTCCTCGTAGCGGCGCTCGCCGCTGCGCGGATTGTCGACGTGGTCGACCAGCCGCGGCCGGTACATCGCGCCGCCGTTGGCGAGCGTCGCGACCGCGAGCGCGAGCTGTATCGGCGTGTAGGCGTTGTAGCCTTGGCCGATACCGACCGAGATGGTCTCGCCCGGGTACCACTTCTTCTGCTCGGGGCTCCTGAAGCGCCTCGCCTTCCATTCCGGCGACGGCAGCACGCCGGCGGACTCGCCGTCCAGGTCGATGCCAGTGCGCGAGCCAAAGCCGAACGGCGCCAAAAACCGCGCGATGGCGTCGATGCCGAGGTCATTGGCGAGCATGTAGTAATACGTGTCGCAGGATTCGACCAGTGACTTGTACAAGTCGACCACGCCGTGGCCGCCCTGCTTGTCGTCGCGGAAGCGCCGCCCGCCGAAGAAGAAGTAGCCCTGGTCGGTGATCGAGCTCTTGGGGGTTCGCTTGCCCAGCTCGAGCGCGGCGAGCGCGAGGTAGGGCTTGAGCGTCGAGCCCGGAGGGTAAAGGCCGGCGATGGCGCGGTCGTTCAGCGGGTGATCAGGCGAGTTGTTCAGCGCGTCCCAGCTCTGCGGGTCGATGCCGTCGACGAACAGGTTCGGATCGAATCCGGGCTGGGATACGAGGGCCAGCACGGCGCCGGTCGCTGGTTCGAGCGCCACCAGGGCGCCGCGCCGGTCGCCGAACGCCGCCTCGGCCACCTGCTGCAGGCCCGTATCGAGCGTGAGAGCCACGTCGTTGCCGGGCTGGGCCGCAGTGCGCGTCAGGGTCCTGATGGCGCGCCCGGCGGCGTCGATCTCCACCTGCTCGAAGCCGGCGCTGCCGTGCAGGTCCTCCTGGTAGCTCGCCTCGATTCCGCTCTTGCCGATGACGTCGGTGCCGCGGTAATTCGCCTCGAGGCCGAGCGCCTGGATCCTTTCCTGGTCCCGTTCGGTGATCCTGCCGGTGTAGCCGAGCACGTGCGAAGCGGTTTCGCCGAGCGGATAGTCGCGGAACAGGCGCGCCTTGATTTCGACGCCCGGGAAACGGTAGCGGTTGGCGGCGACTCTGGCCACTTCGGCGTCGGTGAGGCGGGTGCGGATCGGCAGACTCTCGGCGCTGCGCGTCTCGGCGAGCAGCCGCTCGAAGCGGGTGCGGTCCTTGGGCTGGATCTCGACCAGCCGCGCCAGCCGGTTGATGGTGCGCTCCAGGTCCGGTGTCTTGTCCGGCGCAATCTCGAGCGTATAGCCGGAGTCGTTGCCCGCCAGCACGATGCCGTTGCGGTCGACGATCAGGCCGCGGTTCGGCGCCACCGGGACGATCGAGATGCGATTGTCCTCGGCCTTGGTCTGGTAATAGTCGTGCTGCAGCACCTGCAGGTAGACGAAGCGCGCCAGCAGCAAACCGAACGCAAGCAGCGCCACGGCGGCTGCGATGACCATGCGCAGGCGGAAATTCTGCAGCTCGCGCTCGTAATTCTTCAGCTCCGCAAGATGCATCGCCCTAGATCGCCCGCGTCTCGTCCGGGCCCGTGCGCCGCCGCTGCGGCGCGAGCAGCACCACCGACGCCAGCGGCCACAACAGTGCGCCGATGAGCGGGCCGACGAAGATCGTCCAGCCGGGAAACTCGGCGCCGGCGGCGAGTCGCACCAGCGCCGTGACGGCCTCGGCGAAGGCGAGCAGAGGCGCCACGTGAAGCGCCTGCTGCACCAGCCCGAACCACAGGATGCGGCGCGACAGCGTAATCGCGAAGAACGCGAGCAGCGCGTAGGCGAGCGCATGCTGGCCGAGCAGCACGCCGTTGCCGGCGTCGATCACCAGTCCGAGAGTCCAGCCTATGCCCAGGCCGACCAGCCGCGGCTGGCGCACGCACCAGAACACGAGCGCCAGCGCGACGAAGTCGGGTGTCAGCCGCAGGTCCTTCCAGGGCAGGAAATCGAGCACCATCGCGACCGCGAACGAGATCGCGATGGTGCCCAGGCGCACCGGCCGCAGAATGTGCTGCGGGCTATCGGGTCCGAGCGCCATCGTTTCTGCGTGTGCGCCGCGGTGCGAGGCGCCGAGGCTTGCGGGGTTCGGCGCTGCCGAAGTTCGGCCGCGGCTTCGTTTCGCCGGCGAGTACCAGGACGTAGCGCCCGCGGTCGACCCCCGCCGCGGGCTTGCACAGCACGCGCGCGAAGGCGTGCGCAGAGTCGCGCTCGACGCTCACTACGGTGGCGACCGGCAGTCCCGCAGGATAGGTGCCGTCGATACCCGAGGTGACCAGCCGGTCGCCGTCGCCGATCTCCGCGTTGGGAGCCATGAAACGCAGCTCGAGCAGGCCTGACGATCCACCGCCGAACGCAATCGCGCGCAGGCCGCTGCGCAAGACCTGCACCGGGACCGCCTGGCTCTTGTCCGTGATCAGCGTAACCTCGGAGCTGAACGCGTGCGCGCGCGTCACCTGGCCGAGCACGCCGCCCTCGTCGACCACCGGGCTGCCGGGGACGACGCCCTGCTGAGTGCCTTTGTCGACCACGACCTTGAGCGCGTAGGGGTCGCGTCCGGCATAAACGATCTCCGCCGGAATGCTGCGCCGCTTCAGTTTTTCGCCCGCCTCGATCACGCGCCGCAGGCGTTCGCCTTCGGCCGCCGCCGCTTCGTTGCGCTGCGAGGACTGCAGCGCGGCGAGCAGGCGCGCGCGAAGCTGCGTATTTTCCTCGCGCAGTGCGGACTGGGTCGCGAAGTAGTCCCCGATGCGCCGGCCGAGTTCCGACGGCGCGGTCGCGACGCGCTGCAGCGGATAGACCACCAGCGCAAGGACGTTCCTCAGGCCCTCGGTGTAGTGAAAGCGTGCGTCCAGAACCAGCAGGGCAAGGGAAAGCGAGGCGAAGAACGCGAGCCGCACGACCGGCGCGGGGCCGTGCTTGAAAAACGGTGGGGGGCCGTGCTCCATCCCCCCATCACTCAGTCATTCGTGAAGATCGGCCCGAAATACTCCATCTTCTCGAGCGCCTTGCCTGAGCCGCGCACGACGCAGGTGAGCGGGTCGTCGGCAAC
>DATFMS010000134.1:0-6498 GCA_035266805.1 Burkholderiales bacterium | reverse complement strand
AGGCCGCCTTCGGGCGAGAGGAGCGCGTCCAGGGTGTGCTAGTCTTTTCGACGTGAAACGAAACGATTATCTCGAACGGATCCTCAAGGCGCGAGTGTACGACGTGGCGATCGAGTCGCCGCTGGAGCGCGCGCCGGGGCTGTCGAAGCGACTGCGCAACACCCTGCTGC
The DNA here is from genome assembly GCA_035266805.1 of Burkholderiales bacterium. GTDB lineage: Bacteria > Pseudomonadota > Gammaproteobacteria > Burkholderiales > SG8-39 > DAHVFK01. The sequence goes on along the minus strand of DATFMS010000134.1, from coordinate 6,328 downwards.
TCAAGCGCGAGGACCTGCAGCCGGTATTCTCGTTCAAGCTGCGCGGCGCCTACAACAAGATGGCGAGCCTGCCGCCGGCGAAGCTGAAAAAGGGCGTGATCGCCGCCAGCGCCGGCAACCACGCGCAGGGCGTGGCGCTCGCGGCGCAGAAGCTGGGCTGCCGCGCGGTGATCGTGATGCCGGTGACCACGCCGCGGATCAAGGTCGACGCCGTGGCGGCGCGCGGCGCCGAGGTGGTGCTGCACGGAGATTCGTATTCGGACGCCTACACCTACGCGATGCGCGTGAAGCGCCGGCGCGGGCTGACCTTCGTTCACCCCTACGACGACCCCGACGTCATTGCCGGGCAGGGAACCATCGGGATGGAGATCGCGCGCCAGCACCCTGGCCCGATCGACGCCGTGTTCGTCGCCGTCGGCGGCGGCGGGCTGATCTCCGGCATCGCCGCGTACCTGAAGCGGCTGCGCCCCAAGGTCAGGATCGTCGGCGTCGAGCCGGTCGATGCCGACGCGATGGCGCGCTCGCTCAAGGAGGGCCGGCGCGTGGTGCTCGACCAGGTCGGCCTGTTCGCCGACGGGGTCGCGGTCAAGCAGGTCGGCAAGGAGACCTTCCGCCTGGCGCGCAAGCTGGTCGACGAGATGGTGCTGGTCGACACCGACGAGATGTGCGCCGCGATCAAGGACGTGTTCGAGGACACGCGCGTGATCCTCGAGCCGGCCGGCGCGCTGGCGATCGCCGGCGCCAAGGCCTGGGTCGAGAAGCACTCCGCGCGCGGCAAGACGCTGGTCGCGGTGGCCTGCGGCGCCAACACCAACTTCGACCGCCTGCGCTTCATCGCCGAGCAGGCTGAACTGGGCGAGCACCGCGAGGCGATTCTCGCGGTCACGATCCCCGAGCGCCCGGGAAGCTTCAAGAAGTTCTGCGCCACGCTCGGCGCGAAGAACATCACCGAGTTCAACTACCGCATCGCCGAATCGCGCGAGGCGCACATTTTCGTCGGCATCGAGACCGCCAACCAGGCCGAAACCGCGAAGATCGTGCGCAATCTCGAGCGCCACAGCCTGCGCACGCTCGACCTGTCGGACAACGAGATGGCCAAGACGCACCTGCGCCACATGGTCGGCGGGCGCGCGCCCTGGTCGGGCGACCGGCGCGCCGCGCGCGCGGCGAACGAGTTGCTGTACCGCTTCGAGTTCCCGGAGCGGCCCGGGGCGCTGATGCGCTTTCTCAACAATATGCGCAGCGACTGGAACATCAGCCTGTTCCACTATCGCAACCAGGGCGCCGACTACGGACGCGTCCTGGTCGGCGTCCAGGTGCCGCCGCACGAGATGCGCGAATTCGGCCGTTTTCTCGCCAAGCTCGGTTACCCCTGCGTCGAGGAGACCCGCAACCCCGCCTACCGGCTGTTCCTCAGCTAGTCTTGCCGAAATAGTCGGGCGCGATCTCGCCCGCGTAGCACACCGGCGAGGCGAGTGCGCTCGGCTCGCCGGCCGGCGGCGCGCCGAGAAAGGCCAGCCCCGGCGGGTCGCGCCGGTAGACGCCGCACTCGGTAACCACGTAGTCGAGCGGGATGTCCCATGCCTGGGGATGGATGGTCTCCAGCCGGGCGAGCTCGTAGCTGACCCCTATGGTGGCGGGCTTCCTGGCGAGGCTCGCCAGGGTGCGGTCGAAGAAGCCGCCGCCGTAGCCCAGCCGGTAGCCGTGCGCGTCCCAGCCGTTCATCGGCAGCAGCACCGCATCGGGCGCGAGCTCGGCCGAGTCCACCGGGTAGGGGATGTCCATCGCGCCCGCGGCGAGCCGCACTCCGGGGTGCCATTCGCGAAACGCAAGCGGCGTCCTGGGCGCGACCACCACCGGCAGCACGGTGCGCGCGCCGCGCTCGCGCAGACGGCGCGCGAGATGGCGCGGGTCGTATTCGTTGCGGATCGGCCAGCAGATGGCGACCGTCGCCTTGGCCAGCCCCGGGAACGTGCGCTCGATATACGTGTCGATGCTCTGACGCCAGGACTCGAGCGTGGCGGCGTCGAGCGCGAGGCGTGCCGCGATGAGCCGTTCGCGCTGCTCGCGGCGCCAGTGCTTGAGCCTTTCAATATCCATGCGCGTGGTATGCTTACTCGATGATTTTGCAGCGTTTCCGCAATATAGCACTGGCGCTGTGCATGGTCGCGCCGGCCGCCTTTGGTGCGGCGAGTGCGGATGAAGCGCTGCTCAAGGCCTACGACGCGTTCAACGCCGGCGATCCGATCGCGCTCGCGCGCTACGCGCCCGCGTTCGAAGGCAGCGTGCTCGAGCCGTACGCGGAGTACTGGGCGCTCGAGCTGCAGCTCGAAGACGAATCCGAGGCCGATGTGCGCGCGTTCCTGCTCAAGCATGCCGGAACCTATCTCGCCGGCGCGCTGCGCGCCGATTGGGCCAAGCAGCTCGGCAAGCGCGAGGACTGGGTGAGCTTCGAGCGTGCGCTTGCGCCCCTGGCGGCGCGCGATCTGGAGCTGCGCTGTTACGCCTGGGCCTCGCGGCTCGCCCGCGGCGATGCCACGGCCGCCGCCGAGGCCAAATCAATGTGGCTAGAGCCGGGCGAGCTACCCGAAGGCTGCGAGTTGCTCGCTGACAGGCTCGCAGCGCGCGGCGCTATCCATGCAAGCGACGTCTGGCAGCGGGCGCGCGTGCTGTTCGAGCGCGGCCAGATCACCGCCGCCAAGAGCGCGCTCGGCTACCTTCCGGCGGGGCAGGCGCCCGACGAGGAGCTGCTCGCCCAGGCGGTGACGCAGCCGCAGCGCGTGCTGGCGCGGCTGCCGCGGCATTTCGCGCGGCGCGCCACGCGCGAGGTGGCGGTGCTCGCGGCGGTGCGGCTGGCGCGCGCGGATCCGCGTCTCGCGGCCGAGGCGCTCGCGGGGCCGGTCGGCAGAAGGCTGAACGCCAGGGACCGCAGCTACCTCTGGGGCCGAGTCGCGCTCGAGGGCGCGCTCGCGCACGACGACGAGGCGCTCGACTGGTACGCCAAACTGGGCCACGCGCCGCTGAGCTACGAGCAGGCGGCGTGGAAGGCGCGTGCCGCGCTGCGCCGCGGCGAATGGCAGGCGGTGCGCGATGCGATCGACGCCATGTCCGGGCCTGACAGCCGCCAGTCGGTGTGGATCTACTGGTACGCGCGCGCGCTGGCGGCGCAGGGCAAGAGCGACGGTGCGCGCGCCTACTACCTGCGCATCTCCGGCGGGACAGATTTCTACGGCCTGCTCGCCACCGAAGCGCTCGGCTCCTTCGCCACGATCCCGGCGCCGTCCTACGTCCCGACCGAGGCGCAGGTGGCCGCGGCGCGCCGCGATCCGGGTCTGGCGCGCGCGCTCGAGCTCTACCGTCTTGGCCTGCGCACCGAAGCGACGCGCGAGTGGGTGTTCGCGATCCGTGGCATGGATGATCGCGACCTGCTCGCCGCCGCCGAGCTGGCGCGGCGCGAGAGCGTGTACGACCGCGCCATCAATACCGCCAGCAAGACCGTGCGGCTGCACGACTTCCGCGTCAGGTACCTGGCGCCGTTCAAGGGCGTGTTCGGCGACTACGCGCGCACGCACGGGCTGGACGAGGCCTGGGTTCTCGGCCTGGTGCGCCAGGAGAGCCGCTTCATCGTCGACGCGCGTTCGGACGCGGGCGCGCGCGGGCTGATGCAGCTGATGCCGCGCACTGCGCGCTGGGTGGCGCGCAAGATCGGGCTGGTGCAGTACGAGCCGCACGACGTGACCGAGGTCGAGACCAACATCACGCTCGGCACCGGCTACCTGAAGATGGTGCTGGACGATCTCGGACATGAAGTGCTCGCGTCGGCCGCCTACAACGCCGGCCCGCGGCGCGCGCGGGGCTGGCGCGACGTCAAGCCGATGGAAGGGGCGATCTACGTCGAGACCATTCCGTTCGGCGAAACGCGCCGCTACGTGAAGAAGGTGATGGCGAACGCGGTGATCTATGCCGCCCTGCTCGGCGAGCCGCGCAGCTCGCTGCGCGCGCGGCTCGGCGTGATTCCCGCCAGCGTTGCGGACGGGCGCGACGACGAAACGATTCCCTGAGGTCTTTACCGCTATGCATTACGAAAACATTCTCGTTCTGGGCGGCGGCGGCTTCGTCGGCCGCCACCTCGTCGCAGCGCTAGCGGCACAGGGTGCCCGCGTCACGGTCCCGTCGCGCCGCCGCGAGCGCGCCAAGCACCTGCTGTTGCTGCCGACGGTCGACGTCGTGGAGTGCGACGTCAACCGGCGCGAGGCGCTCTCGGCGCTGGTCGCCGGGCGCGACGCGGTGGTCAACCTGGTTGGCATTCTGCACGGGCCCGACTTCGCCCGCGCGCACGTCGAGCTACCGCAGGCGGTCGTCGCGGCGTGCCGCGAGCATGGCGTGCGCCGCGTGCTGCATATGAGCGCGCTCGGCGCCTCGCCCGGGGCGCCTTCCGAGTATCTTCGTTCCAAGGGCGCCGGCGAGCAGGCGGTGCTCGCGGCCGACGATCTGAACGTGACGGTATTCCGCCCGTCGGTGGTCTTCGGCCCCGAGGACGCCTTCCTCAACCTGTTCGCGATGCTGGCGAAACTAATGCCGGTGCTGCTGCTGGCGTGCCCGGAAGCGCGCTTCCAGCCGGTCTACGTGCGCGACGTGGCGCGGGTGATGGTCGAAGCGCTCGGAGAAAGCAAGTCGTTCGGCCAGGCTTACGACCTGTGCGGACCAAAGGTCTATGCGCTGCGCGAGCTGGTGCAGACGGTGTGCCGGCTAACCGGCCGCCGGCGGCTTGTGCTGGGGCTGCCGGACTCGCTGGCCTACCTGCAGGCCCTGCTGCTGGAGCTGGCGCCCGGCGAGCCCCTGATGACGCGCGACAACCTGCGCTCGATGCAGGTGCCGAGCGTATGCGATTGCAGCCTGCCGTTCGGCGTCGAGCCGCAGGCGCTCGAGGCACTGGCGCCGGGATGGCTCGCGCCCTCCGGCTCGCGGCAGCGCTACCCGGTGTTCCGCTGGCGCGCGCGGCGATGAGCAGGCGGGTCCTGGTCGTCGGCAACAAGAACTACTCTTCCTGGTCGCTGCGGCCGTGGCTGGCGATGAAGGTGCTCGGCCTCGAGTTCGATGAGCAGCGCGTCTCGCTCTACGTCCCGGGCGCCAAGGAACGGCTGCTCGGCTACTCGCCGGCAGGCAAGGTGCCGATCCTGATCGACGGTGCGCGGCAGGTCTGGGACTCGCTCGCCATCCTCGAATACCTGGCCGAGAGTCACCCGTCGCTGTGGCCCGCGGCGCCGGCCGCGCGCGCGCTCGCGCGCTCGATCAGCGCCGAGATGCACGCCGGATTCGCCGCCCTGCGCCAGCACATGAGCATGAACATCCGCAAGCGCCACCCGGGAAAAGGCCGCACGCCCGAGTCGCTCGCCGACGTCGCACGCATCGTCGCCATGTGGGGCGACTGCCGCGGGCGCTTCGGTGCGCACGGTCCGTTCCTGTTCGGCGGCTTCACCGCGGCGGACGCGATGTACGCGCCGGTGGTGCTGCGCTTTCGCACCTACCAGGTCGAGCTGCCGCCGGCGTGCCGCGCCTACGCCGACGCGGTGCTCGCGCTGCCTGCGCTGGGCGAGTGGATCGACGCCGCCGAGCGCGAGACCGAGTCGTTGCCGCAGTTCGAGATGTACGGCTAGATGCGCCTGGCGCGGCGATGAAAACCTACGTCGTCGGCGGTGCGGTGCGTGACGAGCTGCTCGGCCTGCCGGTGGCCGACCGCGACTGGGTGGTGGTCGGCGCCACCCCCGAGCAAATGACCGCCGCGGGCTACCGGCCAGTGGGGCGCGATTTCCCGGTGTTCCTGCATCCCGAGACCAAGGAGGAGTACGCGCTCGCGCGCACCGAGCGCAAGAGCGGGCGCGGCTACCGCGGATTCACCGTGTATGCGGCGCCCGAAGTGACGCTCGAGGAGGATCTCAGGCGGCGCGACCTCACGCTCAACGCCATGGCGCGCACGGAGGACGGCAAGTTGATCGATCCGTTCGGCGGCGAGCGCGACCTGCGGGCCGGGCTGTTGCGCCACGTGAGCGAGGCCTTCGCCGAAGACCCGGTGCGCATCCTGCGCGTGGCGCGCTTCGCCGCGCGCTTCGACTTCCGCGTCGCCGACGAGACCGCGGCGCTGATGCGCCGCATGGTCGAGACCGACGAGGCCGAGGACCTGGTTCCCGAGCGCGTGTGGCAGGAGTTCGCCAAGGGGCTTGTCGAGTCGCACCCGCGGCGGCTGTTCGAAGTTCTGTCCGACTGCGGTGCGCTGGCGCGGCTGCTTCCGGAGCTGCGGCCGGACGAGGCGCTTTATGCCGCGCTCGCA
>DATFMS010000133.1:0-8318 GCA_035266805.1 Burkholderiales bacterium | reverse complement strand
TGCGGGTAACCGACGAGGCCGAGACCGAAGGCCTCGACATCGCGGAACACGGCGAAAGCGCCTACAACGGCTGACGCCGCGAAAGATTCCATTCCTGCAGTAATCGGGGCGCTACGGCGCCCCGATTTTTTTCCGGCTTGGCAAGCGATCGAGCAGAGCGACCAGCTGGGGCCGCTCGACCGCGGTGAGGCGCGCGTTCGCAACCGGGGGAGGGCCGAGCCGGATTCTGCATTTGCCAATGCAGCAATGTACGGCGGAATTGATCAGGATCGCGATCCGATTCAATCTTCTCGTTACGGCGGAGTATCGTAGCGGCTGACATGAATGGGGCCGAACATCTTCTAGGGGCGGGGGCGCTCGCACGCCACGGACAGCGGGCAGCCCTGATCTGCGGCACAGACGTGGTGACCTACGCCGAACTCGCGACACAGGTCAAACGTGCTGCGAGCGCTCTCGCGGCGCTCGGCGTCGAGCCTGGCGACCGCGTGTTGCTGCTGATGCGCGACACGCCGGACCTTGCCGCCGCGTGGCTCGGTTGCCTGTGGCGCGGCGCCGTCGCGATCGCCCTCAACAGCCAGCTCACCGAGGACGACTACCGCTTCGTGCGCTCCGACAGCGGCGCTCGGCTGGCGATCGTCGAGGATGTGCTTGCCGCTAGACTGTCGGGCTTCGTTCAGGCCCTGGCGCGCGAAGGGCGCATCGTGATTGCTGGTGGCGCAGCGCCGGGCATTCCGACTTGGGGCGAGGCGTTGGCGCGGGTTGAGACGGACCCGGCGCCGTTTGTGGCCGACCCCGAGGACGCGGCATTCTGGCTCTACTCGTCGGGCACCACCGGCCGGCCCAAGGGCATCATCCACACCCACAAGGACGTCCTGCCGGCGGGCCAGACGATGCGCGAAACGATCGCCTTGCAACCGGGCGACAAGGTGCTCGTGACCTCGCGCATGTTCTTCGCCTATGGGCTGGAGAACGGCCTGCTCGGCTCGCTATCAGTCGGTGCCGCCTCGGTGCTGTGTGCCGACTGGTCTGACGTCGAACACGTGTGCGCGCTGGTCGCCGAGCATCGTCCGACGGCGTTCTTCAGCGTGCCGTCGTTCTATCGTCGCCTGCTTGCGCTCGGCACGGAGGCGCTCGCGCCGTTCCGCGCGGTTCACTACTTCTTCGCTGCGGGCGAGCGCCTGCCCGAATCCATGGTGGCGCAATGGCGGCACAGCGTGGGTCGCGAGATCCTTTCCGTCTACGGCATGTCCGAGACGTTCTGTGTCGCGATCGTCACCCCGGTGGGCACCTCGAGCGGCAAGCACACCGGCATGCCGCTGCAGGGCGTCGAGACCAGGCTCGTGGCGCTGGAGGGGCACCCGGCAGAGATCGGGGAGCCGCGTGCTGTGGCTGCGCCACCCCGCGCTCGCGCTCGGATACGCAAACCGCAAGGAGCAGACGCGCGAACAGTTCCTGGACGGCTGGTTCTGCACCAAGGACGTTTTCGTGCGCGGCGCCGACGGCTTCTACGCCCATCAGGGGCGCTCCGACGAGTTGGTCAAGGTGGCGGGGCAGTGGGTCAAGCCGAGCGAGCTGGAGGAGGCCGTACTGGGCGAGAACTCGATCACCGAGGCGGTCTGCGTGCCATTGCAGGACGCGGACGGATTCGAGCGGCTGGCGCTCTTTTTGGCTGCCGAGGGCGACCCGCAAGAAGCGATAGACGCTGCCGCGCGGGCCTGCGAAGCCAGGCTGCCGCGTCACAAGCGCCCGAAGTGGATCCGCACGGTAGAAACCCTGCCACGCACCGCGACCGGCAAGGTCCAGCGCTTCAAGCTGCGCGAAATCCTGCAGCGCGAATTCGACGCCAAGGCATAGAATTCGGCCCTTCCCCCGAACGCTTACTGTTAGAGGACAGCATGGCCTACGCAATCCCGATCTGGACCCCCCCCTCCCTTCCGCTCGCCGGCTCGGCCGACAGCTTTCCGGTACGGCGCATCTTCTGCGTCGGCCGCAATTACGTCGAGCACCAGAAGGAGATGGGCGGCGACGGTCGCGAAGCGCCGTTTTTCTTTATAAAGTCGGCGCACTCGCTGGTGCCGCTCGGCGGCGACGTGCACTATCCGCCCAAGACAGCCAACTACCACTACGAAACCGAAATGGTGGTCGCGATCGCCAAGGGCGGCCGCCACATCGACGCCGGCAAGGCCAACGAGCACGTCTTTGGCTACGGCGTCGGATTCGACATGACGCGCCGTGACCTGCAGCAATGGGGCAAGGACCACGGTCGGCCATGGGATTTCGGCAAGGACTTCGACGAGGCGGCACCCTGCGGCGCGCTTGCCCCGGCCTCCAAGATCGGCCATCCGTCAAAGGGCGCGATCGTGCTCACGGTCAACGGCAAGGAGCGCCAGAAGGCCGACCTTGCGGACATGATCTGGTCAGTGCCGGAGCAGATCGCCTACCTTTCGGAGTACTACACGCTCGAGCCGGGCGACCTGATTTTCTCCGGCACTCCGGCTGGCGTCGGGCCGGTGAAAGCGGGCGATGTACTGGAGGCACGCGTCGAGGGGGTGGGCGAGCTGAAGGTGAAGATCGTTCCTGCCCTGTGAAGCTGTATACCTATTTCCGCAGCTCGGCGGCGTTCCGCGTCCGGATCGCGCTGAATCTGAAGGGGCTGAGTTACGAGCCGCGGTTCGTGCACCTGGCACGGGGCGAACATCGGCAGCCCGAGTACGCTGCGCTCAATCCCCAGGCGCTGGTACCCGCGCTCGCCGACGAGGGCGGGCTGCTCACCCAGTCACTCGCCATCATCGAGTACCTGGAAGAGAAGCATCCCAGCCCGCCGTTGCTGCCGAAGGACCTGCTCGGCCGCGCGCGGGTGAGGTCGCTGTCGCTGCTGGTCGCGTGCGAGATCCACCCGCTTAACAACCTGCGCGCGTTGCAGTACCTGGTGAACGAGCTCGGGCACAGCGAGCAGGAAAAGAACAAGTGGTACCAGCACTGGATCCACGACGGCATGGCGAAGCTCGAGGCCGACCTGGTGCGCGGCACGGCGGCGGGTCGCTTCTGCCACGGCGACACGCCGACCATGGCAGATTGCTGCCTGGTGCCGCAAGTCTTCAACGCGGAGCGCTTCAAATGCGACCTGTCGCACGCTCCGACCGCGCTGCGGGTGTTCGAGGAATGCATGAAGCTGGAGGCGTTTCAGCGCGCACAGCCAGCGAGCCAGCCGGACGCGGAGTGAAGATTCAGCGCCGGTTGCGGCGCATCACCGCGGCGTGCGCCTCGAGCCCGGTTGCGGTCAGAAACGGCTCCACCAGCAGGCGCAATCCCTCACTGACGTACTGCTCCAGGGTATAGCGGTCGCGCAGAGCCCAGTGCTTGAGCGCCCAGGCATGGCAGAACATGACGTGCGAATAGGCGAGCAGCTGTTCGTTCAGGGGCCTCATGTGACCGGCGTCGATACAGGCGCGGATGCAGGCCTCGAGCATCCGGTTGGTGCGCGTTTCTCCCTCCATGATCAGGGCACGGCGTTCAGCGCGCAGCGACTTGGTCGAGCGGTAAGTGAGCACCGTCGCGTCGCGCCAGCGGTCGACGATGGTGCAGTAGGTCCGGATCGCCTCGCACAGCCGCTCGACCGGGTGCTCGATGCCCTCCAGCCGGCGTGGGATCTCCTGCTCGTAGCTGTCGAGCACCAGCATCAGCGCGAGCAGCAGAACGTCGTCCTTGTCGCGGAAATATTGGTACACCAGTCCCGTGCTTACCCCCGCCTCGCGCGCGATCTGCTGAATCGTGGTGGTGTAGTAGCCCTGCTCCGCGAACAGTTTCACCGCGGCGCGAACGACCTGGCCGCGCCTCTCCTCGACCAGGCGCGGGTCGGAGACGAGACTTTCGACGTAGCCCGGGGATCGGGCTGCGCGGGCGGGCGCTCGTGCGCCCGCCGGGCGAGCGTGCCGGCCGGGCCCGCCCCCAGGGCCCATCAGTTGCCCTCGAACTGCGGCTTCTGCTTGTTGACGAAGGCAGTATAGGCGCGCTCGAAGTCGCCCGTCTGCATGCAGATAGCCTGCGCCTCGGCCTCGGTCTCGAGCGCCTGCTCGATCGAGAGGTTCCACTCCTGATGCAGGCATTTCTTGGTCATCGAATGTGCGAAGGCAGGACCGTGCGCCAGCGAGCGCGCCATCTCCTGCGCCTTCTCGAGCAGCTTCGGGCCCGGAACGATCTGGTTGTAGTAGCCCCAGGCGAGCCCTTCCTCTGCGCTCATGCTGCGCCCGGTGTAGAGCAGCTCCGCGGCGCGCCCCTGGCCGATGATCCGCGGCAGGATCGCGCAGGCGCCCATGTCGCAGCCGGCCAGCCCGACGCGCACGAAGAGGAAGGCGGTTTTGCACTCCGGGGTACCGTAGCGCAGGTCGCTCGCCATGGTGATGATGGCGCCCGCGCCCGCGCAGATGCCGTCGACCGCGGTGATGATCGGCTGCGGGCAGGTGCGCATCTCCTTGACCAAGTTTCCGGTCATGCGAGTAAAGTTCATGAGGTCCGGCATGTCCATTTTGACCAGCGGACCGATGATGTCGTGAACGTCGCCGCCCGAGCAGAAATTGCCTCCTTCCCCCGTAAAGACGACCGCGCGCACATCTTCGGCATACTGCAGCTTGTGGAACGTGTCTCTCAGCTCGGCGTAGCTGTCGAAGGTGAGCGGATTCTTGCGCTCCGGCCGGTTGAGGGTGATGGTGGCGACGCGGTCGGTAACCTGCCACTTGAAGTGCTGCGGGCGCCACTCGGCGGCTTTCAACTTGTACATGCTGGCCTCTTCTGAATGGAGATGGAAATTCTCAGCCGGCCATCGTCAGGCCGCCGCTGACCGAAAGTATCTGGCCAGTGATGAAGTCAGAGCGCGCGCTGGCGAAGAACAGCACTGCGTCCGCGATCTCGGAGGGCTTGGCCAGGCGCTGCATCGGGGTCACGCGTACGAACGCCTCACGGTGCTTCTCGGGCACGGCCGCCAGCAGCGGCGTGTCGGTCGGACCGGGGCAAACGCAGTTCACGTTGATGTTGAAGCGCGCCATTTCCCGCGCCAGAGACTTGGTGAAGGCGATCGCGCCGCCCTTGGCGCCCGCGTACACGCTCTCGCCCAGGCTGCCCACCCGCCCCGCGTCGCTCGAAACGGTCACGACCTTGCCCGCCTTGTGTTCGATCATCGGGTCGAGGAAGGCGCGCGTCACGGCGATCGGCCCGAGTAGATTCAGATCGATCACCTTGCGCCAGAAATCGGGTGAGTTCTTCACGAAGGGCTCGATCTTTCCCCAGCCAGCGACGTTGACCACGATGTCGACCTGCTTTCCGTGCGAGGAGATCGCGGTACGAAAGGCCTCGATCGACGCCAGATCGGTAACGTCCAGCCGGACGAATTCCGCACCCCCGCCTTTTGCGCGGATCGCCTCGGCAGCCTCCTTGCCCATGTCCACCGCAACGTCGCCCAATACGGTGTAGGCGCCGGCGGCGGCGAGCGTCTCTGCGGTTGCCCGGCCAATGCCTGACGCCGCACCCGTAATGACTGCTGTTTTTCCGTCGAGTCGCATGAGGTCCTCCGCGTTAGATGAATGATCGTTCATTCAGTTTATCAGGTCAAGCCGTGGCGCCGGCGTAGACGTTCTCTAGCTCTGGCCCCGGCTGCGCAGAAGGGCGCCAAACGGGCGGTCCACCTCGTCGATGTGCCTGAAAAGCCAGTCCTGAAGAAACAGTGAGCTCATACTAACGCTAGCTGTGTCGAGCTTCACCGTGAACCGCATCAGGCTCTCGAGCAAGCGTTGATGCTCGCCGCGATGGCGCTCGGCGCTCGCGCCCACCTCGTCCATCAGCCGCTCTTCGGTGGCGAAATGATGTTCGGTGTAGCGCACCAGCTCCCTCAGCGACTCGACCAGCAGGTCGAGATCGTCGTTCGAGTCCAGCGCCTGCTGCAGGCGATTGATGAGCTCGAGCAGGTGCCGGTGCTGGCCGTCGATGACCTCGATGCCGACCTCGTAGCGCGGGCTCCACTGGACGCGGCCGGGCGGCGTCGCGCCGGAAGCCGCCGGCGCCGGGCGGCGCTGTCCGTGTCCCGTAATGTCGAACAACGCGACTACGATCGCAGGTCCGTCGGGCAGGGTGGTGCGCGTCGCCGACAGCTCGACATCAAAGCGGCTGCCGTCACTGCGCAAGGCTCGCAATCCAATCAAGACTTCGCTCGGCGAGGCGAGCGTCTGGGCGACGAGGTCGCGGTCGCGCGCGTCGATCAGTGCCAGCAAAGGCGTCGGCGTCGTCTCTTGCGCCAACCCGAACATGCGCGCAAGTGCCGGGCTGGCATGAAGCAATACGCCGTCTCGCACGACGCCGATCGCGAGCAGGTTTGCGCCGATCAGTGCCTCGACGCAGGCGCTCTGAATCGCTGCCTGCGACGAAACGGCGTCGATCGGCTTGCGGCCGCTCACGACCGATCCCTAGGCGCCGGCGCGAAACAGCATCTTCAGGTCCTCCCCGATCTGCTCGCCCTTCATCTGCCCTTCCGGCCCACCGACGCGACGCGTCCAGACCCGAGTTTCGGAGCCCTCGGCGAGCAGGGTGCCGTCGTCGCGCATCACCCTGTGCGACAGCGCGAACGACTTGCCTCCCCAGCGCAGCACGCGCGACAGCACCTCGCAGCGATCGCCGTGCACGGGCGAGGCCCTGAACTCGCAATTTGCCGCAACCAGCGGCATCGCAAGTGACTCGGCGCGCATTCGTTTCACGTCGTAGCCGACGTGCGCAAAGAAGTTCCAGGTCGCGGCGTCGAACCAGCGGAAATAGGTCGGGTAGAAGATGATGCCGGCGGGGTCGCAGTCGCCCCAGTGAACTTCGCAGACGAACTTGCCCACGATCGACTTGAATTCGGCTTCGGTCGTCGTCACGATGTCAGCATTGCTCCCAGGGCAGGCCCTCGAAGCGCCAGCCGGCGGTCGAATTGCGCCGGTGCAGATCGTTTAGCTCACCCTCGAAGCCGTGCACGACGTTGTAGATCTTGGTGAAGCCGGCGCGCTCGAGCGCCTCGCCGGCCTCTTGCGAACGGTTACCGCTGCGGCAGATGAGCAGGATGGGGCGCATGGTGTGGTTGGTGCCGGCGAGCTTCTTCACCTGGCCGACGAAATGCGGATTGACTTCCCAGTCCGGGCCGTCGTTCCAGGCGACGTGCAATGCACCGACCGGATGGCCGACGAACAAGTACTCCATCTCGCTGCGGCAATCGATGAACAGCGCATCGGAATTCCGATGCAGGAACTCAGAGGCTTGTTTGGGTTCGAGGTGCTGCATTGCGCCGTGCTCGGACTCGGGGACTGCGATTATACGCCCGCACGCGCAAGTGGTTGACAAATCAGGGGTTCGGCAGGCAAACTACCCCTCAGCGCCGATTTGATGTGCAGCTTGCGGGCGCCGAACCGCCATACGGCGACGACAAAGAAATGCCGCTAAAGAGACGCGTGCCGCCTCGACGCCGAAGGCCCGTTTCCTGCGAAAGCTGAACGGGCTTTTTTATTTTTCCGGACCGAACATGAACCAACCCTCCCACGCCGCAAAACTCGACTCCCTGCTTGCCGAACGCATCCTGCTGCTCGATGGGGCGATGGGAACGATGATCCAGCGCGAGAAGCTGTCCGAAGCGCAATACCGCGGCGAACGTTTCCGCGACTGGCCAAGCGAGATCCGTGGCAACAATGATTTGTTGAGCCTGACGCAACCGGATCTGATCCGCCGCATCCATTGCGACTACCTCGCGGCGGGCGCCGACATCATCGAGACGAACACCTTCAATTCCACGTCGGCATCGATGGCCGACTATGGCATGGAGGCACTGGTACGCGAGATCAACCAGGCCGCCGCGGCCCTGGCGCGCAGCGCGGCCGCGGAGTGGGAGGCGAAGGATCCCTCGCGTCCGCGCTTTGTCGCCGGCGTGCTGGGACCGACCAGCAAGACCGCCTCGCTCTCGCCCGACGTGAACGACCCGGGCTTTCGCAACATCTCCTTCGACCAACTGGTGGCGGCCTACAGCGAGGCGCTCGAAGCGCTGATGGATGGTGGCGTCGACTTGGTCCTGGTTGAAACCGTGTTCGACACGCTCAACGCGAAGGCCGCGCTGTTCGCAATCGAGACCTGTTTCGAGCGGCGCGCCACTCGCCTGCCGGTCATTGTCTCGGGCACCATCACCGATGCCTCCGGGCGCACGCTCTCTGGCCAGACCACCGAGGCGTTCTACAACTCGGTGCGCCATCTGCGACCACTCGCCCTCGGGCTGAATTGCGCGCTGGGCGCCAAGGAGCTGCGGCCCTATGTCG
>DATFMS010000132.1:0-11833 GCA_035266805.1 Burkholderiales bacterium | reverse complement strand
GCAGGCTCTCGTGCAGTCCGAACTCGGCGCAGAAGTAGGCCACGACGTCGTCGCGCTGCAGCTGCGCCGTATGATCGCCCTTGGTCGGCGGCTCGTGGTAGCTGTCGTACTCGGAAAGGACGCGGTGGAAGCTGTTGAGGAACACCGGGTCCTCGGCCGCCTCGTCGAGCCGCTGCTGGTCGACGTTGCGCAGGAAAGCCTTCGGGCTGTGGCCGATGATCTGCCACAGCGAGCGGTCGAGGCGCGCGAACAGGGTGCGCGTGGGCCGATCCCAGCTGTACCAGAGATTGTTGGCAAGCTCTTCCAGCCGCTGCAGGCGCTGCGGCAGTTGGGGCCTGACATCTAGGCGATAGGGAGTGCCGCGCAAGGTGGCGGCGATTTTACCACCGCGGCCGGGATGTGCTCAGCGCACGTGGTTGACCTTCTGCCCGAGCATGTCGGGCGTTACGATGGTGAGGCCGTGCTCGGTCACGCTGAAGCGCTTGCGGTCCTGGTCGTGGTCGAGCCCGATCACCATGCCGTCCGTGATGCGGCAGCCGCGGTCGAGGATCGCGCGCTTGACGATCGAGTTCGGCCCGATTTCGACGTCGGGCAGTACCACCGAGTCCTCCACCCGGGCGTGGCTTTCGACCCGCACGTTGGAGAACAGCACCGAGCGGCGCACCGTGGCGCCGCTTACGATGCAGCCGCCCGAGACCATCGAATCGACCGCCATGCCGCGGCGCTCCTCCTGGTCGAAGACGAACTTGGCCGGCGGCAGCTGCTCCTGATAGGTCCAGATCGGCCACTCGGTGTCGTACATGTTCAGCTCCGGGGTGACCTTGAGCAGCTCCATGTTGGCTTCGTAATAGGCGTCGAGCGTACCGACGTCGCGCCAGTAGGGCACATCGCCGCTCATGCCGACGCAGCTGTCGGCGAAGCGGTGGGCGTAGACGCGATAGCGCGGCAGGACGTGGGGGATGACGTCCTTGCCGAAATCGTGGCTCGAGGACCTTTCGTCGGCGTCGCGCGCCATCTGCTCGAACAGGAAGCCAGCATTGAACACGTACACCCCCATGTTGGCGAGGAAGCGGTCGGTCGAGCCGGGCATCGGATCCGTGCGATCGGGCTTTTCGATGAAGCTGACCACCCGCCCGTCGTCGTCGACGTTCATCACGCCGAAGCTTTTCGAGTCGCGCAGCGCCACATCGACGCAGGCGGCGGTCATGTCCGCGCCGCTCGAGGCATGCTGGGCAAGCAGCTTGCCGTAGTCCATTTTGTAGACGTGGTCGCCCGAGAGCACCAGCACGTAGGCGCAGCCGTCCGAGCGCAGGATGTCGAGATTCTGGTAGACGGCGTCCGCCGTGCCGCCGTACCAGCGCTCGGCGACCTGTTGCTGGGCCGGCAGGATGTCGATCGATTCACGGATGCGGCCATCGAGGAAGCTCCAGCCGCGCTGCAGGTGGCGGATCAGGCTCTGCGCCTTGTACTGCGTGGCCACGCCGATGCGGCGCACGCCGGAATTGACGCAATTCGACAGCGTGAAGTCGATGATGCGGAACTTGCCGCCGAACGGCACCGCCGGCTTGGCGCGCCAGTCGGTGAGCGCCTTCAGCCGCGTCCCGCGCCCGCCGGCGAGAATGAGCGCGTAGGTCTCCTTGGTGAGATGGCTGACGTAGCGCGAGCCCGCCTGTTGCTTCGATTCCACGCCGTCCCCCTGTGCGGTCGTTCCCTTTTAGGCCGCGGCGCCGCCGCGAAGTTCCTCGTAGTGCTCCACCACCGGCGCGCCGTCGAAGAACGGCCCGATCACGGCGCGCCACTGCTGGAACAGCGGCGAGCCCCTGAACCCTTCCGTGTGCGCTTCGAGCGTCTCCCAGCGCACCAGCAGCAGGTAGCGGTCGGGGGTTTCGATGCAGCGCCGCAGCTCGTGCGACAGACGGCCCTTGGCCTGCACGAGCACTTTCTCCGCCTGTGGGAACGCCTGCTCGAACCTGTGGCCGTCGCCCGGCTTGATCTGCAGCAGCGCGACTTCGAGAATCATCGGCCGTCCCCCCATAAGTTTTCTCCTAGCTTACACCGCTTGCCACTCCAGCACGGCGCGCAGCGGCAGGTGATCCGAGGCTTCGCGCGCCAGCGGGCTCCGATGCGGGCGCAGCTCGCGCAGCAGCGAGCGCGGTTCGACCCATATCCGGTCGAGCGCCAGCAGCGGCCGGCGGGCGGGGAAGGTGGCCGGGGCCGGGGTGCGGCCGAAGCGCGCGTGCAGCCAGCGCAGCGGCCGCCCCCACAGGAACCACTCGTTGAGGTCGCCGAGCAGCACCGTCGCCGACGCCCCATCGCGCGGCTGCGCCAGCAGGCGCCGCATCTGCTGGCGCCGCTCGTAGGGGCGCAGGCCGAGATGGGTCGCGATCACGCGCAGCGTACCGCCGGAGGTTTCCAGCACCGCGTCGAGCGCGCCGCGCGGCTCGCGGCCGGGTACGCTCAGGTCGACAGTGCCGGATTCGCGTACCGCGAGACGTGTCAGCACCGCGTTGCCGTAGTGGCCCTCCGTCTGCAGCAGCGTCGGGCCCGCGAGGGCGACGTAGCCGAGCTTGAGAGCGAATTCCTGCAGCAGATGCAGCGCGTCGGCGGGCCGCCATTGCAGCTCCTGCAGCGCGATCACGTCGGCGTCGAGTTCGCGCAGCACGGTGAGGGTGCGCTCGGGGTCGGATCTGCCGTCGCGGCCGATGCAGCGATGCACGTTATAGGTGGCGACGACGAGCCGCACGGCGCTCAGCCGGCGCGACGCGCCAGCCATCGATAGATGGCGAGCGCTCCGAGCGCGATCAGCGCCGCCGCGGCGAGCAGCATGGCCAGCGCCGCCGGAGAGGGATCCCACAGCGCGACCGCGAGTCGATCGGAGAACACCGTGACGGCGAGAATTCCTGGGCACATCCCCAGCGCGGTACCGAGCATGAAATCGCGCGCGCGCAGATGCGTCGCCCCGGCGACGAGATTGACGACGGTGAACGGCGCGACCGGCACCAGGCGCAGCACGAGCACGGCGAACACGCCGCCATTGCCGATGCGCCGGCTGAGCTCGTTGAGCCGTGAGCCGGCCAGCCGGCGCACGAGGTCCCGCCCCAGCAGACGGCCCAGGGCGAACGTCAGCGCCCCTCCCAGCAAGGAGCCGGCGAGCGCATACGCGAATCCCGCGGCGGGACCGAACACCAGCGCCGTCACCACGATGAGCAGCGTGATCGGCATCGCCACCAGGCCGGCCAGAACGTAGGCGCCGAGCACCCAGAGGGGGGTCGACGGTTCCCCCTGCAACGCGTCCACTGCGGCAGTGACGGTCTCGACGTCGAGCCACGCGTGCAGCGGACCCCAGCGCCAGGCCGCGGCCAGGCCGCCGACGGCGAGCAGCAAGACGGTGATCCAGGCGACGCGCAGCCCGGCATGGGGACGCTCCTCGCGCGGCACGATCTGGTCGACCAGCCGATCGGGGTCGATCGGCTGCTCAGGATCGATCAGTCCGCCTTCCGGAACCAGCGCGTCGACTTCGGGATCGATGTCGTGCGGCAGCGGCGTCAGGGTACGCACATTTCCGCGCAGGCCTTCGATCGCCGTGGCGAGCGAGCCGCTGCGCTCGAGCGCGGCCGCGACCTCGGCGACGCTCGCACCCAGGTGCTCGGCCAGCAGCCGGCAGCGCAGCGCGGCAATGGCTTTCGCGATGCGCGGCTCGGTGGCTTCGATCGCCAGGTCGCACTCGGTGTCCAGCCCGAACGAGCGGTTGTTGAGATTGGCCGAGCCGAGGCGCAGCAGCCGCTCGTCGACCACCATCAGCTTGCTGTGCAGATCGATGCACTGCTCGCGCAGCCCGGCCTGGTCCGGGAAATACGCATGCAGGCGCGCATGCGCATCGAGCGCGCGCAGGCGCCGCAGCAGGCGCGCGCGCAGTACGTACATCGTGTTCTGCTCGAGCCAGCCGCTGGCGTTGCGCCGCGACAGGACCACCACCTCGGGGCCGTCGGGCTCGCGCAGCCGGCCGGCGAGGGCGTCGCCCAACGCCGGCGAGGTGAAGTACTGGTTCTCGATGTAGATCGACTGCCGCGCGGCGGCGATGGCGTCCAGGTAGAGCTGCTTGACCTCCTGCACCGCGGCTTCGCCGTCGTACTCGGGAACGGTCCGCGCAATGGCCACGTCGACGTCGGTGAGGTCCGGCTGCAGCTCTGGCGGCCAGGGGTCCGAGCCCGGAGGATGCCGCGGCGGCGCCTTGCCGGTCGCGCGCCGCCAGCGCTCGCGCGCCAGCTCGCCGAGTGCCGCGGCGGTCTCGCCGTCGACCGCCAGCTGCATGTCGTGAAACGGTGCGTAGCGTGCGCCATCGGGCCCGCGACGCAGCGGCTCGTCGGCACGGTGCTCGGGGCGGTCCCAGCGTCCCTTCGTCAGATCGATGCCGCCGACGAAAGCGAGGGCGTCGTCGATCACCACGATCTTCTGATGGTGCGAGGCGCCCGGCGGATGCCGGTTGTCGAGGTGGAAATGCAGCCGCCCATGCGTGCGCCAGCCGAAGCTGTAGATCGGCAGCACCTCGCGATCGAGCGCGTAGAGCATGGCGAAGTCCCAGTCGAGCACGTGGACCTCGAGCTCCTTGCGTCGCCTGACGAGCGCGTCGAGGAAGGCGCCGAGCTGTTCCGGCAGGCCGTCGTCGGCGCCTTGCGGCGCGAGCGAGACGCGGCTGTCGACGTCCCAGCCGATGACGAAGATCGAGCGCTGAGCGCGCGCCGCTGCCGAGCGCAGCGCCGCGAAGTAGGCCGCGCCGTCGATCAGCAGGGCGGCGCGCTGCGCGCGCGCGATGCGCCAGCAGTTGCGTCCGGGCTGAAGAATCATTCGATGCAAGCTAGCAGACAAGTTCGTCCATTGCGAGCCTGCGGGAACAACTGGCATGAAACCGTTGTCCTTACAATCGCATGCCCGAACCGCCGCCGATCGAAGACTACGCACTGTTGGGGGACACGAACACCGCCGCGCTCGTCAGTCGCGGCGGATCGCTCGACTGGCTTTGCGCGCCACGCTTCGACTCACCGGCGTGCTTTGCCGCGCTGCTCGGCGGTGCCGGGCATGGCCGCTGGCTGATCGCGCCCGCCGGCGCGCTGCGCGCGACGCACCGCCACTACCGCGACGGCACGCTGGTGCTCGAGACCGAATTCGAGACCGACGAGGGCGCAGTGCGGCTGATCGACTTCATGCCTTGTCCGCCCGGCGACGAGCGGGTCGACGTGGTGCGGATAGTGCAGGGCGTGCGCGGCACGGTGCCGATGCACATGGAGCTCGTGATGCGCTTCGACTACGGCCGCATCGTGCCGTGGCTGAGGCGCGAGGAGGGCGGCCTGCGCGCGGTCGCGGGCCCGGAGTCGCTGCGGCTGCGATCTCCCGTCGAGCTCACCAACGAGGACTTCGCGACGCGCGCGCGATTCAGCGTTGCGGCGGGCGAGAGCGCCGCGTTCGCGCTCACCTGGACCGCGTCGCACCGGCCGATGCCGGAGACGCCGGACGTCGAGCGCGCCCTCGAGACGACCGACGCCTGGTGGCGCGACTGGAGCGGGCGTTATGCCGGCCACGGGGCCTGGCGCGAAGCGGTCCAGCGTTCGCTGCTCACGCTCAAGGCGCTCACCTACGCCCCAACGGGCGGCATCGTCGCCGCGCCGACCAGCTCGCTGCCGGAGCAGCTCGGCGGAAGGCGCAACTGGGATTACCGTTTCTGCTGGCTGCGCGACGCGGCGTTCACCCTCTACGTCCTGCTCACCTCGGGCTACGTCGACGAGGCGCGCGCCTGGCGCGACTGGCTGCTGCGCGCGGTCGCCGGGCGCCCCGAGCAGCTGCAGGTGCTCTACGGCATCGCCGGCGAGCGGCGCGTGCCGGAGATGGAGCTCGACTGGCTGCCGGGATACGCGGGCAGCGCGCCGGTGCGCAGCGGCAACGGCGCGCACGGCCAGGTCCAGCTCGACGCCTACGGCTCGATCATGGACATGATGCACGTCGCGCGCATGCACAAGGTGGACTACGACCACGATGCCTGGCGCGTCGAGCGCGTGCTGCTCGATGCGCTCGAATCGCGCTGGCGCGAGCCGGACGCGAGCATCTGGGAGGTGCGCGGCAAACCGCGCCAGTTCACGTACTCGAAGGTGCTCGCCTGGGTGGCCTTCGACCGCGCGGTGAAGGCGGTCGAAAGGCACGGGCTCGAAGGTCCCGTCGATCGCTGGCGCAAGCTGCGCGACGCGGTGCACCGCGACGTCTGCGCCAACGGCTACGACACCGGGCGCAAGGCCTTCGTGCAGTACTACGGCGGCAGCGCGCTCGACGCCTCGCTGCTGATGATCCCCAAGATCGGCTTCCTGCCGGCGCGCGATCCGCGCGTGGCGGGCACCGTTGAGGCAGTGCAGCGGGAGCTGACCAAGGACGGCTTCGTCCAGCGCTACCTGCAGCAGGACGACGGCGTCGACGGGCTGGCGCCGGGCGAAGGCGCGTTCCTGCCGTGCAGCTTCTGGCTTGCCGACAACCTGGCGATGATGAGGCGTCGCGACGAGGCGCGCGAGCTGTTCGAACGCCTGCTCGCGGTGCGCAACGACGTGGGGCTGCTGGCCGAGGAGTACGACCCACGCGCGCGCCGGCAGCTGGGCAACTTTCCCCAGGCCCTGTCGCATATAGCGCTGATCAACACCGCCGACAATCTCGCGCGCGGCTGACGCACGGCTTGCTAGAATCGTCGGCGTGTCCGAATTGCGCCAGGATCCGATCACGCGCGACTGGGTGATCATCAACCCGGCGCGCGCGATGCGCCCCCACGATGGTGGCGCCGGCGATGTGGCGTCGTGCCCGTTTTGCGCCGGGCACGAGCAGCACGCCACCTCGGCGGTCGACGCCATCGAAGGGCCGGACGGCCGCTGGCTGGTGCGCGCGCTGCCGAACAAGTATCCGGTGCTCTCGACCCCGCCCGAGCCGGCCACTGACGGCAAGCACGCCGGATCGGGACGTGCGCTCCCGGGCCGCGGCTATCACGAAGTGATCGTCGAGTCGCCGGAGCATGCAACCACGCTCGGGGCGATGCCGGTCGATCAGGCGCGGCGGGTACTCGAGATGTACGCGCGGCGCTACCGTGCGCTCGCGGCGCGCGACGGCAGCGTGCGGCAGGTGGTGCTGTTCCGCAACCAGGGGGCGCGCGCAGGCACCAGCCTGAGGCACCCGCACTCGCAGATCGTCGCCACGCCCGCGGTGTCGCCCGAGACGCGGCGCCGGGTGAACGACGAGATCGCGTTCTTCGACGAGCACGGGCGCTGCGGCCTTTGCCGGGTGCTCAAGGACGAGCGCAGCGCCGGCGAGCGCATGGTGCTCGAGAGCTCGAGCTTCGTCACGATCGCGCCGTACGCTTCGCGCAATCCCTACCAGCTGCAGGTCGTGCCGCGACGACATTGCCCGAGCTTCCTCGAGGTTGAGGAAGGGGAGCTCGACGACCTCGCGAGCCACCTTACGCGCGTCGTCGCCGCGCTGCGGGCCTGCCTCGGCGAGCCGCACTACAATCTGGTGGTCGCCAGTCCGCCGCTCGACCTGGTCCACCGGGCCGCCAGCCACTGGTTCATCGAAATCCTGCCGCGCGTGACGACCCCGGCGGGCTTTGAGCTCGGTTCGCGCATCGTGGTCAACGTGAAAGCGCCGGAGCAGGCAGCGAGCGAGCTGCGCGCCGCGGCGCGCGAAGCGCCCAGGACATTCTGAGGAGCAGGCATGGAGAAATTCTTCTACCCGCTGCGCATTGAGCAATACGAGGAGCTGATCGGCGGCGAGGCGATCGAACGAATCATGCTCAAGGCCAAGCGGCTGCACGACCTGCGCGTGGTCAACATCAGCTCCACCTTCTACGGCGGCGGCGTGGCCGAGATCCTGTCGTCGCTGACCTTGGCGCAGCGGGCGATCGGGATCCGCGCCGACTGGCGGCTGATCCAGGGCAGCCCCGATTTCTTCAGCGTCACAAAGAAACTGCACAACGCGCTGCAGGGCGGCGAGATCGACCTGACCGAGATGAAGAAGCAGCACTACGAGCAGATCGTGTTTCACAACTCCCTGCGCATGGACGTGGACGCCGACGTGGTGGTGGTGCACGATCCGCAGCCGCTGCCGCTGGTGACGCATTTCCGCCATACCTGTCCCTGGATCTGGCGCTGCCACCTCGACCTTTCGCGGCCGAACCAGGAGGCCTGGGACTACCTGCGGGGGTTCGTCGAGCAATACGACGCGGTGGTGATGTCGCTGCCGGAGTACGCGCAGAGGCTCGAGATCCCGCAGCTGTTCTTCATGCCTGCGATCGACCCGTTCTCGATCAAGAACCGGGAACTGGACGATGCCGAGATCAAGGACCGGCTGGAGCACTACGGCATCCCGGACGACCTGCCGATCGTGGCCCAGATCTCGCGCTTCGACCGCTGGAAGGATCCCAAGGGCGTGATAGAAGCGTTCAGGCTGGCGCGCAAGGAGGTCGACGCGACGCTGGTGCTGCTCGGCAATGTGGCGACCGACGATCCCGAAGGCCAGAAGGTGTTCGAGTCGCTGCTTGAGTGCAAGGAGGAGCGCATCCTGATCCTCACCGCCGAGGACAGCGCGCTGGTCAACGCGCTGCAGCGACGCGCGGCGGTGGTGCTGCAGAAATCGCTGCGCGAGGGCTTCGGGCTGACCGTCACCGAGGCGATGTGGAAGGGGGCGGCGGTGATCGGCGGCGACTGCGGCGGCATTCGCGAGCAGATCGAGGACGGGGTGAGCGGCTTTCGCGTGTCGACCGTCGAGCAGGCCGCCGAGCGCATGGTGCAGCTGCTGAAGGACGCGGACCTGCGGCGCCGGATGGGCAGCGCGGCGCGCGAATCGGTGCGGCGGAACTTCCTCATGAGCCGGCTGCTCGAGCAGTATCTCGATCTGTTCAGCGCGTTCGAGCCGCGCTTCTCGCTAAGACCTCAGAACAACTTGCCCGGCAACCAGATCGAGAGCTGAGGCACGTAGGTCACGAACACCAGGAACAGCAGCAGCACGGACAGCCAGGGCAGCGCGGCGCGCACCACCTGCATGATCGACATGCCGGTGATGCCGGAGGTGACGAACAGGTTGAGGCCGACCGGCGGTGTGACCATGCCGATCTCCAGGTTGACCACCATGATGATGCCGAGGTGAATCGGGTCGATGCCGAGGTGGGTGGCGATCGGGAACAGGATCGGCGCCAGGATCAGGATGATCCCGGTCGGTTCCATGAAGTTGCCCGCGATCAGCAGCAGGATGTTGACCACGATCAGGAACTGCCACGGCGCCATGCCCATGGCGACGATGTGCTCGGCGATCACCTGCGGGATGCGCTCGGTGGTGAGCACGTGGGCGAACAGCAGCGCGTTGGCGATGATGAACATCAGCATCACGGTCACGCGCGCCGCGTCGACCAGAACCTTCGGCACCTGCTTGAGGCCGATGTCGCGGTAGACGAAGACGGCGACGAAGAAGGCGTAGACCGCCGACACGCCCGCCGCCTCGGTGGGGGTGAACACGCCGCCGTAGATGCCGCCGAGAATGATCACCAGCAGCAGCAGGCCCCAGAGCGAATCGCGCCCCGCGACCAGCACCTCGCGCAGGGTGGCGCGCGGCTGGCGCGGCAGGTCGATCATGCGCGCGCGGACGTAGATCGCGACCATCAGCATCAGGCCGAGCACGATCCCCGGAATGACGCCTGCCATGAACAGCTTGCCGACCGAGGTTTCGGTGGCGGCGGCGTAGACCACCATCACGATCGAGGGCGGGATCAGGATGCCGAGCGTGCCGGCGTTGCAGATCACGCCGGCGGCGAAGTCCTGGGTGTAGCCGGCGCGCATCATGCCGGCGATCACGATCGAGCCCACCGCGACCACTGTGGCGGGGGACGAACCCGACACCGCGGCGAACAGCATGCAGGCGAGCACCGAGGCCATCGCCAGCCCGCCGCGCAGGTGGCCGATGCAGGCGATGGCGAAGCGGATCATGCGCCGCGCCACGCCGCCCGTGGTCATGAAGGCGCCGGCCAGGATGAAGTAGGGAATGGCCAGCAGCGTGAAGTGCTCGGAGGTCTCGAACAGCTTGAGCGACAGCGAAGCGAGCGAGTCCTGGCCGAAGAACAGGATCGTGAGCACCGACGACAGGCCGAGCGCGACCGCGATCGGCATGCCGAGCAGCATGAACGAGAACAGCATGATGAACAGGGCGGCGGTAGTCACGCCTTGAAATCGTCCTTGTGCTTCAACGCGTCGGCGGCCTCGTCGGCGACCTGCAGGCGCGTCTCGCGGCCCGTCACGATGCGAAAGAAGGCCTCGGCAAAGCGAACAATCAGCAGGCCGAAGCCGAACAGCAGCGAAAGCCGCGGCACCCACTGCGGAATCGGCAGGTCCTCGGCCATGATGCCGATCTCGTACATCTTGGCGACGTAGGTCCAGGCGCCGATGAAGATGATCACCGAGTAGGCGACGCACAACAGGGCGGCCGTGGCGCCCACGATGCGCGCGGCCGTCGGCTTGAGCGCCTTGACCAGGGCGTCGACGCCGATGTGCGTGCCGACCCGTACGCCATAGGCCATGCCGAAGAAGATCAGGAAGCCGAACAGGTAGGTAACCAGCTCGAGCGCCCAGACGAAGCTGAAGTTGAACACGTAGCGCGCCACCACCTGGCTGAAGGTGATGAGCGTCATGACGGCGAGGAGGAAGGCGATCAGGCCTTCCTCCAGCCGGTGGAACCAGTCCCAGCGCATCGATGCCGCCTGCGCCTGCGTTGCGGACGGGTTAGCGGTTCGCCTTCTGCGCCGCCGCGATCAGATCCTTGCCGATGTCGCCCTCGAACTTCTGCCACACCGGCGCCATCGCCTTGCGCCAGGCGGCGACGTCATCCTTCGACAGGGGTTGAATCTTGGCCTTGCCGGCGTCCGCGATGCGCTTGCGGTCGCGCTCGTTGAGCTTGCTGGCGAGGTCGTTGCCGAACTTGGTCGCTTCCTCCATGGCCTGCGCGAGCCCGTTGCGCACGTCGGCCGGCAGCCCATCCCACCACTTGGCGTTGGTGATCACCATGTAGTCGATCACGCCGTGGTTGGTCTCGGCGATGGTCTTCTGCACCTCGTAGAACTTCTGGGTGTAGATGTTGGACCAGGTGTTCTCCTGGCCGTCGACCACGCCGGTCTGCAGCGCCTGGTAGACCTCGCTGAAGGCCATCTTCTGCGGGTTGGCGCCGAGCGCGCGGAACTGCGCCTCGAGCACGTCGGAAGCCTGGATGCGGAACTTGAGGCCCTTGACGTCCGTCGGACGCTTGAGCTGGTCCTTGTCGCTCGAGAGCTGCTTCATGCCGTTGTGCCAGTAGCCCAGACCCTTGATGCCCTTGGACTTCATCGCGTCGAGCAGCGCCTTGCCCTCCGGGCCGTGCTGAAAGCGGTCCACCGCGGCGATGTCGTCGAACAGGAACGGCAGGTCGAACAGCTGCAGCTTCTTGGTGTAGCGCGAGAACTTCGAAAGCGACGGCGCGATGATCTGCACGTCGCCGAGCAGCAACGCCTCCATCTCCTTGGCGTCGCCGAACAGCTGCGAGCTGGGGAATACCTGCACCTGAACTTTGCCGGGAAGCATTTTCTCGGCCAGCTCCTTGAACTTGAGCGAGGCCTGTCCCTTGGGCGTGCCTTCGGCCACCACGTGGCTGACTTTGACGACGATCGGCGCGGCCTGGGCGGCGATCGAGAGCGATAACGCGACAGCGCCGGCAAGCAACACTGGTGTGATTCTCATGGGATTCTGCTCCGTCGTTTGTGATTGAATTGTGGGTCGGTGTGAGAGCTTCCGTGCGG
>DATFMS010000131.1:0-4152 GCA_035266805.1 Burkholderiales bacterium | reverse complement strand
GTCGGTGAGCTGCAGCGAATCGATCAGGCGCAGGATCTCGTCGAAGTTGCGCCCGGTCGAGGCCGGGTAGGTGATGGTGGCGCGGATCTTCTTCGCCGGGTCGATCACGAACACCGAGCGCACCGTGAGAGTGTCGTCCGCGTTCGGGTGAATCATGCCGTACAGTTCCGCGACTTTGCGGTCGGGGTCGCCGAGAATCGGGAAGTTGACCCGGGTGCGCTGCGTCTCGTCGATGTCGCCGATCCAGCGGCGGTGCGACTCGACCGGGTCGACACTCACCGCCAGCACCTTAGCGCCGCGCCGGTCGAACTCGCTCTTGAGCTTGGCGGTGAGGCCGAGCTCGGTGGTGCACACCGGGGTGAAGTCCTTCGGGTGGGACAACAGCACGCCCCAGCCCGAGCCGAGCCATGCGTGGAAGCGAATCTCTCCCTCAGTGGAGTCCTGGGTGAAGTCGGGCGCCAGGTCGCCGATGCGCACACTCATGTGTTGCCTCCTTCGCGATTGGGTGAGCCGGGCAGTCTAGGAAGCGGCCGCCCCGGGCGGAAGGAATCGATGGCGCTATGCATAGCGCGCCTCGGAATATAAGGATGCCGACACGAACTCGATGGTTATAACGATGTGAGCAATCGGTATTTCCGCCCGCGGACGGCGCCCCGTACGCTGCGCGCCCATGTACCGCTACGACGACATCGACCAGCAGCTGCTGGAGCAGCGCGTTGCCCAGTTCCGCGACCAGACCCGGCGCTACCTCGCCGGCGAGCTGGAAGAGGAGCAGTTCAAGCAGCTGCGGCTGAGGAACGGCCTCTACATCCAGCGCCACGCGCCGATGCTGCGCGTGGCGATCCCCTACGGCCTGCTCTCGGCGGCGCAGCTGCGCAAGCTGGCGCACATCGCGCGCCGCTACGATCGCGGATACGGCCACTTCAGCACGCGCCAGAACATCCAGTTCAACTGGCCGCGGCTGGAGGACGTGCCCGACATCCTGGCCGAGCTGGCGACGGTGCAGATGCACGCGATCCAGACCTCGGGCAACTGCATCCGCAACGTCACCGCCGATCACTTCGGCGGCGTCGCGCCCGACGAGGTGGTCGATCCCTTCGTCTGGTGCGAGCTGATCCGCCAGTGGTCGACCCTGCACCCGGAATTCAGCTGGCTGCCGCGCAAGTTCAAGATCGCGGTCTCGGGCAGCGTTGCCGACCGCGCCGCGATCCTGGTGCACGACATCGGCCTCGCCGCGGTCATGGGGACAGACCCCGATTCGAAACAATCGGGGTCTGTCCCCGGTTTTCGCGTCTCAACCGGCGGCGGCCTCGGCCGCACCCCGATCGTCGGCCACGTCATCCGCGAGTTCCTGCTCTGGCGCCACCTGCTGTCCTACCTCGAAGCAATCCTGCGGCTCTACAACCGCCACGGCCGGCGCGACAACCTCCACAAGGCGCGGATCAAGTTCCTGGTCAAGGAACGCGGCCCCGAAGCCTTCGCGCGCGAAGTCGAAGCCGAGTGGGCCCACCTGAAGGACGGCCCCGCCACCCTCACCGAGAGCGAGGTCCAGCGCGTCGCCGCCCGCTTCACCAAACCGGGGACAGACCCCGATTTAACTCATCAAGACGCTGAATTCACGCTTAAAAAGGTGCGGTCTGTCCCGGGTTTCGCCGCCTGGGAGCGGCGCAACGTGCATCCGCACAAGCTGCCCGGGTATTGCGCGGTAACCCTGTCGCTGAAGAAGACGGGGGTGCCGCCGGGCGACGTCAGCGCCGGGCAGATGGAGGCGATCGCCGACCTCGCCGAGCGCTACAGCGGCGACGAGCTGCGCGTCACGCACGAGCAGAACCTGGTGTTCGCCGACGTCGCGCGGCGCGACCTGCCCGCGCTGTGGCAGGCGCTGCGCGCGCTCGGGCTCGCAACGCCCAACGTCGGCCTGCTGACCAACATCATCTCCTGCCCGGGGGGCGACTTCTGCTCGCTCGCCAACGCGCGCTCGATCCCGCTCGCCGACGCGATCCAGCGCCGCTTCGACGACCTCGACTACCTATTCGACATCGGCGAGCTCGACCTCAACATCTCCGGCTGCATGAACGCCTGCGGCCACCACCACGTCGGCCACATCGGCATCCTCGGCGTCGACAAGCACGGCGAGGAGTTCTACCAGCTCGAGATCGGCGGCAGCCAGGGCGCGCAGGCCGCGCTCGGGCGCGTGCTGGGTCCGGCGCTCTCCGCGGCCGAGGTGCCCGACGCCATCGAGCGCCTGATCGAGGTCTACCTCGAGCGCCGCGACTCGGACGCCGAGCGCTTCGTCGACGTCGTGCGCCGAATCGGAATCGAACCCTTCAAGGAAAGAGTCTATGACTACGCTGATCAAACGTCGCCGGATCGAATACGACCGCTGGCTGCGGCTGCCGGCTGAGGCCGAGGATGCGCCGCGCGAAGGCGACGTGATCGTCCCTCTCGCGCTGTGGCGCGCGCGCGGCGAAGTGCTGCGCTGGCGCTACTGCTCGCTCGGGGTCTGGCTCGAGGGCCACGAGGACCCGGCCGCGATCGAGAGGGACCTGCACGTCTTCCACCTGATCGCGCTGCGCGTCGGCGGGTTCGCCGACGGCCGCGCGCTCTCGGCGGCGCGCCTGCTGCGCGAGCGCTACCGCTGGCGCGGCGAGTTGCGTGCGTTCGGCGACGTGGGGAGCGACCTGCTGCCGTTCCTGGAGCGCGCCGGTTTCGACGCCTTCGAGCTGCGCGAGGACGAGAACGCCGAGGCCGCGCTGGCGGCGTTGGGCGAAATCCGGGTTCAGCTGCCGGCTTTCCGCCGCAGCGCGAGCCAGAGCGCGTAGACGGCGAGGCCGGCGAACCACAGCAGCGACCACTCGGCGATCGACAGGCCGAGGAAGCGCCAGTGCACTTCGGCGCACTGGCCCGAGCCGCGTACGAGGAAGGTCAGCGTGCGAGAGATCGGGAAGTGCTCGATCATGAACTCCAGGTCCGGCCCGCACTGCGGCACCTGGTCGGGCGGCAGGTGCTGCAGCCAGACCTGGCGCGCCGCGACGCCGCCGCCGGCGAGCGCGAACACCAGGCCCAGTCCGCCGTAGAGGTAGTTCCAGCCGCGTTTCGGGGCGTGGATCGCGCCGGCGAGGAAGGCGAGTGCGAAAAGGGCATAGAACACACGCTGCACCAGGCACAGCGGGCAGGGGTCCTGCCCCTGGAAGTACTGCAGCACGTAGGCGTTGCCGAGCAGCCCGGCGCAGGCCAGCGCGCCGAGCGCGTAGGCCCAGCGATTCGGGATATTGAGCGGATTGATCATGCCGGCACCGTTACCTGTTGCTCGATCATACCGAAGATCGAGCGCCCCTCGGCGTCGCGCATCTCGAGCTTCACCGTATCGCCCGCTTTGAGGAACGGAGTCTCGGCCTCGCCGCGCTTGATGATCTCTTCCGCGCGGCGCTCGAACAGGCAGCCGGCGCCGGTCTTGCGGTCGCGGTTCGACACCGTTCCCGAGCCGACCAGCGTGCCGGCGGACAAGGGGCGGGTTTTCGCCGCGTGCTCGATCAGGCGCGCGAAGTGGAATTGCATGTCCTTGCCCGCGTTCGGCTCGCCGAGCAGCTCGCCGTTGACCTCGATCCGCAGCGGCAGGTGCACGCGCTTGCCGTCCCAGGCCGCGCCCAGCTCGTCCGGCGTCACCGCCACCGGCGACAGCGCCGAAGGCGGCTTGGACTGGAAAAAGCCGAATCCCTTCTCGAGCTCCTTGCCGACCAGGTTCCGCAGCGAAACGTCGTTCAGCAGCACGAACAGGCGGATGTGAGAGGCGGCCTTGTCGCGCTCGGTGCCCATCGGCACGTCGCCGGTCACCACCGCGATCTCGGCCTCGAGGTCGATGCCGAGGTCCTCGGCGGCGACGATGTCGTCGCGCGGGCCGAGAAAGGGGTCGGAGCAGCCCTGGTACATCATCGGCTCGCTCTTCCACCACGCGGGCAGCGCCTGCCGGCGAGCTTTGCGGATCAGCTCGGCGTGGATCAGGAAACTCGAGGCGTCGGCGAACTGGTGCGCGCGCGGCAGCGGCGCCATCAGCTGCGCAGGGTCGAGATCGAAGGCGCGCGACGCGCTGCCGGCGTTCAATTCGTTGTACAGCTGCTCGAGCTGCGGCGAGCAGTAGTCCCAGTCGTCGAG
>DATFMS010000130.1:0-3316 GCA_035266805.1 Burkholderiales bacterium | reverse complement strand
ACTCGAGCGTGATGTCGGTCAGGCCGCGGTCCTGGCGCAGGCCCTGCGCGCGCAGCAGCGGCGCGGCGAGCGATTTGTCGCCCAGGATCGGCCGGTCGGGGCCGCCGAGCGACTTGAGCATGCCGTAGAGCGCGCGCGTTTCGTTGTGCGGCTCCCAGCCGCTGCTGGCGCTGGCGATGTCCGCCAGCGCGTAGAGCACGCTGTCGAGGTCGGGCGAGAAGGCGAGGCCGAGGTGCTCGTAGTCGTCGCCGGTGTTGACCACGACCGCGAGGTCGCGCCCGCGCAGCCGGTACAGCCCGTCCGCGAGCTTCGCCCCGCCCACCTGCCCGGATAGTGCAACCACCGTTCCCAATGCGCTCTCCCGCGAGCCGATCTGCGGGGATTCTAAGCTAGAACTTCTCGGCCCAGGGCCGCAGATCGGCCTCGAATGTCCAGGCCGATCGCGATTGTGTGTAAAGGCGGTAATAAGTCTCGGCGATCGCGTCCGGCGCGAGCCCGACGTCCTCGCTCTGCGCGTCGATCCTGCCGTCGATCACGACGTGGGCGACGTGAATGCCCTTTGGCCCCAGCTCGCGCGCCATCGACTGCGCGAGCGCGCGCAGGCCGTGCTTGGCCGCGGCGAAGGCGGCGAATTGCGCGCCGCCGCGCAGCGACGCGGTGGCGCCGGTGAAAAGGATGGTGCCGTTCGCGCGCGGCGCCATGCGGCGCGCCGCCTCGCGCCCGACCAGGAATCCCGCGTAGCAGCCCGCGCGCCATACTTCCTCGAACATGTCGGCCGGCATCTCGGCGATCGGCGAGCGGTACATCGCGCCGGCGTTGAAGACCGTCACCTGCACCGGGCCGTGCTCGTTTTCGAGCGCGTCGAACAGCTCCATCACCTCGCGCTCGTCGCGCGCGTCGGTCGGCAGCGCGAGCGCCTGGCCACCGCCCTCGATGATCGCCTCGGCGAGGCGCTCGACGCGCTCGGCGTTGCGCGCCGCGAGCGCGACCTTGAAGCCGGCGGCGGCGAAGCGCTTGCCGAGCGCATAGCCCAGGCCCTCGCCGACGCCCACCACGACCGCAATGGGAGCCGGGCTCGCGCTCATAGCCGCGCCGCCAGCTCGGCGCCCTCGAGCATGGCGCGCTTGGCGTCGAGCTCGCCCGCCTCGCGCGCGCCGCCGATCACGTGCGGCGCGTCGATCTCGCGCCGCGACACCTGGCCCGCGCACAGGATCACGGTGTCGGCGGCCACGATCTCCTGCTCGCCGTCGAGCGCGACGTGCAGGCCCTGGTCGTCGATCCCGAGGTACTTGACCCCTTTCAGCATCTTCACCCCGTTTCTCGCCAGCTCGGTGCGGTGCACCCAGCCGGTCGTCTTGCCGAGTGTATCGCCGAACGGCGTCGTCGACCGCTTGAGCATGGTGATGCGGTGCGCGGGGGCCGCCTGGGCGGGTGGCGAAAGATTTCCTGAAGGTGAAATGCCCCAGTGCGAAAGAAACGCCTGCGGCTCGAGCGTCGCGCGGCTCTCGCGCTCGAGCAGGTACAGCGCGACGTCGAAGCCGATCCCGCCCATGCCGACGATCGCGACCTTCTCGCCGACCGCGGCGCGGCCCGCGAGCACGTCGGCGTAGCCGACCACGCTGCGGTGCTCAATGCCGGGAATCTCCGGCCGGCGCGGGTCGACGCCGGTGGCAAGAACGACCTCGTCGTAGTCCTTGAGTTCTTCTACTTTTGGTGAGCAATTGAGCTTCACCGTCACCCCGGCCCGGTGCAGGCGCTCGGCGAAGTAGGCCACCGATTCGGCGAACTCCTGCTTGCCGGGGATCCTCTTCGCCAGGTTGAACTGGCCGCCGAGCTCGGCGTTCTTCTCGTACAGCGTCACCTCGTGGCCGCGCTCGGCGGCGACCGCGGCGCAGGACAGCCCTGCGGGACCGCCGCCGATTACCGCAATCTTCCTCTTGCGCGAAGTCTTCCTGAAAACCAGTTGGGTTTCCCGTCCCGCGCGCGGGTTGACCAGGCACGAGGCGAAGCGGCCGACGAAAATGTGGTCGAGGCAGGCCTGGTTGCAGGCGATGCAGACGTTGATGCCGGCGCGGTCGCCCGCTTGCGCCTTGTTCGCGAACTCGGCGTCCGCCAGCAGCGCGCGCGCGAGCGAAACCATGTCGGCGTCGCCGCGCGCGAGGATCGCTTCGCCCACCTCGGGCGCGTTGATCCGGTTGGAGGCGATCACCGGGATGCCGACCGCTTCCTTCAGGCGCCTCGTGACCCAGGCGAAGCCGCCGCGCGGCACGGCCTGCGAAATCGTCGGGATGCGCGCCTCGTGCCAGCCGATGCCGGTGTTGAGCAGCGACGCGCCGGCGGCCTCGATCGCCTTGGCGACCTCGACGATCTCCTCGCCGGCCAGGCCGCCCTCGACCAGCTCGAGCGCGGAGATGCGGTAGATGACGATGAAATCGGCGCCGACCGCGGCGCGCGTGCGGCGCACCGCCTCGACCGCGAAGCGCATGCGGTTGGCCAGGCTGCCGCCCCAGTCGTCGGCGCGCTGGTTGGTGCGCGGGGCGAGGAACTGCGTGATCAGGTAGCCCTCCGAGCCCATCACCTCGACGCCGTCGTAGCCGGCCTCGCGCGCGAGCGCCGCGCTGGCGGCGAACGCATCGAGCGTGCGCTCGATCTCGCCCGCGCTCATCTCGCGCGGCACGATCGGGTTGATCGGCGACTTGAGCGCCGACGGCGCGACCGTCCCGCCGTGCTTGCCGTAGCGCCCCGCGTGCAGCACCTGCAGGCAGATGCGCCCGCCGGCGCCGTGCACCGTGCGCGTGATGACCTTGTGGCGCTCGCAGTCGGCGGCGCTCGCCATCATCGCCGGGTGCGGGCCGAGATTGCCCGCCTGGTCGGGGGAAAAGCCGCCGGTCACCATCAGCGCCGCGCCGCCGCGCGCGCGCTCGGCGTAGAACGCCGCCAGGCGCTCCATGCCGTCGGGCCGCTCCTCGAGCCCGGTGTGCATCGAGCCCATAATGATGCGATTGGCAAGCGTGACGTGGCCCAGGTCGAGCGGCCGGAACAGGTGGGGATAGTGGGTCATAAAAATCGGGGTCAGAGTCGAATTAATTAATTCGACTCTGACCCCGATTTTAACCGCGAGTCACGAGGACTGTCCCGGCCACGATCAAAACACCTCCGCCGAGCATGCCGGCGGGCAGCGCCTCGCCGAGGAACAGCCGGCCCCAGAGCACGCCGAAGGCCGGGATGAGGAAGGTGACGGTCAGCGCGCGCGTCGCGCCGACGTCGGCGATGAGGCGGAAATAGATCAGGAACGCGACCGCGCTGGCGAGCAGCG
>DATFMS010000129.1:0-2252 GCA_035266805.1 Burkholderiales bacterium | reverse complement strand
TACGCGAAGAAGGCGCCCTGATCAGGGCGCCCGCGCCGCAAGCCATTCGTCGAGCGCCTGCGCCGCTGCGCGCCAGCCCGGCTCGAGCATCACCGCGTGGCCGAGCCCGGGCAGCAACCGGTACTCGGCGCCGAGCAGCTGCGCGGTGGTCTGCGCGAGCGCGGGAGCGATCAGCACGTCGCGCTCGGCGCCGATCACCAGCGTCTCGGGCAGCGTCGCGCGCCAGCTCTGCGGCAGGCCCCAGCCGCTCATGTCGAGGATCGCGCGCCGCGACTCGGGCTGCATGCGCGCGTAGTAGCGCTCGAGGCGCTCGGCATCCACCGGACCGGCGAACAGCGCTTCCTGCAGCGCCGCGCGCGAGGCGCGCCCGCCGAAGGCGAGCGCGTTGATCTCGGCGAACAGCGCGGGGCGGGCCAGGGCGAGAGAGAACGACGCCGGCAGAACGCCGAATGGCGGCACGGGGCAGAACAGCGCCGCGGCGCGCGCCGCGCCCGGGTTGCGCTCGAGGTACTTCTGCACCACCAGCGCGCCCATCGAATGCCCTATGAGCACCGGCGCGCGCTCGAGGCCGTCCACCGCCGACGCCAGGTCTTCGGCGAAATCCGCCAGGCCGAAGCCGTGCAGCCGGTCGCGGCCGCCGCTGCCGCCGTGGCCGCGCAGCGACAGCGCGTACACCGGGTAGCCGCGCCCGGCGAACCACGGCAGGAAATGCTCCGCCCAGCACCACGCGCCGACGTAGGCGCCGTGCACGAACACCAGCGGCGCGCGCGCGGCGGCGCCTGCGCCCGCCGGCAGCGCCAGCAGCTCCAGCACGGGGCTCAGTTCAGGAAGGGGACGGCCATCCCGCGCGCCACGGCCGGGCGGCGCGAAATGGTGTCGAACCAGCGCTTCACGTTGGGAAACTCGGCCAGATCGACCCGATGCCAACCGTGGCGCGCCGTCCAAGGGTAAGTCGCGATGTCGGCGATCGTGTACTCGCCTGCGGCGAGAAACGGAGTCGTGGCGAGGTGCGCGTCGAGCACGCCGTAGAGGCGCCGCGCCTCTTTGGTGTAGCGTTCGGTGCCATAGGGGATCTCGTCCTTCTTGGCGCGGATGAAATGGTGCGCCTGGCCGAAAATCGGCCCAACGCCGCCCATCTGGAACATCAGCCATTGCAGCGCGTCGTACTTGTCGCGCACCGAGCGCGGCAGGAACTTTCCGGTCTTGCCGGCGAGATAGACCAGGATCGCGCCGGACTCGAACAGCGACATCGGCTTGCCGTCGGGCCCTTCGGAGTCTACGATCGCTGGGATCTTGCTGTTGGGGTTGATCGCCACGAACTCGGGCTTGAACTGGTCGCCCTTGCCGATGTCGATGCTGTGCACGCGGTACTTCAGGGCGCACTCCTCCAGCATGATGGAAACCTTGCGGCCGTTCGGCGTGCCCCAAGTGTAGAGGTCGATCATCGTCTTTCCCCCTGACCGGTCAAAGGGCGCGAGTTTAGCGCCTCCCGGGCGCAGCGTTTAGGAGGCGTTTCACCGTGCTGAAGTGGCTGTTGACCCTATTCGTCGCGCTCGCGGTGCTTTCCGCGGTGCAGCCGTGGTTCTCGCGCCTGGGCTTGGGGCGGCTGCCCGGAGACCTCAAGGTCCCGCTGCGCGGGCGCACCTACTACATCCCCTTCGCCAGCACCGTGGTGCTCTCGCTCGCGGTGTACCTGATCGGCCGCCTGCTCTAGTCCTGCGCAAGCGCGGCGGCGATCGCCTGCTCTCGCGCGCGGTCGAGCCGTGCCGGGATTTCGGCCGGCGATGCCGCGGCTTTCGCGAGCGCGGCGGCGTCCACGCCCCGCGCCGCCTCGAGCGCGCCTTGCAGACGCTCGATCGCGAGCGCGATTGGCGCGCCCGGTTCGGCAAAGCGGGCGACTGCAAGCAGCTCGCCGAAGCGCTCGCCTCGCCTCAGCGCATCGGCGCGCTTGAGCGTCTCGAGCAGCGCGGCAGGCCCCGCGCGATCGGCGCCGCGGATCGGCTCTCGGCAGCGGCAGGTCGCGAGCGCGAGCTCCTTCACCTCGTTCGGCGCGCGCAGGCGCGCGCAGAGCGCGCCCGCTGCCTGTTCGTCGAGCGGCCAGACGAGCAGCGCGAAGCGCACTGTCAGCGGCGCGCGCTCCTGCGCTGCGCGTGCGAGCGCGGCATAAAGTGTCTCGTCCGGCCGCAGCTCCGGAAGCAGCCGCGCCAGCGCACCGCACTCGGACAGAACTTCGAACAGCCGCCGCGGGTGCG
>DATFMS010000128.1:0-3095 GCA_035266805.1 Burkholderiales bacterium | reverse complement strand
CCGCCGGGGCTACGCGCCCACGCTGCTGTGCACCGCGTGCGGCTGGATCGCCCCCTGCTCGGACTGCGACGCGCGGCTCACCGTTCATCTGGCCGCCGGTCGCCTGCGCTGCCATCACTGCGGCGCCGAGTCTCAATTGCCCACGCGCTGCCCGCAATGCGGCTTCGCGGTCAAACCGGTCGGCCAGGGCACGGAGAGAATCGAAGAGTCGCTCGCGGCGATGTTCCCGGACCTGCCCTGTGTCAGGTTGGATCGCGACGTCGTACGCCACCGCGGCGACCTGGAAAAAGCCGTGAGCCGGATCGCCTCCGGCGAGGGGCGCATTCTCGTCGGCACACAGATGGTCACGAAGGGACACGACTTCCCCAACGTCACGCTGGTCGTGGTGCTGAACGCCGATCAGGGCCTGTTCAGCACCGACTTCCGCGCGCCGGAACGCCTTGCCCAGACCATTGTGCAGGTCGCGGGCCGCGCCGGACGGGGCGAGCGGCCGGGCGAGGTGCTCATCCAGACCGAGTTCCCCGCGCATCCCTTGCTCGCCGGCCTGCTCGCTGAAGGCTACGACGGTTTCGCGCGCACCGCGCTTCAGGAGAGGCGCGAGGCGTCGTGGCCGCCGTTCAGCCGGCTCGCCGCGGTGCGCGACTCGGCCGCCACCGCCGAGGCCGCATTGGCCTTTCTCACCGAGGCACGCGCCCTCGCCGGGGGGATGGAGGGCATGCGCCTGCTCGGGCCTGTCCCGGCCGCCCTGCCCAAGCGCGCGGGGCGCTACCATGCACAGCTGCTGCTCGAGAGCGCCGATCGGGGCCGGCTGCACCGCTTCCTCGATGCGTGGCTGCCGCAGGTGGAATCGCTTCCGAGCGCGCGCCGGGTGCGCTGGGCGCTCGACGTGGACCCGATAGAGCTGTTTTGATCGGGTAGAATTCGCCGTTTTCCGCATCGTATTCCCTTGGATCCGCTTTGAAGCAGCAACTTGAGCAGCTCCTCGCGAGCGCCCTCGCCTCCCTCGCCGGCAACGTTCTGCCGGAAGCTCCCAAGCCGGGCACCGTGACGCTCGAGCGCACACGCGACAGCAGGCATGGGGACTTTGCCACCAACGTCGCGCTGCGCCTGGCCAAGGCGGCGCGCGTAAATCCGCGCGAGCTCGCCGAGCGCATCGTGGCCGCCCTTCCGGCGAGTCCCCTCGTGCTGCGCACCGAGATCGCGGGCAAGGGCTTCATCAATTTCTTTCTCACGCGCGAGGCCTACGGCCGCGAGCTGGCCGCGATCCACGAGCTTGGGGAAGGCTACGGCCAAGGCACGCTCGGCAAAGGCGAGCGGGTGTTGCTGGAGTTCGTCTCGGCCAATCCCACAGGTCCTCTGCACGTAGGCCACGGACGGCAGGCCGCCTACGGCGCCACGTTGGCCAACATCCTGTCGGCCGCCGGCTTCCGGGTCGAGCGCGAGTACTACATCAATGACGCGGGCCGGCAGGTGGACATCCTGGCCGTCAGCGTCTGGCTGCGCTACCTCGAGGCCTGCGGCGAGGCGCTGTCCTTTCCGCAGAACGGCTACCGCGGCGACTATGTCCACGGCATTGCCGGCAAATTGCGCGCCGCCCATGGCGAGGACTTGCGGCGAAGCGCCGCCGAGGTGCTCGCCGGACTGCCGCCCGACGCGCCCGCCGGCGACAAGGAGGTCTACATCGACGCGCTCATCGCGCGGGCACGGGAGTTGATCGGCGCCGACTCTTTCACACGGGTGCTCGAGCTTTCGCTCGCCGGGATGCTCGACGACATTCGCGACGATCTGGAGCAGTTCGGAGTCCGCTTCGACCATTGGTATTCGGAAAAGGCGCTCGAGAGAAGCGGCGCCATCGATCGCGCGCTCGCGAGGCTGGAGCACGAGGGCCGGCTTTACGGCCGGGAAGGCGCCACCTGGTTCCGCGCGACCGAGTTCGGCGACGAGAAGGACCGCGTGGTGGTGCGCGAGAATGGCCAGAGGACCTACTTCGCCTCCGACATCGCCTACCACCTCGAGAAGCGCGAGCGGGGCTTCGCGCGGCTGATCGACGTGCTCGGCGCCGATCACCATGGCTACGTGGCCCGCGTGCGTGCCGGCCTCACCGCCATGGGCGAGCCCGGCGGCTGCCTGGAAGTCAACCTGATCCAGTTCGTGAGCCTGTTCCGCGGCGGCGAGAAAGTGCCCATGGGCAAGCGCGAGGCGCAGTTCGTGACGCTGCGGCAGCTGCGCGAGGAAGTCGGCAACGACGCCTGCAGGCTCTTTTACCTGATGCGCAGCCACGACCAGCCGCTCGATTTCGATCTCGAGCTCGCCAAGTCGCGCACCAACGAGAACCCCGTGTACTACATTCAGTACGCGCACGCGCGCGTCGCGAGCGTCATGAAGCAGCTCGCCGCGCGGGGACTCGCCTTCGAGCGCGCCGAGGGACTGGCCAATGTCGGACTGCTCGGCGGCCCGCACGAGCAGGCGGTGCTGGCCACGGTGGCGCGCTACGGCGAGGTGCTGGAGCAGGCGGCCGCCAACCGCGCACCTCACGCGCTGGTGCACTACCTGCGCGAGTTGGCCAACACCCTGCACACCTACTACAACGCCGAGCAGTTCATCGTCGAGGACTCGCGCCTGCGCAATGCGCGGCTGGCCCTGGTGATCGGCGTGCAGCAGGTGATTCGCAACGGCCTCGCCTTGCTGGGCGTCTCGGCGCCAGAGACGATGTAAGGAGCCTCTGATTTGATCCCCCGCATGCTCGCGTTGCCCCGGAAATCACTCGATGCAAGGCGCGGGGCGCAGCCCATGTGTCGATATGAGCGAGCCCCGCCTTTCTGCTGCGCAATCCTGCTGCGCAGAAAGTCCAGGGTAACCATCCCTGGCCACCCGTGCGATGCAGTGCATCGCACCCACAGCGGGCGATTTCCGGCGCAACCCATAAACGACTGTCTTGCTTCCTCAACGGGACGGGGCCGATTTCGCCCAGGGCGTCGTTGCTCCTCCCTCATGCACATCAAGTACACGTCGGTCGTCGCGCCTGGCCCTGGGCGAAATCGGCCTCCGTCGCGAGTACGCGGGGGATCAATCAGAGGCTCCTAATGTCCCAGCTG
>DATFMS010000127.1:0-6758 GCA_035266805.1 Burkholderiales bacterium | reverse complement strand
AAGCTCGCGGACGGGCTGTACCGGCTGCGCGGGCGCGACCTCACGGTCGTGGTCAACAGCGGCGACGACTACGAGCACCTCGGGCTCGCTTTCTCGCCCGACCTGGACAGCGTGCTCTACGCGCTCGCGGACATCGCCAGTCCCGCCAGCGGCTGGGAGCCGCACGACGAAACGCGTGCGCTCTACGGCATGCTCAAGTCGCTAGGCGGACCGGACCGGCCGATCCTGGGCGACAAATCGCTCGCCGCGCCGCTGTTGCGCACGCAAGGCCTGCGCGAGGACCGCAGCCCGACCGAGATCTCGCTCGAGTTCTGCCGCCAGCTCGGGGTCGAGGCGCGCGTGCTGCCGATGAGCGACGACCAGGTGCGCACCCACGTCCTCACCGCCGAGGGCGCAGTGCCGTTCCCCGAGTACTTCAACGAGCTCGCCTGCGACCCGCCGGTGCTGGGGTTCCAGTACGCCGGCGCCGAGGACGCGCGCGTCACCGACGCGGTGCTCGATGCGCTGCACTCGAACGACCTCGAGGCGGTGGTGATCGGCCCCTGCAACCCCTTCCACTCGATCCGGCCGATCCTCGAGGTGAGCGGGATGCGCCAGCTGCTGCGCAAGCGCGGCGCGCCGGTGATCGCGGTGACGCCGATCGTCGGCGGCAAGGCGCTCACCGGCTCGGCCGGAAAGATGATGCGCGAGCTCGGGCGCGAGGTCACCGCGCGCTCGGTGGCGATGGAGTATTACAAGCTGATCGACGGCTTCGTCATCGACGGCGCGGACGAAGACCAAGCCGACGGCATCCTCGCCTGCGGCATGGAGGTGGTGATCGCGCAAACGGTGATGCGCAACCTCGAGGACCGTGTGCGGCTGGCGCAGACCGTGCTCGATTTCGCGCGCACGATCCGCGAGCGCAAGCTGCAGGAAGCCTAAAGCGCGGCCAGCGCCGCGGCGACTATGGCGTCGCGGTCAACACCGAAGAATTTCCGCAGTGCGAGGCGCGTATCGCTGCGCCCGAAGCCGTCGGTGCCGAGCGCCACGTAGCGCCGTCCCGGCGGCGCCCAGGCGCGCGGCAGGTCGGCCACCGCGCTCACGTAGTCGCTGGTAGCGACGATCGGGCCCTTGGTGCCTTCGAGGCACTGCGTGATCCACGCCTTTGAAGTTTCCGTTCTTGTTTCTCTTATTGCTGCGGAGGGGCCGGAGGACGCAAGCCCGTCCCACCTGAGCTCGCTCCAGCTCGTCACGCTCCAGACGTTGGCGGCGACGCCGTGCTCGCGCTCGAGCAGCTGCGCCGCGGCGAGCGCCTCGCGCAGGATCGGCCCCGAGCCGAGCAGCTGCAGCTTCGCCCCGGCGCGCTTGTCGAGCAGGTACATGCCGCGCAAGACTCCCTCCTGCGCGCCCGCAGGCAGCGCCGGGTGGGCGTAGTTCTCGTTCGCCACCGTCAGGTAGTAGAAGACGTCCTCCTGCGCCTCGAGCATGCGCCGCGCGCCGTCCTCGACGATCGCCGCCAGCTCGTAGCCGAAGCAGGGGTCCCAGGCGCGGCAGGTCGGGATGGTCGAGGCCGCGAGATGGCTGCTGCCGTCCTGGTGCTGCAGGCCTTCGCCCGAGAGCGTGGTGCGCCCCGCGGTGCCGCCGAGCAGGAAGCCGCGCGCGCGCGAATCGGCGGCGGCCCAGATCAGGTCGCCGACGCGCTGGAAGCCGAAGATCGAGTAGTAGATGTAGAACGGCAGCATCGGCGCGCCGTGCGCGGAGTACGCCGTGGCGGCGGCGAGCCACGACGACAGCGCGCCCGCCTCGGTGATGCCCTCTTCCAGGATCTGTCCGTCCTTCGCCTCGCGGTAGTACAGCAGCTCCTCGTGGTCCTCGGGCGCGTAGAGCTGGCCGAGCGCTGAATAGATGCCGCTCTGGCGGAACAGCGTCTGCATGCCGAAGGTGCGCGCCTCGTCGGCCACGATCGGCACCACGCGCGGGCCGAGCTGCGGGTCCTTGAGCAGTTGCGCGAGCAGCTGCACGAACACCATGGTGGTCGACTGCTCGCGCGAGGTGCCCTCGGCGAAGCGCGGCAGGCCGGGAACCGCTAGCCTGGGCGCGGCCGCCGTGCGCGCCGGCAGGTAGCCGCCGAGGCGCGCGCGCTGGGCGTGCAGGTACTTCATCTCCGGCGCCTCCGCGCCGGGCTTGTACAGGCGCAGCGCGGTGACGTCCTGGTCCGAAATCGGAACCGCGAAGCGGTCGCGAAAGGCCTTCAGCGCCTCGTCGTCGAGTTTCTTTTGCTGGTGGGTGCCCATCCTGCCCTGCCCCCAGTGGCCCATGCCGTAGCCTTTCTTGGTCTGCGCCAGGACCACCGTCGGCCGCCCCTTGTGCTGCAGCGCGGCGTGGTACGCGGCGTAGATCTTGACCGGGTCGTGGCCGCCGCGGCGCAGGCGGTCGATGTCGTCGTCCGACATGTCCGCGATCAGCGCCGTGAGCTCGGGGTACTTGTTGAAGAAGTGCTCGCGGTTGAAGCGCCCGTCGGTGGCGGCGTAGGTCTGGAACTCGCCGTCCACCGTCTCGTGCAGGCGCTTGAGCAGCACGCCGTCGTCGTCGCGCGCGAACAGCGGGTCCCAGTCCGAGCCCCACAGCAGCTTGACCACATTCCAGCCGGCGCCCGCGAACAGGCCTTCGAGCTCCTGCACCACCGAGCCGTTGCCGCGCACCGGGCCGTCGAGGCGCTGCAGGTTGCAGTTGACGACGAAGATCAGGTTGTCCAGGCCCTCGCGCGCGGCGAGCGACAGCCCGGCGAGCGACTCGGGCTCGTCCATCTCGCCGTCGCCGACGAAGGCCCATACCTTGCGCGTCCCGCACTCCTTCAGGCCGCGGTCGGCGAGGTAGCGCATGAAGCGCGCCTGGTAGATCGCGGTGATCGGCCCCAGCCCCATCGAGCCGGTGGGGAACTGCCAGAACGAGGGCATCAGGTAGGGGTGGCAGTACGAGGACAGGCCCTTGCCGCCGGTTTCGCGCCGGTAGTGCATGAGGTTTTCGTCCGACAGCCTCCCTTCCAGAAAGGCTCTGGCGTAGACCCCCGGCGCCGAATGCGGCTGGAAATACACCAGGTCGCCGTCCGCCCCGGCGCGGAAGAAGTGGTTGAAGCCGACCTCGAACAGGTCCGCGGCGGAGGCGTAGCTGGCGATGTGCCCGCCGAGCTCGGGGTGGGCGCGGTTGGCATGCACCACCATCGCGAGCGCGTTCCAGCGCACGATCGCCGACAGGCGCTGCTCGAGCTCGAGGTTGCCCGGGAACTGCGGCTGCTCGGCGAGCGCCACGCTGTTGCGGTAGGGGGTGTTGAGCACCGGCGGCAACGGCACGCGGCGGGCGCGGGCGTGCTCGAGCAGCTTGCGCAGCAGGAACATGGCGCGCTCGCGCCCTTCGGCCTGCACCAGGGCGTCGAAGGCGTCGAGCCATTCGCGCGTCTCGGCGGGGTCGGCGTCGGGCGGGTTGACGCGCCAGAACGAGGAGGATGCGATGTCGGAGAGGTCTGTCATGGGGCGCTCGGCGACCGGGGTGCGGGAATATCGATCCTAACGCGCCCCGGCCGGGCCGTGGTACACTGCGCGCCGCAGACTTAGTCAAGCAGTGAATTTGTGCAGACCCCTCACCGCCGGTTCCCGGCGTCCGTAGTGGCAGACAGTTCCCCTTCTTGATCGTCGTGCCCGGCTGCCCAGGCCCGGTTTTGCCTCGGCTAATCAAGTTAAGGAAACAGTATGGCCACCGGTACAGTGAAATGGTTTAGCGACCAGAAAGGCTTCGGCTTCATTACCCCCGACGAGGGCGGCGAAGACGTTTTCGCGCATCACAGCGCGATCCAGATGAGCGGCTACAAGTCGCTCAAGGAAGGCCAGAAGGTCGAGTTCGAGTCGCAGAAAGGCCCGAAGGGCATGCAAGCGGCGAACGTCCGCCCGGTCTAAGCCGGCGCGGCACGAAAAAAGGCCCGGGAAACCGGGCTTTTTTTTGCCCGCAAAGGAAGGCGCATGGAAGCGATTCTGGTCTCCACCGGCGTGGTCG
Source organism: Burkholderiales bacterium (assembly GCA_035266805.1). GTDB lineage: Bacteria > Pseudomonadota > Gammaproteobacteria > Burkholderiales > SG8-39 > DAHVFK01. The sequence continues at coordinate 2,732 of DATFMS010000127.1, read as the reverse complement.
CTCTGGCCGAAGTCGGCGACAAGACCCAGCTGCTCGCGCTCGTCCTCGCGGCGCGCTACCGGCGCCCGCTGCCGATCGTGCTCGGCATCCTGTTCGCCACGCTCGCCAACCACGCGCTCGCGGCAGCCGCTGGCAAGTGGATCACGACCGAGGTCGATCCAGGGCTGCTGCGCTGGATCCTCGGCCTGTCGTTCCTCGCCATGGCGGCGTGGACGCTGGTGCCTGACAAGCTGGACAAAAAGGAAAACGGCTTCGCGCGCCTGGGCGTGTTCGGCGCCACGCTGGTCGCTTTCTTCCTGGTCGAGATGGGCGACAAGACCCAGGTCGCGACCGTCGCCCTCGCCGCGCACTACGGCTCGTTCGCCTGGGTGCTGGCCGGAACAACGCTCGGCATGCTGATCGCGAACGTCCCGGTGGTTTACTTCGGCGAGCGTCTGCTGCGGCGCGTCCCGCTGCGCACGGTGAACGTGGTCGCGGCGGCGGCGTTCGCCGTCATGGGGGTGGCGGCGCTGCTATGATCGCGCGTAGATGATCCAGGCGATCAAAAAGAGCCCCCTGGTGCTGGTCGTCGACGACGACGAAAGCATGCGGCTGCTGCTGCGGCGGCACATGGAGGCGGACGGCTACCGGGTGGTCAGCGCCGAAAACGGGCTGCGCGCAGTGGTCGTGGCCGAGGCCGAGGCTCCGGACATCGTGCTGCTCGATGCGCAGATGCCGGCCATGGACGGATTCCAGGTCGCCGAAGCATTCAAAGCCTCCGAGCGCACGCGCACGATCCCGGTCATCATGGTGACGGTGCTCGAGGACCACGCCTCGAAGCTGCGCGCGCTGGCGGCGGGAGTGCAGGAATTTCTGACCAAGCCGGTCGACCGCAGCGAGCTTTCGCTGCGGGTGAAGAACGTGCTCCTGCTCAAGGAGTACAGCAATTTCCTCGCCGACCGCAACCGGCTGCTCGAGCAACAGGTGCAGGAGCGCTCGCGCCAGGTGCTGGGCAGCTACCGCGAGACGATAGCGACCCTGACCCGCGCCGCGAGCTACAAGGACGAGGAAACCGGCGCCCATGTGCGCCGCATCAGCTATTACACCGAGGACATCGCCCTGGCGATCGGCATGAATCCGGGGTTCTGCGAAGCGATTCACTACGCCAGCCCGATGCACGACATCGGCAAGATCGCGATTCCCGACGCGATCCTGTCCAAGCGCGGCGCGCTGACCCAGGAAGAATGGGAAATCATGAAGTCGCACGCCGCGATCGGCGCCCAGCTGCTCGGCACCGGCGATTCGCCCTACCTCAGGATGGGCGCCGAAATCGCGCTGCACCACCACGAGCGCTGGGACGGCAGCGGCTACCCCGCGCGGCTGAAGGGCCAGGTCATCCCCATCTCGGCCCGCATCATGAACATCTGCGACCAGTACGATGCCCTGCGCTCGGAGCGCCCGCACAAGAAGGCCCTGTCGCACGAAAGCGCGGTCGAGATCATCACCGTCGGCGACGGCCGCACCATGCCGTCGCACTTCGATCCGGACGTGCTCGAGGCGTTCAAGCGCAGCGCCGGCCACTTCGGCGAGATCTTCGAGTCGATCGCGGACTGAGACGCCCGCCACGGCTGGCGTGCCGACACGGCGGCCGTATCGGCGCTGGCCCCGATCTGCCTCACGGCATCAGTGTCCAGCCTTCCCGGACCGCTTCAGGTAACGGTAGTAGTCGCTGTCGGTCGTGAGGATCACCACCGAGTTCTGGTTCTGCCCCTCCTTGTAGGCCTCCAGGGTGCGCGAGAAGGCGTAGAACTCGGGATCGCGGTTGTAGGCGGCCCCGTATACGCGGGTGGCCTCGGCGTCGGCTTTGCCCCGGATTTCCTGCACCTGCCGGTAGGCGGTGGAGCGAATCTGGCGCAGCTCCTTCTCCATGGTCCCCAGGATCTCGGCGCTGCGGCCTTCGCCCTCGGACCGGAACTGGGCGGCGACCCGCTTGCGTTCCGAGATCATCCGGGTATAGACCTTCTCCCGCACGCTCTGCACGTAGTCGAGGCGCTTGATGCGCACATCCACCAGCTCGATCCCGTACTGGGGAATGACCTTGCGGGCTTCGGCCAGGATGGTGCGGGTGATCTCCTCGCGTCCGCTGGCAATTCGCTTCTCCAGTTTCTCGCGCACCTCGGCGGGCACCTCCTGCAGAATCTCGCCCTTGGGAACTTCCCACGAGGCGCTGCGCACCAGCTCCACCAGCTCGCTGCCCGAAACCTGGTCACGCACCACGGAGTCGATGATGTCGTTCAGGCGCGATCGGGCGCCGGCCTCCGAGGCGACGTTCTCGAGGAACCTCTTGGCGTCGGCGATGCGCCAGCGCGCCGTGGTGTCGACCCAGATGAACTCGCGCCCCTTGGTGGGGATCTGGTTGGGGTCGCCGTCCCAGATCAGCAGGCGCTTCTCGAAGCGGCGCACATCCTGGATAAAGGGCAGTTTGACGTGCAGCCCTGCGTCGGTTACGGGATCCCCCACGGGCCGGCCGAACTGGACGATCACCGCCTGCTCGCCCTCCTGCAGCGTGTAGAAGGACCCGGCGGAGACGATGACGATCGCCAGCAAGAACAGGCCGAGCACGATTTTGAGCGCGTTCCTCATGGCTGCTTTCCTCCCGCAATGCCTGCTGCGCCGGGCATCCGTGCCGAGTCCAGGCGCAGCCAGGGCAGCAGGGCCTTCTGGTCGCTATCCACGATATACAGGGCCTTCGC
>DATFMS010000126.1:0-17560 GCA_035266805.1 Burkholderiales bacterium | reverse complement strand
TTCTTGATGTTCGGCTCGACCTCCGCCTGGTACACCGCCGCGATGTGCTCGTCGGGCATCAGCATCATGACGATGTCCGCGCCCTTGACCGACTCGCCGATCTCGGCGACCTTGAGCCCCGCCTTCTTCGCCTTGTCCCACGAGGCCCCGCTCTTGCGCAGCCCGACGGTCACCTTGACGCCCGAATCGTGCAGGTTGAGCGCATGCGCATGACCCTGCGAGCCGTAGCCGAGTATCGTAACCTTCTTGCCCTTGACGAGCGAAAGATCGGCGTCCTTGTCGTAGTACACCTTCATTGATTTGCTCCCTAGAAAATGGGGTCTGACCCCATTTGTTCCTAAACCCTGAGAATGCGGTTGCCGCGGCCGATGCCGCAGGACCCTGTGCGCACGGTTTCGAGGATCGCGCCCTGATCGAGCGCCTGGATGAACGCGTCGAGCTTCCTGCCGTCGCCGGTGAGCTCGATCGTGTAGGTATTGTCGGACACGTCGATCACGTGGGCGCGGAAGATGTCGGCCATGCGCTTCATGTCTTCGCGCTCCTTGGCTCCCGCGCGCACCTTGATCAGCATCATTTCGCGCTCGATGTGCTCGGCTTCCGACAAATCCACGACCTTCACCACCTCGACCAGCTTGTTGAGCTGCTTGGTGATCTGCTCGATCACGTCCTCCGAGCCCGCCGTGACGATGGTCATGCGCGACATCGACGGATCCTCGGTGGGCGCCACCGTGAGCGACTCGATGTTGTAGGCGCGCGCCGAGAACAGCCCCGAAACGCGCGACAGCGCTCCTGCCTCGTTCTCCAGCAGGATGGAGATGATGTGGCGGCTCACAGGTCTTCGGCGAGGATCATTTCCGAGATGCCCTTGCCGCCGGGCACCATCGGGTAGACGTTTTCGGTCTGGTCGGTGAGGAAATCCATGAACACCAGCTCGTCCTTGCGCTTGAACGCGTCGCGCAGCGCCGGCTCGACGTCGGCCGGCTTGTCGATCAGCACGCCGCGGTGGCCGTAGCCCTCGGCGAGCTTGACGAAGTCGGGCAGCGCGTCCATGTACGACTCGGAATAGCGGTTGCCGTGGAAGAACTGCTGCCACTGGCGCACCATGCCCATGTACTTGTTGTTCAGGTTGACGATCTTGATCGGCAGGCGGTACTGCTTGCAGGTGGACAGCTCCTGCAGGCACATCTGGATGCTCGACTCGCCGGTGACGCAGGCGACCGTCGCGCCGGGGTTCACCAGCTGCACGCCCATCGCCGCCGGCAGGCCGAAGCCCATGGTGCCGAGCCCGCCCGAGTTGATCCAGCGGCGCGGCTTCTCGAATTTGTAGAACTGTGCCGCCCACATCTGGTGCTGGCCGACGTCGGAGGTGACGAAGGCATCGCCTTGGGTGACCTCGTACAGCTTCTCGATCACGAATTGCGGCTTGATGATCTTCGAGTTGCGGTCGTACTTCAGGCAGTCCCTGGCGCGCCACTGCTCGATCTGCTTCCACCAGCTGCCGATGTCGGGCTTGCCGCCCTCCGCCGCGAGAAGCTTGCTCAGGTCGCGCAGGACGTCGGGCACGTGGCCGACGATCGGCACGTCGACCCTGACGCGCTTGGAGATCGACGACGGGTCGATGTCGATGTGGATGATCTTGCGCGGGTTCTGCGCGAAGTGCGCCGGGTTGCCGATCACGCGGTCGTCGAACCTGGCACCGATCGCGAGCAGCACGTCGCAGCTCTGCATCGCCATGTTGGCTTCGTAGGTGCCGTGCATGCCGAGCATGCCGAGGAACTGCGGGTCGCTCGCCGGGTAGCCGCCGAGCCCCATCAGCGTGCTGGTGCAGGGAAAACCGAGCAGCCTGACGATCTCGCCCAGCTGCCTGGCGGCATTGGACAGGATCACGCCGCCGCCGGTGTAGATCATCGGCCGCTGCGCGCCGAGCAGCAGCTGCGCCGCCTTGCGCAGTTGGCCGGCGTGGCCTTTGCGCACCGGGTTGTAGGAGCGCATCGAGACCGCTTCGGGATAGGCGAACTCGCAGCTCTGGATCGTCACGTCCTTGGGGATGTCGACCAGCACCGGCCCGGGACGCCCGGTCTGCGCCAGGTAGAACGCCTTCTTGATCGTTCCGGCGAGGTCCTTCACGTTCTTGACCAGGAAGTTGTGCTTCACGCACGGACGCGTGATGCCGACCGCGTCGACTTCCTGGAACGCGTCGAGCCCGATCGCGGCCGTCGGCACTTGGCCCGTGAGGACCACCATCGGGATCGAGTCCATGTACGCGGTGGCGATCCCGGTGACCGCGTTGGTGACGCCGGGACCCGAGGTGACCAGGCAGACGCCGACCTTGTTCGACGAGCGCGAGTAGCCGTCGGCGGCGTGCGCCGCGCCCTGCTCGTGGCGCACCAGGACGTGCTTGACCTTGTCCTGCTTGAACAGCTCGTCGTAGATGAACAGCACGGCGCCGCCGGGGTAGCCGAAGACGTACTCGACGCCCTCCTCCTGCAGACAGCGCACGACGATTTCGGCGCCGGTAAGTTCGACCCCTTTGACTCGGTCCATGACTTGAAATGCCCGGAAGTGGCGGAAAACTTTGAACAATAAAGACTTGTTGCGATGCGGTCAAGGGAGCGAAACGAGCCCGCGGCAACAGTTTTGGTAACATCCCGCTCCGGAGCACATCGCGCATCCGCGCACGACAAAAGGGCCTACCCTGGCGACCCGCAGCGAGCTTTCGGCGTTCCTGGAGAGTGTCGAGCGGCGAGCCTTCAAGCAGGCCGTGTTCGCGGTGCGCGACGACGAGGCTGCGCTGGATATCGTGCAGGACGCGATGCTCAGGCTGGCGGAGAAGTACGCCGACCGGCCGGCGGAGGAGCTGCCGCTGCTGTTCCATCGCATCGTGCAGAACGCGATCCGGGACTGGTACCGGCGGCAGCGGGTGCGCTCGCTGTGGACCACTCTGCTGTCGTCGTTGCGTCCCGGGCGCGGCGAGGAGGACGAGCGGGATCCGCTCGACGCACTGGAGGTGGCGCAGGAGTCGCACTACGGGGGCGCACCGGGCGAGTTGCTCGAGCGATCGCAAGCCATTGAAATAATAGAGCAAGAGATCGCCAGATTGCCCGCCCGTCAACGAGAAGCTTTCTTGATGCGTTACTGGGAGGAACTGGACGTGGCTGAAACGGCGATGGCCATGGGATGCTCGGAGGGCAGCGTGAAAACGCACTGCTCCCGGGCCGCGCGCACGTTGGCGACGGCGCTCAAAGCCCGCGGCGTCACTCTCTAGCTCGGCGGACGTCCGCAAGTAACCATGAACGAACCCCAATTCGGCAACAAGGTCCGCCACCTCCTCAACCAGGGCGCGCAGCTCGAGCCGCGCGTCGCAGAGCGCCTGCGGGCGGCGCGCGAGCTGGCGCTGGCGCGGCGCAAGGCGGAGCCCGCTTCGGGGCTCGCCTGGGCGGGCGGGCTGGTCGGGCGCCTGGGGGGCCTCGGCGGCTTGTCGCTGCGGCTGGTGCTGCCGGTGGCGCTGCTCGGGGTCGCGCTGACCACGATCCATGGCTGGCAGCAGAACCAGAAGGTCGCCGAGTTCGCCGACATCGACAGCCAGCTGCTCGCCGGCGAGCTGCCGATCGACGCCTACCTCGACGAGGGCTTCGACGCTTGGCTCAAGAAGCACGGCGCAAGCTGAGCATGGGGGCGCGCTGCCTCGCCGCGCTGTGCGGCGCGCTCGCGATCGCGCTCGCCTCCCACGCGCTCGCCGCCGCACCGCAGAGCAAGAACCCGTCCTGGTCCCAGCTCACCGCGCAGCAGCGCGAAATCCTGGCGCCGCTGGCCGGCGAGTGGGACAAGCTCGAGCCGGTGCGCAAGAAGAAATGGCTCGGCGTTGCCAAGCGCTATCCCAAGATGACGCCGATCGGCAAGAAGCGCGTGCAGACGCGGATGCGCAAATGGGCCGAGCTGACCCCCGCGCAGCGCGAGGAGGCGCGCAGGAGATACCGGCTCCTGCGCAGCCTGCCAAAGGCCGAGCGCGAAGCCCTGCGCAAGCGCTGGAAGGAGTACGAGAAGTCGCACCCGGCGCAGAAGCCGAAGTGAAGGCGCCGGGCATCCTGCGGCGGCTCGCCGCCATGACCTACGAGGCCACGCTGCTGTTCGGCGTGGCGTTCGCCTCGACCGCGCTGTTCCTGCTCGCCGGCGGCGGCGCCTCCGGGCTCGCCGGCTGGCGGCATCTCGCGCTGCAGCTCTACCTCGGCTCGGTGTTCGCCGGCTACTTCCTCTGGTGCTGGCTGCGCGGCGGACAGACGCTCGCCATGAAAGCCTGGCACATCCGCCTGGTGGCGCCGGGGCGCGCCAGCGTGCCGCCGGGCAAGGCGCTGCTGCGCCTGGTCCTCGCCGCGCTGCTGCTGCCGAGCGGGATCTCGCTGCTGTGGGCCCTGTTCGATCCGGAAAGGCAGTTCCTGCACGACCGGCTGGCGGGAACGCGGCTGGTCTTGGTCGCGCGCTGAATCGGGCGCCGGATCAGCGCCGCTCGACCCACCACATCATCAGCACCGCGGCGAGGAAGAACGCCGCGCTGGGAACCGCGGCCGCCGCGACCGGCGGCCAGTTCTGCAGCAGGCCGATGTGCGAAAACAGGCTGTTGAGCATGTGAAAGAAGGTGCCGAGCATGATGCCGGAGAAGACCTTGACGCCCACCATGCCGGCGCGCGCCTGGATGTAGGCGAAGGGCAGCGCGAGCGCCATCATCACCAGCGTGGCGAGCGGATAGAAAAGCTTCTTCCACATCGCGATCTCGTAGCGCTCGGTCTTCTGCTTGTTGCCCGCGAGATGTTCGGTGTACTTGTAAAGCTTCCAGGCCGACATGCGTTCCGGTTCGACGATCAGCACGTCGAGCATCTCCGGATTGACGGCCGAGTGCCATTCGATGCTGGGGAAACGCTCGACGCGGGGCCCCTGCGGCGTGAATTCGGTCTGCGTCACGTCGAGCAGCTTCCAGCGCCCGCCGCCGAGGTACTCGCCGCGCGCCGCGGCGCGCGCGAGATGCAGCCGGTCGTTCTGGTCGAACTGGTAGATGCGCACGTCGGTCAGCCTGCTCGCGCTGCGCGCTTCGCGCACGTTGATGAACGAGCGCTCGTCCTTGAACCACAGCCCGGAGCGCATTTCCTGCCCGATCAGCGCGCTCATGGCGTGCATGCGCAGCTTCTGCGCCGCCTCCTCCGCCGCGGGCGCCACCCACTCGCCGATGACGAAGGTCGCGACGACGAAGATCACGCCCACCTTGGCCAGCGCCAACGCGGCGCCGCGCGGCGACAGCCCCGAGCCGCGCATCACGGTGAACTCCGAATTGCTCGCCAAGTGCGCGAGCACGTAGAGGGTGCCGATCAGCACCACCACCGGGAACAGCTCGTAGGCGTGCGCCGGCATCGACAACAGCACGAAGATGAACACCTCGCGCAAGTGGTATTGGCCGCTCCCGAGATCGCCCAGCTCGCGGATCAGGTCGAAGAACGCGAACAGCGACAGGAAGCCGAGCAGCACGAACCCCACCGCGCCGAAGATCTGGCGCGCGAGGTAGCGCTCGAGGGTGCGGGCACGCATCGCGCTCGGCGCGCCCTCAGCGCGCCAGCCGCAGCCGGATCAGCCGCATGCGGCGCGCGAACAGGACCAGCAGCAGGCCCACCATGACGGCGTGCACTAGCCACCAGCCGAGCGAAAAATCGAGCCGGCCGAGCGTGACCCGCGCCTGGCTGACCGACAGCAGGTTCGAGTACACGACGTAGGTCAGCAGGGCGAACGCGAGGTTCACCGAGCGGCCCGCGCGCGGGTTGACGAAGCTCATCGGGATTGCCAGCAGAACCAGGATCAGCGCCGCGACGGGGATGCCGATGCGCCACACCAGCTCGCCCAGGTTGGCGTCGGTCGGGTTGCGCATCAGCGCCAGGGTCGAGAGGTCCTGGTGCGAGGCGGCGGGCCGCGAGCCCTCGCTGGACTTGATCCGCGTCGCGTAGCGCCCGAACCGCATCACGCGGTAATCCGCCTCGCCCGGGCTACCCTCGTAGCGCTGGCCGTCGTCGAGCACCAGGAAGCGGTCGCCGTTGGGCGCGGTCTCGGTGCGGCCGGTGCGGCTCATCATGACGCCTTCGCGCTGGTGCTGGACCGAGTTCACGAACACGTTGTTCACCGTGGTCTTGTCGGCCCCGACCGAGTCGACGAAGAACACGCGGTCGTGGCTGCCCGATTCGCCGAAGGTGCCGGGGTCGACCCGCGAGACGTCGTCGCGCGCCTCGAGGCCGGCGCGAAACTGCTGGCCGATCTGCGCCACCCACGGCGACAGGAACAGCGACGTGGCGGCGATCAGCGCCACCAGCGGAAGGGCGAACTTCAGCACCGGCCCGAGCCAGGCCGTGAGCGACAGCCCCGAGTTGAACCAGATCACCATCTCCGAGTCGCGGTAGCTGCGCGTCAGCGTGAGCAGCACGGAAACGAACAGCGTGAGCGACAGCAGCACCGGCAGCGTGCTGACGGAAAAGAAGCCGAGGTAGGCGAACACCGCGTCGGAGGGAATCTTGCCGCCGGCGGCGTCGCCGAGCAGGCGGATCAGGCGCGTGGTGAGCGCGATCGAGAACAAGGTCAGGAACACCGCGCTTGCGAGGCTGGCGAATTCCCTGATCAGCGCGCGTTGAAAGATCATCTTCGCTCGACGGCTCCCGCCGATTCACAGTCGGCTGCAAAACATGCGATCATTTGCGCCGTCCGAAATTGCGGGAGAACGCGGTGGAATTTAGCATAAAAAGCCTTGCGCCCGAGCGTGCCAAGACGGGCTGCCTCGTGCTCGGCGTCTACCCGGGCGGAACGCTGACGCAAGCCGCACGGCTCGCCGACCGCGCCGCGCGCGGCGCGCTGCGTGCGGCGCTCGCGCTGGGCGATTTGAGCGGCAAGCCGGGCTCGACGCTGCTGCTGCGCGGGGTAGCGGGGCTCGCGGCGCAGCGCGTGCTGCTGGTCGGCCTGGGCGAGCGCAAGGAGTTCGGCGAGCAGGCCTTGCGCGACGCGGTGCGCGGCGCGGCGAACGCGCTGCGCGAGCTCGGCGCCAAGGACGCCGCGCTGTACCTCGGCGAGCTCAAGGCCGGGCGCCGCAGCCAGGCTTGGGGCCTGCGCCAGCTGGTGCTCGGTCTGCGCGAAGCGTTCTACCGCTTCGACCAGCTTAAGACGCAGAAGAAGCCGCCCGCGCCCGCGCTCGCCGCCGTGACGCTGGCGCAAAGCGACGGACCGGTGACGCAGCAGGCGCAGGCCGCCGTGGCGGAGGCCGTCGCCACCGCCGACGGCGCGGCGCTCGCGCGCACCCTCGGCAACCTGCCGCCGAACATCTGCACCCCGTCCTACCTGGCCGAGGAGGCGAAGAAGCTGGCGCGGCAGTACAAGCTCGGCCTGCAGGTGCTCGAGCGGCGCGAGATGGAAAAGCTCGGCATGGGCGCGCTGCTGTCGGTGACCAGGGGCTCGCACCAGCCGCCGAAGCTGATCGTGCTGCGCTACCAAGGCGCAGCCAAGTCGAAAAAGCCCGTGGTGCTGGTCGGCAAGGGCATCACCTTCGACACCGGCGGCATATCGCTCAAGCCCGCGGCCGAGATGGACGAGATGAAGTACGACATGGCGGGCGCGGCAAGCGTGCTCGGCGCGATGCGCGCGCTGGCCGGCATGAAGGCGCCGGTGAACGCGATCGCGGTCGTGCCGACCTGCGAGAACATGCCGGGCGGCGGCGCCTCGAGGCCCGGCGACGTGGTGACCACGCTGTCCGGACAAACGGTCGAGATCCTCAATACCGACGCCGAAGGGCGCCTGATCCTGTGCGACGCGCTCACCTACACCGAGCGCATGCAGCCCGACGTCGTGATCAACGTCGCCACCCTCACCGGCGCCTGCGTGATCGCGCTCGGTCACGTGGCCACCGGCCTGTTCGCCAACGACCAGAAGCTGGCCGACGAGATCCGCGCCGCGGGCGACGACGCCTGGGACCGCGTCTGGCAGATGCCGCTGTGGGACGACTACCAGGAGCAGCTGCGCTCGAATTTCGCCGACATGGCGAACATCGGCGGCCGGCCCGCCGGCAGCGTCACCGCTGCCTGCTTCCTGTCCCGCTTCACCAAGAAGCTGCGCTGGGCGCACCTGGACGTCGCCGGCACGGCCTGGAAGAGCGGGCGCGACAAAGGCTCCACGGCACGACCGGTGCCGCTGCTGGTGCGCTTCGTGCTGCAGCATGCAGGCGCAAAGTGACCAGTATCGACTTCTACTTCAATGCCGAAGACAAGCTGCAGGTCGCCTGCCGCCTCGCCGGCAAGGCGCTGGCGCAGAGGAAGCGCCTGCTGATCTACGCCCCGCAGCCGGACACGGCGCAGCGCGTCGACCGCATGCTGTGGACCTGGCCGCCGACCGGATTCGTGCCGCACTGTCTGGCGCACGATTCCCAGGCGGCGGATACCCCGGTCCTGATCGCGACCGACGGCGACGCGCCGCAGGCCTGCGAGGTGCTGCTCAACCTGTCGCCCGAGGCGCCGCCGCACTTCGAGCGCTTCGAGCGCCTGCTCGAGATCGTGGCGCGGGACGACGACGAGCGCAATGCCGGGCGCGCGCGCTACCGCTGGTATCGCGAGCGCGGCTACCCGATCGGCGACCACGACCTTGCCCGGGGGGCGGCGCGCAGTGAGTGACGACGCGCGCAAGGATTTCAACCCGCTGATCCAGCGCGTCGACGCGCTGCTGCGCCGGCACCAGGAAGCACCGAAAGCGGAGGAGGACGTCCCGGTGCTGACCGAGATCATCGACCCCAAGGCCGCGCGCCCGGCGAGAGGCGTCGACCGCGCCACGGTCGAGGCGCTGGCCGAGGAGCTGGAGAACGCGGTGCTGCTGCGGCTGGCGCCGGAGCTCGACCGCGTGTTCGAGGAGCGCCTGGCGGGCACCCTGAGCGACATGCTCGAGCAGGTGCTGAACGGCATGCGCGCCGAGCTTGCCGCCAGCGTGCACCGGATGGTGCGCGAGGCGATCGCCGTCTCGGTCACGCAGGCGCTCCGCGAGCCGCCACCGGATTCCAACTCGAAGTAGACCGATGCCCCTCGACAAGAGCTTTGATCCGGGCGCGGTCGAGCAGCGCTGGTACCGGCGCTGGGAGGACGCCGGCTGGTTCGCCGCCGGCGCCGAGCCCGGCAAGCCGGCGTTCTGCATCCAGCTGCCGCCGCCGAACGTCACCGGCGTGCTGCACATGGGCCATGCCTTCAACCAGACGATCATGGACGCGCTCACGCGCTACCACCGCATGCGCGGCAACAACACGCTGTGGCTGCCCGGCACCGACCACGCCGGTATCGCGACCCAGATCGTGGTCGAGCGCCAGCTCGAGCAGCAGGGCGCGAGCCGCCACGACCTCGGACGCGAGGGCTTCATCGCCAAGGTGTGGGAGTGGAAGGCGCAATCGGGCTCGACCATCACCGAGCAGATGCGGCGCATGGGGGATTCCTGCGACTGGAGCCGCGAGTACTTCACCATGGACGAGAAGCTCTCGCGCGTGGTGGTCGAGACTTTCGTCCGGCTGCACGAGCAGGGCCTGATCTACCGCGGCAAGCGGCTGGTGAACTGGGACCCGGTGCTGCTCACCGCGGTGTCGGACCTCGAGGTCGAAAGCGAAGAGGAGGACGGCCAGCTGTGGCACATCCGCTACCCGGGCGACGGCTTCAGCCTCACGGTCGCGACCACCCGCCCCGAGACCCTGCTCGGCGACGTCGCGGTGATGGTTCACCCCGAAGACGAGCGCTACCGCGCCTTCGTCGGGCGCGAGGTCGAGCTGCCGCTCACCGGGCGGCGCATCCCGGTGATCGCCGACGACTACGTCGAGCGCGAGTTCGGCACCGGCTGCGTCAAGGTCACCCCGGCGCACGACTTCAACGACTACCAGGTGGGGCTGCGGCACGGCCTGCCGCAGATCCCGGTGCTGACGCTGGACGCGCGCATCAACGACAACGGCCCCGAGAAGTACCGCGGCCTCGACCGCTACGAGGCGCGCGACCGGGTGGTGCACGACCTCAAGGCCGCCGGGCTGCTCGATTCGGTCAAGCCGCATCGCATGGTGGTGCCGCGCTGCGGCCGGACAGGGGCGGCGGTCGAGCCGATGCTCACCGACCAGTGGTTCGTCGCCATGTCCAAGCCCGGCGCCGAAGGCAAGTCGATCGCCGAGCGCGCGATCGAGGTGGTGCAAAAGGGCGAGGTCAGGTTCTACCCGGAGAACTGGATCAGCACCTACTACCAGTGGATGAACAACATCCAGGACTGGTGCATCTCGCGCCAGCTGTGGTGGGGCCACCAGATCCCCGCCTGGTACGACGATGAGGGCAAGATCTATGTCGCGAGGAGCGAACAAGAAGCCCTGAAACAATCCTCGGGCAAACCCCTGAAGCGCGACCCGGACGTGCTCGACACCTGGTTCTCCTCGGCGCTGGTGTGCCACTCGACGCTCGGCTGGCCCGAGCCGCAGGGCGCCGACAAGCTCGCCTACCAGCTCTACCTGCCCTCGACGGTGCTGGTCACGGGCTACGAGATCATCTTCTTCTGGGTCGCGCGCATGATCATGATGACGACCTGGTTCACCGGCCGCGTGCCGTTCCGCGACGTCTACATCCACGGCATCGTGCGCGACCACGAAGGCAAGAAGATGTCGAAGTCGGAGGGCAACACGATCGACCCGGTCGACCTGATCGACGGCATCGGCATCGACGCGCTGCTCGACAAGCGCAGCACCGGGCTGCGCAAGCCCGAGGAGGCGCCCAACATCCGCGCCCGCACCAGGAAGGAATTTCCCGACGGCATCCCGCCCTTCGGCGCCGACGCGCTGCGCTTCACCATGGCCGCCTACGCCACCCTCGGGCGCAACGTCAACTTCGACTTCAAGCGCTGCGAGGGCTACCGCAACTTCTGCAACAAGCTGTGGAACGCGACCCGCTTCGTGCTGATGAACACCGAGGGCAAGGACTGCGGCCAGGACGAGGCCGCGCCGGTCACGCTTTCGGTATTCGATCGCTGGATCGTGAGCCAGCTGCAGCGCGTCGAAGCCGAGGTCGAAACCGGCTTTGCGGAGTATCGGCTGGACAACGTCGCCAACGCGATCTACCGCTTCGTCTGGGACGAGTATTGCGACTGGTATGTGGAACTTTCCAAAGAGCAGCTGAAATCGTCCGACGAGGCGGTCCAGCGCGGCACGCGAAGAACCCTCGTGCGGGTGCTCGAAGCCGTGCTCCGCCTGGCCCATCCGGTCATCCCTTTCATCACCGAGGAGCTGTGGCAGAGAGTCGCGCCACTCGCCGGCAAGAGCGGAGAATCGGTGATGCTTGCGCCGTACCCGAAGTCGCAAGCGGAAAAGATCGACGAGGCCGCCGAACGCGATGTGGCGTACGTGAAGCAGTTCATCGAAGCCGCGCGCACCTTGCGCAGCGAGGCGAACGTGAAGCCGTCCGATCGCGTTCCGCTGTTCACGACCGCACGCCCTGAAGGCGAACTGGCGCAGGCGACGGTCGCAGCTACCGTTTCACTCGCGCGATTGAGCGAATTCAAACACGTCGACGAACTTCCGAAATCCGACTCGCCGGTGGCGGTCGTGGGCGAGGATCGCCTGATGATTCACGTCGAGGTCGACCTGGCCGCCGAGCGCGAGCGGCTCGGCAAGGAGGTGGCGCGGCTCGAGGGCGAGATCGCCAAGGCGCGCGGCAAGCTCGGCAACGCCTCGTTCGTCGAGCGCGCGCCGGCGAAGGTCGTGCAGCAGGAGCGCGAGCGCCTGGCCGGCTTCGAGGCGACGCTCGGCAAGTTGCGCGAGCAGCTCGACAAGCTCTCCGCGCGCGCCTAGGCGCGCCCTCGCGTGGCCCTGCCGCAAAGCCTGCGCGCGTTCCGCCACCGGAACTACCGGCTCTACTTCTTCGGCCAGGGCACCTCGCAGATCGGCACCTGGCTGCAGCTGATCGCCACCAGCTGGCTGATCTACCGCCTCTCGGGCTCGGCCTTTCTGCTCGGCCTGGCGGCCTTCGCGCTGCAGATCTCGTTCCTGGTGCTGGCGCCGTTCGCCGGCGTGCTGGTCGACCGCATGGTCAAGCGCAAGGTGCTGTACGCGACGCAGGGCACGGCGCTGGCGCAGTCGCTGGTGATGTTCGCGCTGGTCGCCAGCGGCCGCATCGAGCCCTGGCACCTGGTGGCGGGCAACTTCGTGCTCGGGGTGGTGAACGCCTTCGACAGCCCGGCGCGGCAGTCCTTCCTGGTCGAGCTGGTCGGCGGCCGGGAGGAGCTGCCGAACGCGATCGCGCTCAGCTCGGCGCTGATGAACGGCGCGCGCTTCGTCGGGCCGATGATCGGCGGCGTCGTCATTGCCTCGGCCGGCGTGGCCTGGGGCTTCGGCCTCAACAGCCTGTCCTACCTCGCGGTGCTGGGCGCGCTGGCGGCGATGCGCAGCGCGCCGCGCGCGCCCGAGCGCGGCGCCGGCGGCTGGGCGAGCGAGCTGCTGGCTGGCTTTCGCTACGCCTACGGTTTCCTGCCCACGCGCAGCGCGCTGCTGCTGCTCGCCGCGGTGAGCTTCTTCGTCCAGCCCTACCAGTCGCTGATGCCGTGGTTCGCCAAGGAGGCGTTCCACGGCAACTCGGCGACGCTCGGCCTGCTGATCGGCGCCGGCGGCTTCGGCGCGGTCTCGGGCATGGTCTACCTCGCCACGCTGAGCTCGATCCGCGGCCTGCTGCGGCGGCTGCCGATCTCCGCCGCTGCCGCGGGGCTCGCTCTCACCAGCTTCTCGTTCACGCACGACCTGTGGCTCGCGCTGCCGCTCATCTTTCTGACCGGGATGGGGATCATGCTCACCGCGGCCTCGACCAACACGGTGCTGCAGACCATCGTCGAGGACCGGCTGCGCGCGCGCGTCGCCGCCTTGTACATCATGGCCTTCCTCGGCATGAGCCCGCTCGGCGCGCTGCTGGCGGGAACGCTGTCGCACTACATCAACCCGCCGCTGACGCTCGCGCTCGGCGGCCTGTGCGCGGCCGCCGCGGCGGCGACCTACGCCTCCAAACTGCCGGCGATCCGCAGCGAGATCCGGCCGCTCTACCAGCGCCTGGGCATCGTGCCGCCGCCCGAGGCCGGCTAGTAGCCGCCGTAGCTCTTGCCGTAGAACGGCGGCCGGCGCCCGACCAGGTCCTCGAGCAGGATCAGCTCGGCGTCGGTGTGGTTCACCACCGGCGCCTTGACGATCATCCGCGGCGCGCCGCGCGCCATGACGAAGCGCGGCTGGTCGTGGTGCGTGGTGTGGACCGTCTCGCGCGCCGACGGATCGCCGACCGCGGCCAGGTCGGCCACGCCGTAGCAGGTGCAGACGTAGGTCTCGCCCGGCAGCGCCTCGACGTAGATTCCGGTGCCGCGGATGCCGATCGTCGCGGTCGCGGTGCGGATTCGCTTGGGTTTGCCGGGCTCGAACACCGACAGCACGGCGCCGGTGACGATGCGCAGGCCCGTTTCGAGCAGCGAGCCGGCCTTGCCCGCGATCTCGACGCGCGTGCCGGCGCGCACCATCATCGCGTCGCGATCGATGACGTATACCAGCTCGGCCCCCCTGCCGGTGGTCACCACGTCGCCCGCCTTCACGTCCATGCCGACCACGGCCGGGGCGCCGTTGATTCGCACCTCGCCTTTGACGCGGTAGACGCCCTTCTCGATCTTGCCCGCCGCGAGCGCGTCGCGCAGCAGCACGAGCCCCGCGGCGCTCCCCGCGGTGTACTGCAGCCAGCCGCGCCGCGTCACCATGCGAAGCCCTCGCACAGCCTGGGCAGCATTGCGGCGAGCTCGCCGCGCTCGAAGAAGCGGTCGGCGCGCGCGAGCCGCGCCGCGGCGCGCGCCGCGGCGTCGCCGCCGAAGCAGAAGATCGGGATGTTGAGCAGCATCTCGCCGCGTATCTCGCGCACGGTCTCGACCGGATCGGCGGCGCCCGGCTCCAGGTCGAGCAGCGCGAAGCGGTGCAGCAGCACGTCCTGGAATTCGCCCGCCTCGGCCGCGCTCTCCGCGTAGCTCGCCTGCCAGCCGGCGGGCAGCGACCTGGCGACGTCCTCGCGCAGCGCCGCGTCGTGCGAGAACACGATCAGCTTGCGCGCCAGCCGCGCCTCGATCGTCGGCACGCCTAGACTCTCGACAGCGCGCGGCGCGCGTTGAGCTTCACTTCGCGCCGCGCGCGGCCCTGCTCGATCGGCTCGGCCAGCTCGGCGCGCGCCTCGCCGATCCTCTCCAGCTCGGCGGCCGAAGGCCACGCGCTCTCGAAGCTCCAGCCATGCTGCGCGGCAATGCGGGCACGGAAGACCTCTTCCAGGTCGCGCTCGGCGGGCAGCGCGCCGTGGTCGGCCCACTCGGTCATCGCCAGCGACAGTCCGTCGCGCAGCCAGCTGCGGAAGTCCGGCGACGGCCCCGCCACGCTTTCGGCGAAGGCTTCGGCGGGAAAACGCAGCAGGAAGCTCGACGCCACCACCGCGCACTCGCCGATGGTGGCCGCGCCGCTGCCCGCGATCTTGCGCCCGTGCAGCCAGATGTCCTGCTCGTTGAGATAGGCCGGCAGCCCGAACTGGCGGTAGGTCGCCACCGCGGGCGCGAGCGCCCAGGAAAACCAGCGCGCGGGACGTCCCGGGGCGAGACGCCTGGGCGCGATCAGCACGAACACGTACTGCGACTCGTCGACCCACACCAGGCCGCCGCCGAGGGGCCTGCGCACCACCGGCACGCTCACGCCCGGGTCGAGCTCGGCCCGCCCCTGGCTCTGGCCGAGGCAAAGGTGCGTCTTGGCCTGCGCCCAGATCACGATCGGCGCCGCGTCCGCGGCCTGCGCCGCGGCGAGCCCGCTGTAGGTCGCGTGCAGCTCGAGCGGCTCGACCAGTCCGAGCCGCATCCAGCGCGCGACCGGCCCCGCCATCAGCGCCCGTCCCCGGGGCGGAAGAACTTGCCGAGGTAGAAATCGCGCCGCGCCAGCGCATCGAGCTCCTTCGCGCGCGCCTCGAAGCCTTCGCGCAGGATCTCGGCCAGCCGCTCGCCCTGCTCCGCGTCGAGAATGTGGATGCGGCCCAGCAGCTCGACGTCGAACTCGAGCATCTCGCCCGCCAGCCCGTCGGGACGCTCCAGGTGCAGCAGCCAGGCGCGGCATTCCGGATCCTCGGGATCGAGCGGCGACAGCACGATCCTGCCCAGCCAGGCCAGGCGCGCGGCCTGGTTGAACTGGCTGATGTCGAGCTTCTTGCCGAGCTTGTACTTGCGCAGCTCGTTCTTGAGCGCGCCGACGTCGGCGATGTCGATCGACTTCATCGGCCTAGATTAGCAGAAAAGAAAAGGGCCGGATCGCTCCGGCCCCTCTAGCACAGCGCCTTGATGGCGCAAGCTACATCTTGATTCCGTAGGCGATGCCGAAGGAGTCCTGGTACATGTGCAGATTGGCCTCGCCGCCGCCGTAGCCCGGCGGAAAGCCCGGCGGGATAGAGCCCGAGCCGTTCACTTCCTTCTTGAACGCGTGCATGTAGGCCAGGGTCAACTCGGCGTTGTTCGACAGCGTCCAGGTCGCGCCCAGGGTCAGGTGCTGCTCCACCACGCCCGGGGCGAGGATGTTGAAGAACGTCTGGCTGGCCGGAATCGGCTGCCTCAAGGCGTTGAAGCCCGCACGCAGCACCAGGTCGTTGCGGTACTGGTAGCTCGCGCCGAGCTTGAACGCCGTCACGTCGCGCCAGCCGAACCCGGGGCCGTTGTTGGTGCCCAGCATGCACATGCCCTGGAACAGGCAGTCGACCGGATTGCCGACCGCCGCGATCTTCGAGTAGTTGATCTGCTCGACGTCGGCCGCGAGCGTGAGCTTGGGCGTGGTCTTGAGCGCGATGCCGATGCCGTAGTTCTCCGGAATGTCGAACTCGCCCTCGTTGGCGAACAGGCCCTTGTACTTGTCGAGCTTGCCCATCTTGGTCTTGCTCTGATAAGTAGCGCCGAGCGTGACGGTGGGCGAGACCTGGCCGGTCCAGCCGATGCGCACGCCCCAGCCGGTCGAGGAGTCGTGGCCGTTGTTGGTGACGTCGTTCGGGCTCCACGACGCCGGCTGGAAGGGCTGCAGGCCCTTGGCCGCGAAGCGCTGGTAGGCGAAGTTGAGCGACGCGCCGACCGAGTTCGAGTCGCTCAGCTTGTAGGCCGCGGTCGGCGCGATGAACAGCTGCATCAGGTCGACGCCCGCCGGGCTGGCGCCGCCGAATCTCGTGAACGGGGACTGCTTGTAGTCGGTGTTCATGCCGCCGTTGCCGTACACCGCGACGCCGACCGTGAGCCTGGGGTCGATCGTCTTGCTGTAACCGAACTCGGGGATGACGAAGCTCGAGGAGTCGTTGCCGTCGTAGCTGGCGTCGGCGCCGAACATGTTGCCCTGGATGTTCGCGCCGCGCACCGGGCGGAAGATCGCCGCGCCGATGTCCAGCCGGTCGCCCACCATCGTCAGGCCGGCGGGGTTGGTCGCGGGCGCCAGCGCGTCCTGCGGCAGCGCGATGCCGACGCCGCCCATGCCGATCGATTTCATGCCGTAGCCATGGGCGAAATAGCCGTCGGTCGCGAACGCCATTCCCGGCGCTAGGGCCGCTGCGATGGCGGCGCTGATCAGTGCTTTCCTCACTTTAGTTCCCCTCAAGTAGATTGACCTCGGGTGCTAGATGAACAGGCTGACGTCGCTGTCCTTGGCGATGCCGAGGAACGACGCGGCGCCGCAGTACTCCTTCACTTCCGGAATGAAATCCTCGTGCTCGAAGCCGAACAGGTCGACCGTCATCTGGCAGCCGATCAGGTTGGCGCCCGCCTCGAGCGTCAGACTGCGCAGGTCGCTGATGTCGGCCACGCCGTTGTTCTTGATCGTCTGCTTCATGAGCGTGGTGGCGACGTTCTCGAAGCCGGGGATCGCCGCCTGCACCACGTTCGGGATGTTCCAGTTGATGTGCTTGAACCAGTCCGGCCCGAAAGGCATCTTCATCGGCATGCCCGGGTTGCCCAGCGGCGAAATCTTCAGGTCCGAGATGTCCTTGCGCAGCAGCTGCAGGCCGTAGAAGGTGAAGAAGATGTCGACCTTCCAGCCGAGCGCGGCGGCGGTCGAAGCCAGGATGAACGGCGGGTAGGCCCAGTCGAGCGTGCCCTTGGTGGCGATGATCGACATCGACGGGGTCTTGGTTTCCGCGCGCTTGGCGAGCGCTTCCTCGAGCTTCTGCGGCAGCAGCTCGTCGATGCGGCGCTTGATCAGGTCGTCTATCAGTGCGGCGTTGGGGGCGGCTTCCATAGGGCTCTCCTCCAGCATTTCACTGTTTAACCAAATACTGTACTTCAGGGATGTGAAACTCCATTCGGCTTTACTTATGATGCGATAAGACCGGCTCGAATTCAGCTGCGATAAGACCGGCTCGATTTCGTTGCCTAGCGCCCGACCTTGACCGCCTTGCCGTCCATCTGGCGCCGGATCGCGGCCAGGTCGCGCCTGACGGGGGCGAAAGGAAACGACAGGATGTCGCTAGGGCTCGAGTCGCCGTAGGGG
>DATFMS010000125.1:0-3719 GCA_035266805.1 Burkholderiales bacterium | reverse complement strand
ATGCTGCGCATGGCGCAGACCACCTCGCGCGACACCGTGGTCGATCTCGGCTCGGGCGACGGCATCATCCCGATCACCGCGGCGAAGCGATTCGGCGCCCACGCCCTCGGCATAGAGTTCGACCCTGCGCTGGTGGCACTGTCCGAGCGCAAAGCGGGCGCGGCGGGCGTCGCGCGGCTCGCGCGCTTCGTGCAAGGCGACCTGTTCGGCGCCGATCTGAGCCGCGCCACGGTGCTCACCCTCTATCTGCAGCAGAATCTCAACCTCGAGCTGCGGCCCCGGATCCTGTCGCTGCGCCCCGGCACGCGCGTGGTGTCGCACCGCTTCGGCATGGGCGACTGGGCGCCGGACGAGGTGTCCCTCATCGACGGCCACCGCGCCTACCTGTGGATCGTGCCGGCCAACGTCATCGGCGCCTGGTCGCTCGAGCTGGGCCCGCACGCGCGGCCGCTGGAGCTGAGCTTCGAGCAGCGCTTCCAGAACATCGGCGGCTACGTGATGCTAGGCGAGCTGCAGGCCGGCCTGCGCGAGGCGCGCCTGCGCGGGGCGCGAATCGACTTCGCCTACGTCGACCGCGACGGCGTGCGGCGCGAGTTCCGCGGCAGCGCGACGCGCATGCGCATGCGCATGCAAGGCAGCTTTCGCGCCGAAGACGGCAGCACGGGCCGCTGGGTCGCGCTCAAGCGCTAGGCAGGCAGATCAGAACGAGCCGGGCGCGGCGAAGTTCTCGAAGCGGGTGAACTGGCCGAGGAAGGTCAGCTCGACCTTGCCGATCGGGCCGTTGCGCTGTTTGCCGATGATCACCTCGGCGCGGCCCTTCGATTCCGGCTTGTCGGGCGAGTACACCTCGTCGCGGTAGATGAACAGGATCACGTCGGCGTCCTGCTCGATGGCGCCCGATTCGCGCAGGTCCGACATCATCGGCCGCCTGTCGTTGCGCTGCTCGACCGCGCGCGAGAGCTGCGACAGCGCGATCACCGGCACCTTGAGCTCCTTGGCGAGCGCCTTGAGCGAGCGCGACATCTCGGAAATTTCGGTGGCGCGGTTCTCGCTGCCCCTGGAATTGGCCGACGACATCAGCTGCAGGTAGTCGACCACCACCAGTCCGAGCTTGCCGCCGAACTGGCGCCACAGGCGGCGCGCCCGGGTGCGAATCTCGAGCGAATTGAGCGCCGCGGTCTCGTCGATGAAGATCGGCGCGTCGTGCAGCCGGCCCATGGCCTCGGACAGGTCGTGCCACTCCTGGTCCGACAGCCTGCCGGTGCGCATCTTGTGCTGGTCGACGCGCGCGATCGAGCCGAGCATCCGGGTGGCGAGCTGCGTGCCGCTCATCTCCATGCTGAACACCGCCACCGGCAGCAGGGTGTTGAGCGCCACGTTCTCGGCGACGTTGAGCGCGAACGCCGTCTTGCCCATCGACGGGCGCCCGGCGACGATGATCAGGTCGCCCGGCTGCAGGCCCGCGGTCTTGGAGTCCAGGTCGTGGAACCCGGTGGGCACGCCGGTGACGTCGGACGGGTTGTCGCGGTGATACAGATGGTCGATGCGCTCGAGCACCCGCGCCAGCACCGGCTTGATCTCCTCCAGTCCCGCGGTGTGGCGCGAGCCAGCCTCGCCGATCTCGAGGATGCGCGACTCGGCCTCGTCGAGCAGTTGCCCGACTTCCTTGCCGCTGGGGTTGAGCGCGTTCTCGGCGATGTCGGTCGCGACCTGCGCCAGGCGCCGCTGTACCGCCCGCTCGCGCACCAGCTCGGCGTAGCGGCGGATGTTGAGCGCGCTCGGCGTGTTCTGCGCCAGCGCGCCCAGGTAGG
Source organism: Burkholderiales bacterium (assembly GCA_035266805.1). Lineage (GTDB taxonomy): Bacteria > Pseudomonadota > Gammaproteobacteria > Burkholderiales > SG8-39 > DAHVFK01. The sequence goes on along the minus strand of DATFMS010000125.1, from coordinate 1,908 downwards.
CCGACCCGCCGGTCTTGTCCTTGTCCTCGCTCGCCTCGATCGACTCGGACACGGTCACCACGTCGGCCGGCTTGGCGGCCTCGATCAGCTTGACGACGTGGCGGTAGATGCGGCGGTGGTCGTCGCGGTAGAAGTCCTGCGTCGAGACCAGGTCGGCGATGCGGTCGAAGGCCTGGTTGTCGAGCAGCAGCCCGCCCAGCAGCGACTGCTCTGCTTCGACCGAATGCGGCGGGACCTTCAGCGCCAGGAGCTGGGCGTCCGAGCTGTCGCTGCGCAGTGCCTGCGTCTGCGGCGTTTGTGCCATGAGGAGTCGATGCTACAAAAAGAAAAGGGCCGTTGCCAGCCCTTTCGTCACGCGAGCGTCGCGCGCGCGCAAATCAGGCTTCGCCCAGCACCGAAACCGTTATCGTGCCCACCACGTCGGTGTGCAGCTCGACCTCGATCGGGAAATCACCGACCTGCTTGAGCGGCCCCTGCGGCATGCGCACCTGGCGCCGCTCGATCTCGACGCCCTGCGTGCGCAGCGCCTCGACGATGTCGTAGTTGGTGACCGAGCCGAACAGCCGGCCGTCCACGCCAGCCTTCTGGCTGATCTGCACCGTCAGCCCCTCGAGCTTGGCGGCGCGCTCCTGCGCCTCGGCCAGCGCCTTGGCGTGCGCCGTCTCCAGCTCGGCGCGGCGGGCCTCGAACGCTTTCAGGTTGTCGGGCGTCGCGCGCTTGGCCTTGCCGTGCGGAATCAGGTAGTTGCGGGCAAAACCGTCCTTCACCTTGACGACGTCCCCAAGATTGCCGAGGTGGCCCACCTTCTCCATCAGGATCACTTGCATGGCGCGCCCCTCAGTGCAGGTCGGTATACGGCAGCAGCGCGAGGAAGCGCGCGCGCTTGATTGCGGTCGAGAGCTGGCGCTGATAGCCGGCCGATGTGCCGGTGATGCGCGCCGGGATGATTTTGCCGTTCTCGTTCACGAAATCCTTGAGGATGTCGATGTCCTTGTAGTCGATCCACTCGATCTTCTCGGCCGTGAAGCGGCAGAACTTGCGGCGCCGGAACAGCGCCTTCTGTCCGCGGTCCTTCTTGTCCTTGCTGAACTTTCCTTTACCTTTGCCTTTACCTCTGCGCGGCGGGGGCATGCTCAAACTCCTTCAGTAAATTCGATCTTGGTCAGGTGCAGAACCAGCTTCTTCGAGCGCCGGCTCTTTGCGCACAAAAATCCTTCTGCTCTCAACGGACTGCCGGGAGCGGCGGCGGCCAGCAACCGGGCGTCGGTCTGGAACGCAATCGCCTCGACTTCGGCTTCCACCTTGCGCCTGGACCCTGCTTCCACGGCTTCCGACTCGTGGCGAATGCGCAATTCGATCACCGGGATTCCGGCGGGCGTGTGGCGCAGCGCGCCCAGCTCCGCAAGCGTTCCCGACAATTCGACCCGGTTCGCCTCGTCCAATCGGCGCTCAGGCGGCCGGCGCCTCGGCGGGCTTCGCCTCGGCGGGCGTCGCCTCCGCGCCGCGCTCCATCAGCGACTTGGACTTCTCCTCCTTCATCATCGGCGAGGGCGCGGTGTAGGCCCTGGTCATCTTGACGATCAGGTGGCGCAGCACGGCGTCGCTGAACTTGAACGAGTGGTCGAGCTCGTCGACCGTTTCCTGGTCGCACTCGATGTTCATCAGCACGTAGTGCGCCTTGTGCACCTTCTGCAGCGGGTAGGTGAGCTGGCGCCGGCCCCAGTCTTCGAGGCGGTGCACGATGCCGCTGCGCGCGGCGATGACGCCCTTGTAGCGCTCGACCATCGCGGGCACCTGCTCGCTCTGGTCCGGATGGACGATGAACACGATCTCGTAATGCCGCATGTGTCGTTCTCCTTGGGTCCTTGTGGGTTGAAGCCGCCCGCCATGCGTCGCGGTGCGGCAAGG
>DATFMS010000124.1:0-4151 GCA_035266805.1 Burkholderiales bacterium | reverse complement strand
GCAGCAGCTGCAGGCCGTAGAAGGTGAAGAAGATGTCGACCTTCCAGCCGAGCGCGGCGGCGGTCGAAGCCAGGATGAACGGCGGGTAGGCCCAGTCGAGCGTGCCCTTGGTGGCGATGATCGACATCGACGGGGTCCTGGTTTCGGCGCGCTTGGCGAGCGCTTCCTCGAGCTTCTGCGGCAGCAGCTCTTCGATGCGGCGCTTGATCAGGTCGTCGATCAGCGCGGCGTTGGGGGCGGCTTCTTCCATCGTGCTCTCCTCCGTAATATCACTACTTAACCAAATACTGTACTTCAGGCATGCGAAACTCCATTCGGCATTACTTATGCTGCGATAAGAGACGCTCTATTTGGTTCCCTAGCGCCCGGCCTTGACCGGCTTGCCGTCCATCTGGCGCCTGATCGCCCCCAGGTCGCGCTTGGCGGGGGCGAACGGAAACGACAGGATGTCGCTCGGGCTCGAGTCGCCGTAGGGGCGGTTGCAGGCCGAGACCTCGTCGTTCTTGCCCGGACAGCCCGAGGTGCGGAACGGCGTCCCGGCGGCGATTTCCTGCTCGAGAACCTCCCTCGCCACGCCGAAATCCGTCACGCGCCCGGCCTCGTCGAAGGCCATGTCCTCGACCCGCCTGCCGCGGTAGTCGATGAGGAACCTCGCCAGCTGCACCCGGCGCCACTGCCCGCGGTCGACCGCCGGCCAGTCCTCCATCAGCGAGCCGCGCTCGGGGAAGAAGGCGAACATGTGGTTGTGGCCGCCGAGGTCGCGGATCTTCTGCGCCACCTCGAGGATCTCGCGCTCGGTCTCGCCCATGCCGGCGATCAGGTGCGCGCCGAACTTCTCCGGCCCGTAGATTTCGGCCGCCCACTCGATCGCCTGCCAGTATTTTTCGTAGCGGTGCGGGCTGTCGACCCCGCGCCCGCGCGTGCGGTCGAAGATCGCCGGCGTCACCGCATCGAGCGCGACCGTGAAAATATCGGCACCGATGCGTTTCATTTCCTCGAGATGATGTTTTTCGAGAGTCGTTGGATTCGACAGGATCGAAACCGGGATCTGCGGCACCTCGCGGGTCCACTTCTCGAGCAGGACGAAGGTGTCGTCGTTCGAGTCCGGGTGGGTGATCATCGAGATGCACATGCGCTCGAAGCGGCCCTTGTCGGAGCCCGCCTTGACGCGCTCGATCACCTCGTCGTAACGCGCCGTGGGCCAGTCGACGCGGATGAAGTTGCGGTCGGCGTAATCGCGCGCCTCCTCGCGGTGGCGCGCCAGGCCGCAGTAGGCGCAGTTGGCGCGGCAGCCCTCGGGATAGGTCACCAGCAGGTTGAGGCAGTGGGTGCACGAGGTGCGGTGCATCTTGCCCGCCACCAGCCCGAGCGTGATCGCCGCCGCGGTGCTCATCTGCACGTACTCGGGCGAGCGCATCTGCGGCGTCTTGACGTGGTAGTTGGGGCGGTAGAACTGCACCGGTTGCGTGGTCTGCGTCGTGCTCATGAGAAATACTCCGGAAAAGCGATCCAGCCGCGCCGGTGCGCGGCATCGTCCATTGCGTGCTCGGTGTTCCAGATCGCGGCCATGCGCCGGCGCGCGGCGAGCGCGCGCTCGAGCGCGGGGCCGAACTCCTCGCGCAGCTCGTCCTGGTACTCGGCGAGCGCCGCGGCATCGCCGCCGGCCGCGCGCGCCGCCGCGGCGCCCGCGCGCTCGCCCGAGGTGACCGCCGGCGCGATGCCGGCGCCCGTGATCGGGTGCGTCAGCCCGGCCGCGTCGCCGGCGAACAGCCCGCCTTCGAAGGCGATGCGCCGGCGCAGGCCGCCGACCGGGATCGGGCCGCCGGTGCGCAGCAGCAGCTCGGCGCCGACGCGCCCCTCGCGCGCGAGCGTGGCGTGCAGCTCGTCCAGCGGCGCCTTCATGTCGGCCTCGAGCGCCGGGTCGAGCCCGAGGCCGAGGTTGGCGACGCCGCCCTTGGGGAACAGCCAGGCGTAGCCGCCCGGATAGCGCGCCGAGAGCCAGATGTCGGTGTCGCGCTGTTCTTTCAGCAGCGGCACGGTGTACTGGCGCGTGGTGACCAGCGGCAGGCGCGGCAGACCGAGGCAGGCCGCGGCCTGCGACAGCGGGCCGTCGGCCGCGACCATCGCGCCGTAGCGCACCTCGCGCAGCCCGCCGGCGGTGCTGATGCGCACGCAGCGCGCCGCGGGGTCGATTTCGCGCAGCGCGGCGTCGGTCCACAGCACCGCGCCGGCGGCCTCGGCCGCGCGCGCGAGCGCCTGGTCGAAGCGGTCGCGGCGGATCATCAGGCCGCCGAACGGCCGCTCGGCGCGCGCCCCCGAGGGCAGGAAGGTCGCCATGCCCGAGATCGGCTGCGCGCGCACCTCGGCGCCGGCGTAGCTCGACAGCGGCAGCGGAATGAACTCGGCGCACTGCACCGGCAGGCCGACCACCTTCTTGCGCTCGATGGCGAGCACGCGGCAGCCGGCGCGCGCGGCGGCGGCTGCGGCGCTCGAGCCGGCCGGCCCGAGGCCGATCACGAGGACGTCGCAGGCTCGCATGACCCGATCCAGTCGGCGCTGTCCATCTCGGCCAGCGCCGCTTCGTAGCGCGCGCGCTCGGCCGCGTTCAGCTCGCCCATCTCGACCTCGGCGCCGAACTCGGCGCCGAAGGCGCCGATGAACGCGCCGCGCAGCGCGGCCGGCGAAGGCAGCGCCGGCACCAGCTGGCGCAGGTTGACGATCGCGGCGCGCGCACCCGCGTGCATTTTTTCGTCGGCGACGCCCAGCGCGCGCAGCATGCGCGCGACGTCGAAGTCGATCAGCAGGGTGCCCTGGTAGACCAGCGCGCTGCCGTCGATCGCGCCGCCGGTGCCGGAGATCTTGCGCCCGCCGACGACGATGTCGGTCGGCGGGCGGAACTCGGCCTGCACCCCGAGCGCCGAAACGGCGCGCGCCGCGGCGCCGCAGATGCGCTTCGAGATCGCTGCCATCTCGGGCGCGCCGGCTTCGGCCTTGTCGAGGTAGAGCTCCCAGCCGAGCACGTTCTGATCCATGTAGATCGCGCCGCCGCCGGTGATGCGCCGCTGCAGCGCGATGCCCTGCTCGCGGCAGTAGGCGAGGTCGAGCTCCCTGGCCGGGTCGCCGTGGCGCCCGACCAGCGCCGAGGGCGTGAAGCCCAGGAAGCGCAGCGTGCTCGGCGCCTCGCCCGCCTGGCGCGCCTCGAGCAGGGCGCGGTTGAGCGCCATGTTCTCGGCCGCACGGCGCACGCCGGTATCGATCCAGCGCCAGGTCTTCATGCCGCGACCACCGGGATGCGCGAGATGCGCGACGCGGCGCGCTGCTCGGCCTCCACCACCAGGCGTGGATCGATGCGCGCCGCCGCCGGATCCTCGAGTGCGAGCACCTCCTCGCCCACCGCGATCGAGCAGCACGCCGGGGTCACCTTGACCTCGCGCCCGAGCTTGAGCGCGAGCTCGACGCTGCCGTCGGCCGGGTGGGCGATGCCCTCGAGCCCGGCCATCACCGCGTAGGCGTCGATTTCCATCTTGGCGCGGCCCGCGGGACGCGCGCAGCCGAGCAGCAGCGGCAGCTCGGGCAGCGCCGCGCGCGCGTCGAGGAAGAAGCGCCCGACTTCGCGCGAGGAAGGCGTCGCGAACGGCCGCCCGCTCGGGGCGTAGAACGGCATCACCACCACCAGCACCAGCGCCGAGGGGCGGTGGCGCGCGATCATCTCGAGCGCGCGCCACTCGCCGAGCATCCTGCCGTAGTGCAGCCCGAGCACGATATGCGGCACCACCTTCATCGGGGTCGCGACCAGCTCTTCGAGCGAGCGCTCGAAGTCCGCTACCGGCCGGCGCAGGTGGTAGACCTGCGACACGGTGTCCTGGGCGCCGATGATGTCGAGCATCGCTGCGTCGACGCCGGCGTGCGCGATCTCGCGCGCCATCGCGCCATCGACCAGCGCGGTGTGCATCGCGATGCGGAACTCGGGGAAAGCATCCTTGATCCGCCGCACGGTCGGCAGGAAAGGCCCGTATTCGACCTCGTCGCGGTGGTTCGAGCCGCCGGTGAGCAGCATGCCCCTGGCGCCCTGCGCCACCTGCTCGTTCACCACCCGCCACAGCGTCTCGGGCGAGGTCGCGGCGAGCATCGGCTCGAGGATCTTGGCCTTG
>DATFMS010000123.1:0-14380 GCA_035266805.1 Burkholderiales bacterium | reverse complement strand
CGCACACGGGAGCGGCACCGCGTGCGCGAATCGCGCAGCGTATGGTTCTGGGCGCTTGCGATTCCTCTGTCGATTCTTGTTCTCGTTCCGTGGTGGGGCGCATGGGCGCTCTGCCTGCTGCTGATATATCCGCTGCAGATCGTCCGCCTCGCCGCGCGCGGCGGCCGCACGCCTCGCGAGAACTGGCTGCGCGCCGCATACCTTGTGCTGGGCAAGTTTCCCGAAATGTTTGGTCAAGTCAAATTTCTGATCGGCAGGCATCTCGGGCGACAATCGCGCTTGATCGAATATAAGTAGAGCGAAGCAACCGACGGCCGCCTCGTGTCACTCCGAATCGCCTATGTCGTCAATCAGTATCCAAAAGTCAGCCATAGCTTCATTCGGCGCGAGATCTTGGCTTTGGAGAGGCAGGGCGCCGACATCCTTCGCATCTCGCTCCAGGGTTGGGACGATGTGCTGGTGGACAAGGAGGATAGGGAAGAGCGCGAGCGCACTCGATACGTGTTGCAGGACGGCTATGCCGCGCTGCTGCTCGCGGCATTGCGCATGGCATTCACGGCGCCTGTGCGTTTCTTCGGCGCCTTGGCCCTCGCGATTAGGATGGCGCGTCGCGGGGCGCGTCCCTTGCCGTACCACCTGGCCTATCTCGCCGAGGCGTGCCGGATCATGCCTTGGCTTAAGTCGTTCGGCGCCACGCACGTGCACGCGCACTTCGCCACCAATTCGGCCGAGGTCGCGATGCTCGCCAACGCGCTCGGCGGACCCTCGTACAGCTTCACGGTGCACGGCTCGGATGAATTCGATACGCTTCCATTCATAGGCATCAGAGACAAGGTCCTGCGGGCGGCGATTGTCGTGTCGGTGAGTTCCTTCGGACGGAGCCAGCTCTACCGGTGGATCGATCATTCATTATGGCAAAGAGTCAAAGTCGTTCGCTGTGGACTGGAACGAGCTTTTTACGATGTGGAAGCCGTACCGATTCGGCAAGATCGACGCCTGGTGTGCGTGGGGCGCATGTGCAATGAGAAGGGGCAATTGTTGCTGGTCGAGGCAATGTACAGATTGGCTCAGAAGGGCATTGTATGCGAACTCGTCCTCGCGGGAGACGGCGAGATGCGCGATGAAGTGGAGGAGCTAATTAGGGAACGCCATCTGGAAGATAGGATCAGTATCACCGGCTGGCTTACTAGCGATCAAGTGAGAGAGCAAATTCTTGCGGCACGGGGATTGGTCTTGCCCAGCTTTTTTGAGAACTTGCCCGTGGTGATCATGGAGGCCATGGCGCTGCGGCGGCCGGTTCTGGCAACGTACGTCGGCGGCATCCCTGAGCTTGTTCGGCCGCGTGAGACCGGCTGGCTGTTTGCGTCAGGGTCGCTCAAGGCCCTTACGGAGGCGTTGGAGGATTTTCTCGCCACGCCCGACGACGAGCTGCGCAGGATGGGCGAGGCTGGCTATGCGCGGGTTGTGCAGGACCATTCGATCGACACGGAGGCGGCGAAGCTTGTCGAGCTCTTCGGAAAGTCATGAACGACAAGCGTTACGTGTTGATATCCCCATGCCGCAACGAGGCGCAGTACATGCGGCAGACTCTGGATAGCGTCATCGCGCAGTCGGTTCAACCAGCCAAGTGGGTCATCGTGGACGACGGATCGACCGACGAGACGCCTCGTATCCTCGCGCAGTACGTGGAACAGCATCCCTGGATCGAGGTGGTCACGCGCGTCGACCGAGGGCGGCGAGCCGTCGGGCCGGGTGTCATCGAGGCCTTCTATGCCGGATACGAGACAATCGATCCGGACGGGTACATGTTCCTGTGCAAGCTTGACCTGGATCTGTGCTTGCCTCCCCGATATTTCGAGGGTCTCATGCGCCGCATGGCCGACGACCCGAGGATCGCGACATGCAGCGGGAAGGCCTACACGGAGGAGGAGGGGAGACTGGTCCGCGAAAATCATGGGGACGAAACTTCGCTCGGCATGACCAAGTTCTATCGCGTGCCGCACTTCAAGGCGATAGGTGGCTTCGTGCGCGAAGTCATGTGGGACGGGATCGACTGCCACCGCTGCCGTATGAACGGCTGGATCGCTTGCAGCTGGGATGACCCCGAACTTCGGTTCGTGCACCTTCGGCCGATGGGATCGAGCCAGAGCGGCATCTATACCGGCCGGATGCGCCACGGCTACGGCCAGTACTTCATGGGGACGGGCTTTCTTTACATTCTTGCTAGCGCAGTGTTTCGGGCGAACGAGAAGCCCTATGTGCTCGGCAGCCTTGCAATGCTGTGGGGATGGGTTTCGAGCGCACTGGCGCGAAAGCCGAGATACGACGACTCGGAGTTCAGAAACTTTCTTCGGCGCTACCAGCGGCGTGCACTTATCTTCGGCAAGACGAGGGCGATAGCAGAACTGCAAGGGGAGCGCCGACTTGAAGCCTGACTTCCAGCGGGATGTCTATTGCCTGCTGGGGCTTCCGTTCGACGCGGTGCGCATGCAGGATGTTGTGCTGCGCGTACGGCAGGCGGCTCGGCAACGGCAATCCCTGTTCTTCTCGACGCCCAATGTGAATTTCGTCATTGCAAGCCTGGTCGACGGTCGCTTTCGGGGATCGGTAGTGGAAAGTGACCTCAGCTTCGTCGACGGCATGCCGCTGATCTGGGTCGCACGCCTGCTGGGTATCCCGATCCGCGAGCGGATTGCGGGCTCGAGCCTGTTCGAAGCCTTGCGCGTCGGTTCGAGCAACCAGCTGTCCGTCTTCTTCTTCGGCGCGCCGGAAGGCGTCGCCGAGACTGCGTGTCGGCGGCTCAACGACGAGTCGTCCTGCCTGAAGTGCGCAGGCTTCGATTTCCCCGGGTTCGGGTCCGTGGAAGAACTGAGCGACGACGCACGCATCGCGAGGATCAACGCCAGCAATGCCGATTTCCTCGTTGTGTCGCTCGGCGCGAAGAAGGGACAGGAGTGGATCATGCGCAACCGAGCACGGTTGGCGATCCCAGTAATTTCTCATCTGGGCGCCGTAGCGAACTTCGTCGCCGGAGCCGTAGGGCGGGCGCCCGGTTGGATGCAGCGCTACGGTCTAGAGTGGGTGTGGCGAATCAAGGAGGAGCCACAGCTTTGGCGCCGCTATCTTCGCGATGGCGTTGTGCTGATCAAGTTGCTGATCACCCGCGTAATACCGTACGTGTGGTACCTGCGCCGCCACGGTGCTAAAGGCGATGACGTCGCCGAGGCACGGGTGGACACGAGGGACGAAGATGGGTTGTACCTCGTTCGATTGAGCGGCGCGTGGACTCAGCAGAACATCGGAACCTTGCGGCGGTGTTTCGCGGAGGCTGTGCGAATCGGAAGGGACGTAACGCTGGAGATGTCGGGAGTATCGTATGTGGATAGTGCGTTCGTGGCACTTGCATTGCTGCTCCAGGGCCATCAGGCGCGCTGTTTTCGACGGTTACTGGTCGTCGGCTGTCGGGAATCGGTGCTAAGGATCGTGCGGTATTGTTGTGCGGAATCCCTGACGTGGAGTGAATCAGTCGAGCGATAGGAACTCCAACATCGGGGAGTAGTGCTCTCGGCACCAGCCGGGCAATTACCGAAAGGACTTCACGAGCGGCGCGCTGCTGGATGCAAGATGTCTTGACGCAAGGGGAAAACAACTCATAATGAATATGATGACTGCGCTGGACGAACTGGAACAGATCCTTTACGGACAAAAGGGGCCATCCGTTCTTCGCACCTTGGCCCGCTTCGGGCGCGGCGAGGCTCCAATCGAAGAGGAGCGTACGAATCTGCCGATCCTCGAAGAATTGGGACTTGGCAAGCAGACTGACAACGGGTTTGAACTGGCGTCGCTGGGGTACAAGTGCGCGGACGCGGCGCGGGAGTACCTGTTTTGGCTTGAGAGGGGTCGCCGAATACACGGCGAGGACACGATACCTCTCCTGGCGCTCAGTAACTTCCGCGACAAAAAAGTTCTTGAACTGGGGGCGGGATGGGGGTGCAACGTGTTCCGATTGCATCAAGCTGGCGTCCACGCAAGAGGTCGAGAAATCGAAGAAGTTTATGTCCGATTTACAAAGATCTTTGCGAACCTCGAACGTATGGAGCCTCCGCCTATCGACTTGGGGGCAGCTGAGCAACTCCCATATGCGGATAGCTCGTTTGACTGGGTTCTGATGTTCAGCGCTCTGCAGTTCATGGACATCCCGGTTGCAATGCGCGAGATCGCTCGAATCCTTCGCCCGGGCGGGACGCTGCTGACGACTCAGCCGCTTCTTGGCGTGCTGCTGGCGGATCTGTGGGCCAAAGGACGGCGTGGACTGGTCCACCGCCTGGTTGCGCTGAGCAATTCGATTTCTTACGCCATAGTGGCGCAAAGACTCATCGGCAACGTCAGGGGGAGATCCACGGCTCGTCCCGTGTATTTGACAAGCAATCGGCTTATGCGCTTGACTATAGATGCCGGTTTGGAGGTCCAGCAGGAGCTCAGCGGCGACAGGCTGCTTCCAGTTGGCCGGGATTACTTTCTTGTGGCGAAGAAAGCGGCAGCATGAATAGAGGGCGTGAATGCCGCCCCGCAGGCAAGGACCACGGGTGCCGCTCCTGATACCGATTTTGTCGAGCGAAGCGATGCGTCGGGAACGTCGCACTGGCCGTGGCGTTCGAGCCGTATCCGGCAATTGCCGGCGCGGCGTTGCGCCGCACGACAACCGGTGCCCTTGATCAACAATCCGATCGTCCACTTCCAAACGCGCCGCGCACAACCGCGAGCATAGGACTCAGAAGCATGTGCGGCATTGCAGGCATAATCGGCAACCCCGGGGAGCGGACCCGCGCGGCGCTTCGGAAACTGAGCGCGGCCTTGGCACACCGTGGACCGGATGGCGATGGATATTGGGAATCCTCGCCCGACGGTTGCGGCCGCGTCGTCATGCTTGCACATCGGCGGCTGTCAATACTCGATGTCTCTTCTGCCGGCGCGCAGCCCATGGTGGATGCGGTAACCGGAGACGTCGTCGTATTCAACGGTGAAATATACAACTACGTGGCCCTGCGAGATCAACTGCTGGTCGAGGGTCAGACCTTCCAGTCGAGTGGCGACACCGAAGTCATGTTGCGAGCGTTGAGCATTCACGGGCGAGACGTGGTCGCTTCGCTTCGCGGGATGTTTGCTTTCGCGATGTGGGATTCCAGCGAGCGCAAGCTTCTGTTGGCGCGAGATCCGCTTGGAATCAAACCACTTTACTTTGCGCGAAATCCTGATCCTCGCGGCGAATGGTCTCTTGTCTTCGCTTCGGAAGTTCGTGCCATTTTGGCATGCGGTTTGCTGGGCAAACCCCGCCTCAACCCGCTCGCAGCGGCGTCGGTAGTGTGGAACGGGTTCATGGTGACACCGGAGACGGTAGTCGCCGGTATCGAGGCCATGTGGCCGGGTCAGATTCGGGTCTTCGACTCGGTGGGGAATGAGGAGTTGACTCAATACTACTGGGAAGCGATGCAGCGCAGCGCCCCCGAGTTTCCCGACGAACCTGCCGGGTTGACAAGTGTGCTGGAAGACAGCGTGCGCCTGCATCTTGCTAGCGACGTGCCGCTGGGGGTGTTCCTCTCAGGGGGCGTGGACTCCGCGTCGGTCGCGAACCTGGCACAGAAGGCGTCGCGCGCACCGGTGCATACTTTTACGCTGGCGTTCGAGGAGCAGGCGTACAACGAGGGGCCGATTGCGCGGCAGATTGCAGCGGCCATCGGTACCTGCCACCGGGAAGTCGTGCTGACAGAAGAGCACTTTGTCGACGGGCTCGAGGCGGCTCTCGACAGTCTGGATCAACCGAGCTTCGATGGTCTGAATTCCTACTACATGTCGCACGCGGTGCGCGAGGCAGGGTTCAAGGTGGCCTTGCTGGGGACGGGTGGTGACGAACTCTTCGGAGGGTACACATCCTTCCGCGATCTTCCGACATTGATGCGTTGGTCTCGTCGCATGCGTTGGGTTCCCGAGCTCGTGCGCGTGGCGCTGGCTAGGTTGGTATCCACCGTGATGCAACCCTCGAGGGGGCCCGTTCCGCAGCAGACCCGATGGTCCAAGCTCCCCGACATGGTCCAGCGCGGAGACGATCTGCTCTCGCTTTACCAATTGGCGTACGCGCTGTTTCTCCCGGGCTTTCAGCGGGAACTACTGGGAAATGCGGCAACAGGGGCGCTCGTTGAAGGCCTTCCGCCCGTCATGCGATCCCGCCTTCTGCTGGAAACGGGGGCGCGGTCGCCGCTTTCGGCAATAAGTCTGATGGAACATCGCCTGTTCCTCGGCGAGCGGTTGTTGCGCGATACGGATGCAGTCAGCATGTCAGCGTCAATCGAGCTTCGCTTGCCGCTGGTCGACAGCGTATCGTTCGAGTACATCGATCGTTTGCGCGACCAAGATCGATATATGCCCTTGCGGATGAAGTCGATCTTGCGCCGAATCGGACTGCGCGGGCTCGATCCCGCTTTATTCGCGCAGCAGAAGAAAGGCTTCGTTCTACCGTTCGACCGCTGGATCAGGACAGGGCTGGGGAAAGTGATGGATCGTACGTTGCGCGATCCAGAAGCCGTCGGGCGGACCGGGCTTAGTCCTGACGCCGTCGCGAGGTTGTGGCGGGCGTTCCTGGACGGTTCGCCGGGAATCTACTGGTCTCGCGTGTGGGCGATCTATGTCTTCGTCTACTGGTGTCGTCGGCACCGCGTGCAACTCTGATGTCGCGACGACGGCGACGCCGACCGCCGGGCATGTAGCTCGTCAGACGCGCAAGGAGCGCATCCAAGGCCGCGCGACTCAGTACGCGTTCGCACCCTTGAACACGACCCAGACGGTCTTGAGGATGATGTACAGATCGAGTCGTAGCGACCAGTTCCGCAGGTAGTCGAGGTCGAAGTCGATACGCGCTTTCATTTTGTCGACCGTTTCGGTTTCCCCGCGAAGGCCGTTCACCTGTGCCCAACCGGTGATTCCCGGCTTGACCTTGTGCCGTTGCATGTAGCCCTTGACCAGCTTGCGGTACATCTCGTTGTGCGCGACGGCATGCGGCCGCGGCCCGACGATGCTCATACGACCCTGCAGAACGTTTATGAACTGCGGCAGCTCGTCCAGTGACGTCTTGCGCATGAACGCTCCCAGCGGCGTTACGCGGCTGTCGCCTTTGGTGGCCTGTTTGATCTCGTTGCCGTTCTCCAAGACCGACATCGTCCGAAACTTGTAGACGATGATTTCGGAGCCGTCCAAGCCGTAGCGGCGTTGCCGGAATATTGCTGGTCCGGGCGAGCTAAGCTTGACGGCCAGCGCGAGAAGCAGCAAGAACGGGGCCAGGAGCAGGAGAATAACCAGGGACAGGACGATGTCGCTGCCGCGCTTGATGACGCCACTCAAGCCGGAGAAGGGCGTGTCGCACACGCCCACGACCGGGATTCCGCTGACGGAGTCCATACGCCCCTGAATCAGATCGGTGACGAAGATGTCCGGGACGAAATATATGGAAGCAGTGGTGTCGCGCAGTTCGTCGAGAAGCGCCACGATGCGCTGCTGCGACGCCATCGGCAGGGAGAGATAGATGACGTCGACGTGATTCTTCTTGGCGTACTGCGACAAGTCCGCAATCTTGCCGAGCACCGGAAATTCGTCAGTATGTTTCACCCGTTCGCGTGCGCGATCCTCGAAGAAACCCGTCACGTGCACGTTCGAATACATGTCCGAACCGAGCCGCCGCGCCAACTCGACTCCTTGTTCGTTCATTCCGGCAATGATCGCGTGCTTGATTCCGCCCTGTAGCTGGTGGATCGCCGGTGCGGAAAGTCGCAACACTATGTGCCCACCGATTGCGCATGCGGGCGCGGCCCAGAACCACGTCGTGAGTAATTGCGAATCGAAGTAATCCAGGTAGCGGCTTACGTAACCGAACAGCACAAGCAGCACCGCCAGCGCCACCCAGCCGATCGCGATATTTCGAATTGCCCGCCAAAGCGATTGCGACAGGCGCGCTGCGCCTGGAAACGTTAGCGAAAAGACAAGGACTGCGAGAATGATATGGCGCGCGCCGATCTGGTCGCTGAGCAGTTGTGCCACGACCCAGAGCGAAATCACCAGCAACAAAGGCTCGAGCGTCATCTCGATCACGTTGAGCAAACGATCGCGCCCGATCGCGATGCGACCGGCTTTGCGAAACATGACGGGCGTTACAAGCTGGTTCATGGGCATGCGCGTCCCTGTATGCTCGTGACGGCGATGCGCCTACTAGCGCAGGGTTCGACTATCTTCGATGAACTTCGTGAGATCCCTCAATGCCTGGCTGTATTTCGTCGCCGCTTGGGTCCGATTCGTGACGCCGATCTTCCTGAAGATTCGCTGCACGTGGTTCTTGACCGTAAACGGGCTGATTTCGAGCGCCCCGGCAATTTCCAGGTTCGTCTTGCCGTGGCAGATCAGATCGAGGATTTCCTGCTCCCTCACGCTCAGGTCCAGCCAGTCACCGTGACTGGTGGCTCCCGACGCCAGCGGAAGGCTAGCCACGCGCCGAAAGGCCGAATCGATCTGCAGGAACAGGGATTGGACCAGGTGAGCGAATTGTTCGCTGCCGTACCCCTTCGCCAGAGGCCCGGAACTCAACACGATGTAAAGGCTGTCCTGCCTGCTGCGCTCGTCGGGAACGCAGTGCACGAGCATCGTGCGCATTTGGCGCAGCGCGTCGTGTAGCGGGCCAGTGCGCGTTCCCAGCGCGGCGACCGACTCGGTGGCCTTCGTCATGAGCGGAACGCCCCTGCCGGCAAGCCATTGCGTGTGCGCGTTCCTGAGAAAGGAATTGATGCAATTGTGAGCGAGTTCTGCGGTCCGTGCCCCGGGCAGCGCGGATACGATGTCCAGCTCGAGATCCCACTTCGCGAGGTCGCCCCAGGCCGAGATCATGATCTGGTGCGGCAAGAATGTCTGCAACTCGCCGTTCAGCCAGAGGAACAACTGGTAATGCCTGTTGATCAGCTGGGCGTCCGAAACGATGCGAAGAAACCTCGCACTCTCCTTATCGTTGAGTGAGAAATTTCTGGGCGTCGCCGCAGAATGATTGGTGATGTGATCCGTGTTCACGATGACTCCGTACGGATCAGACGGTCGCACGCGGCGCGCGCGAGGGTCAATCGACCTTGCAAAGTTTGACTGGATAGTTTGCAAAACTTTACGAAGCGGTATCCGGCGCGAGCGCAATGCGCGTCGCGCTTCATCAAGTAGCAAATCGTGAGCTTGCATGGCTCCCCCTACACTATCATTACAATCGCCGGCCTCGTGCGCCTGCTAGACGGACACGGCAACGTCCCGGCAATTACTTCTCGACCAGCAGCAGTACGGGGGTGCAACGTCGCCTCGTTCGTGCGCCACGAAATGGAATACTGAAATTGCATCCGTGCCCCCCGTTCGAAAATTTCATACGACCGGCGGAAATCGATCGCGCAATCGGCGATGTTCGCGCGTACTTGATTCTTATTCTTCTTTTTCTTGTTGTTGTTGCGCCGCATCGGAAGGCATTCGATCGATGCGGTGGGCGCTGAACGTGTGGTGCGGAAACGTCGTGCGCAGTCGGTTTCTGCTTACTCCCCAAGAGGTTATTGTGACGCGCTTCGCGCAACGCGGCAACTACGATGTGGAAGATGTTGGGGGGAAAGGCGTGCGCGTCCTGAAACAGGGTGTCTAGCATGCGAACGAGCTTATCTCGACGTCCGGGGCCAACTCGGTTCGCACGAATCGTAGCGGTTCGAAGAAGCCGGTTTGCCGCGATGCAGCATCGTTTGATACGCACGCTTGCTCCTACGCAAGAGCTGGCGAGACAGCCCTGGGACCGTGGTTGCCATGAGCCAAAGATCACCCCACGCCGATTGCGGGGCGCGCGCGGGCTTCGCGCGTGACCGAGCGCTGCGAGGCGAGCGACAGCGCGGTGAGCTCGCTGGCGAGCATGCGCAGCACGTCGTCGAGCGACAGGATCCCGACCAGCCGGCCGTCGGCGTCGACCACCGGCAGGCGGCGCGCGCCGCTGTCCTGCATGCGGTCGACCGCCTCGAACACGCCGTCGCTTTCCAGCGCCAGCGTGAGCTCGCCCGACATCAGGTCGCGCAGCGTGAGCGATTCCGGGGCCACGTTCGCATCGGCGACGACCGCCACCACGATGTCGCGGTCGGTGACGATTCCGATCGGGCGCGTCGAGCCGTCGCGCTTTTCGATCACCACCAGCGCGCCGACGTGATGGTCGCGCATCATGCGCGCGGCCTCGCGCAGGCCGGTCTCGGGTGCGGCCACGACGACCACGCGGCTGCAGATTTGCTTGATCTTCATGCTGCCTCCGGAAGAGAACGCGCTCAGGCTAGCGCGCGCGCCGCAGTGCGGTTTGACGAGGATCAAGCGGCCGAGCAGGAGGTCAAACGATCATCGGGTAGATCTAAACGGAGGGAGTCATGCTATGCGCCGCACCGAAGTAGCCGCACTTCTCGCATTGATCAGCACAGCCGCCAGCGCACACCCGTTTCACGGAACGGCCGCGGGCGCTGTGGAGGGCTTCCTGCACCCCTTCACCGGGCTCGACCACCTGCTGGCGATGGTCGCGGTCGGGCTGTGGGCCGCCCAGCTCGGCGGCCGTACGCGCTGGATCGTGCCGGGCGCCTTCGTCGGCGCGATGCTCGCCGGCGGGGCGCTGGGTTTCGCCGAACTGGTGCCGCCGTTCGCCGAGCAGATGGTGGCGGCGTCGGGGCTGGTGCTCGGGCTGCTGATCGTCACCCGCACGCGCCTCGCGCCGCCGCTCGGCGCCGCCCTGGTCGGCGCCTTCGCGCTGTATCATGGCGCCGCGCACGCCGCCGAGCTGCCCGCTGCGGCCTCCGCGCTGGCCTATGCCGCAGGCTTCTGCGCCGCGACCGTGCTGCTGCTCGCCGCCGGCGTCGGCGCCGGCAGTCTCATCGCTCAGAGGTTCAGCCGCTTCATCTGCCCCGCGGGGTAGCGCGGGCCCTGCGCCGCGCCCGGCGGGCAGGCGGCGTCGAGCTGCGCGACCTCTGCGGCCGTCAGCGCGATGTCGGCCGCGGCGACGTTCGCCTCGAGGTGCTCGATGCGCCGCGTGCCGGGGATGGGGACGATGTTTTCGCCCTTGGCGAGCAGCCAGGCGAGCGCGATTTGCGCCGGGGTGCGGCCCTTCGCCTGCGCCATGCGGCGCACCGGCTCGACCAGCGCCAGGTTGGCCTTGAGGTTTTCCTCCTTGAAGCGCGGATGGTCGCGCCGGCGGTCGCCTTCGCCGAGGCTGTCGGTGCCGCCGATCTCGCCGCCGAACACGCCGCGTCCGAGCGGCGAGTAGGCGACGAAGCCGATGCCGAGCTCGCGGCACGCGGGCAGGACCTCGGCTTCGACGTCGCGCGACCAGAGCGAGTACTCGGTCTGCAGCACATCGATCGGGTGCACGGCATGCGCGCGGCGGATGGTCTGCGCGCCGGCCTCCGACAGGCCGAGATGGCGCACCTTGCCGCGCTCGATCAGGCGCTTCATCGCGCCGACCGTGTCCTCGATCGGCACCTTGGGGTCGACGCGGTGCTGGTAGTAGAGGTCGATATGGTCGATTCCCAGCCGCGCGAGGCTCCTGTCACAGGCCTCGGCCACGTATTCGGGGCTGCCGTCCACGTCCTGCGTGCCGTCGGGCTTGCGCACCTGGCCGAACTTGGTGGCGACGATGTAGGCCTCGCACCGGCCCTTGAGCGCGCGCCCGAGCAGCTTCTCGTTGGCGCCGTTGCCGTACAGGTCGGAAGAGTCGAGGAAGTTGCAGCCGATCTCGGCCGCGCGCCGCAGCGTGGCGAGCGACTCCTCCTCGCTGCCGGGGAGGTAGAAAGCGGGCATCACCATGCAGCCGAGGCCGATCGCCGGCACTTCGAGGTTTCCGAGCCTGCGTTTGTTCATTGGCTTTCCTCCGTCTGGTCGCGCAGCAGTATTCCCGGCAGGCGCTCGAGCGGCAAGAGGCCTTTCGCATCGGCGACCCGCACGCCGTTGACCCACACGCCGTGCACGCCCAGCGCGTCGGTGGTCAGGCGCGGGGCGCCGCCGGGAAGGTCGAACACGCGCCGCTTCGGCCCGCGGCCGACGCTGGCGGGGTCGAACAGCAGCAGGTCGGCAGCGCGGCCGGGCTCGAGCGCACCGCGCCCGCGCAGGCCGAAAACCTGCGCCGGCAGGGAAGTGAGCTGACGCGCGGCTTGCTCGAGCGACAGCACGCCCAGCTCGCGCACCCAGTGCCCGAGCAGGTGCAGGCCGAAGCCGGCGTCGTTGAAGAAGGTCAGGTGCGCGCCGGCATCCGACAGCGACACCATGCTGCAGGGATGGCGCAGCATGCGCCCGACCGCGTCCTCGTCCGAGTTGAGCGTGAGCGCGACGAACACCGTCGCCAGGCCGTCCTCCAGCGCGAGGTCGAACCACAGGTCGAGCGGGTCCTTGCCGGCCTCGGCGGCGAGCGCGGCGATGTCGCGCTGCTCGAGCTCGGGGTGGCGCGGCGACTCGACCACGGTGAGCTTGTCCCATTCGCCGTTGAACAGGCGAAAGTGCGCCGGGCGCGAAAGCTCGGCGCGGATGGCGTCGCGGAACGGGCGCTCGGCAAGCTTCGTCCTGAGCGCATCGTCCTTCAGCCCGAGCGCGGGGCGCCAGGCATCCAGGCCCTCGATCGGGTAGGGCGAGCGCAGGGTGAAATCGAACGACAGCGGGCAGCAGGACACCGCGCCGAGCATGCGCCGGCCGCGCGCGCCGGCGGCGCGGATCGCCTCGAGGTCGTCGAACACCGCGCGCGGGTTGGTGCCGTTGTGCAGCAGCGCCGCGACCACCACCGGCCGCCCCGACAGCGCCGCCAGCGCCTCGAGGAATTCCATCTTCGTCTGCCCGCCCTTGGTCAGCATGAACACGCCGCGCCCGGCCTCGGCGAGGCAGCCGACGAGCGCGCGCAGCTCGCGCTCGTCGGCCAGGCGCGAGGGCATCGGCACGCCGCCTTCGCCGTTGTGCGCCGGCGAGGTGCTGGTGGCGAAGCCGACCGCTCCGGCGCGCACGCCTTCGAGCACGATCGCGCGCATGGCGGCGATCTCGTCGTCGCTCGCGGCGCGCTCGACGGCGGCCTCGCCCATCACGTAGCTGCGCACCGCCGAGTGGCCGACGAAGGCGGCCACGTTCGCCGCCGCGCCGCGGCGCTCGAGCATGTCGAGGTACTCGGGCACGGTCTCGAACTCCCAGCGGATGCCGGCGCGCAGCACTTCGAGCGCCATGCCCTCGACCTGAGTCAGGTTGCGCATCACCCGCTCGCGCTCGGCGGCCCGGCAGGGGGCGATGGTGAAGCCGCAATTGCCGATCACCGCGCTGGTGACGCCCAGCGCCGGGCTCGGCGAGAGGCCCGGATCCCAGGTGATCTGGGCGTCGTAGTGGGTATGGTTGTCGACGATCCCGGGCATCAGGGCGAGGCCCCGCGCGTCGAGCGTCTCGCGCGCCGGCCCGAGGTCGCGCCCGAGCGCGGCGATGCGGCCGCCGGCCACGGCGAGGGCGCCGGCGCGCGGCGCGCCGCCGAGGCCGTCGAGCAGCACGGCGTTGCGGATGACGAGGTCGTGCATCTGCGCGCAAGTATACTTACGCCGCCATGAATGAACTGTTCCGGCTCGACGGCAAGCTTGCGGTGGTCACCGGCGGCGGGCGCGGAATCGGCGCGGCGAGCGCGCGGCGCCTGGCCGAAGCGGGCGCGAAGGTCGCGCTGCTCGACCTCGAGCCGGGCACGGGCGAGGGACTGCGCATTGCCTGCGACGTCACCGACGAGGCCGCGCTCGAAGCGGCGCTCGAGCGCGTCGCCGCCGAGCTCGGCGGGATCGACATCCTGGTCAACAGCGCCGGCCGCGCAGTGCGCAAGTCGGCGCTGGAGATCACGCGCGAGGAATGGGACAGCGTGATCGACCTCAACCTGGGCGCGCTTTTCTTCGCCTCGCGCATCGCCGCGCGCCATATGAAGAAACGCCGAGAGGACGGCTCGCGCTGTGGCGGCGCGATCGTCAACCTGGCCTCGATCATGGGCCTCTCGGGCGGGATCTTTCCCAACGCCGCTTACCAGGCCTCCAAGGGCGGGGTGGTCAACCTGACCCGCGCGCTGGCGCTCGAGTGGGCCGCCGACGCCATCCGCGTCAACGCCGTGGCGCCGACCTTCGTCAGGACCGCGCTCACCGTGCCGGTATTCTCCGACCCCGAGCGGCTTGCGGCGGTGATGGCGCACACGCCGCTCGGCGTGCTGCCCGAGCCGGACGACATCGCCGCCGCGGTGCTCTACCTCGCCAGCCCCGCGGCGCGCTGCGTCACCGGCGTGGTGCTGCCGGTCGACAGCGGCTACCTCGCGCGC
>DATFMS010000122.1:0-20621 GCA_035266805.1 Burkholderiales bacterium | reverse complement strand
AGGCCGCTCTCCGGGTCGCGCGCGGCCATCAGCCGGTGCATCAGGTCGTCCGCTCCGCCGCCCGCGCGCCGCTCGCGGATCAGCGCCGCGACCGCGCTGCGCAGCGCGTGCACCGCGCGCCGCCCGGCGCCCATGCCGGGGCGCGGCAGCCAGCCCGGCGCGCTGGCCGAAGCGTAGAGCTGGCTCCAGCCGCCCGAGCGCTGGAAGGCCGCGATCGAGGACTCGAGCACGGGCACGATCGTGCCGTCGGCGGAGGGCAGCAGCGTGTCCGAGATCACCTCGAAAGTCGCGCGCGTCATGTCGCGGTCGATCGGCTGCGGCGCGCCCGCGGGCGCCGCATGCCAGCGCGCGACCAGCGCCTGCGCGGCGCGCACGAACGCGGGCACGAAGCCGAGCAATTCCTGCTGGCGGAACATCGGCGCGCAGGCCTGGCGCTGCCACTTCCACTCGACGCCCTCGCTGGTGAGCAACCCGTGCCCGAGCAGCGGGCGCAGCAGACGGATCTGGGTCAGTTTCTGGTACTTGTCGCGCTCGTCGAGCAGCACCGCCTTGAGCAGCGCCGGCGCGGTCACCCAGGCGCGCGGCGCCTGCTCGCCGCCGAAGCGCACGAAATCCGTCTCGTAGGCCGCCTGCGGCACCACCTCGAGCGGGTTGCGGACGAAGGTGGCGACGAATGCCAGCCGCCCCAGCGGCTTCGCGGGCGGCGTGACGCGCGGCGGGACCAGTCTCATCGCGCGTCCATTATGATGCAGGACCATGTGTGGACGATACGTCGCCCCGGACCGCGCCGCGATCGAACGCGCGTGGCATATCGGGCGCGAGAACGGCAATCCGTTGCGGCGCCGGTTCAACGTCCTGCCGACGACCGAGATCCCGGTCCTGCGCGGCGACCCGGGCGGCGAGCTCGAGCTCGCCGAGGCGCGCTGGGGCCTGATCCCGGAGTGGTGGAAACAGGACAAGCCGCCCTCGTACTCGATCAACGCGCGCTCCGAGGAAGCGGCCGCGAAACCCATGTGGCGCCACGCCTGGCGCCATTCGCGCTGCCTCATCCCGGCCGAAGGCTGGTACGAATGGCAGGCGGTGCAGCAGACCGACCCGAGGAGCGGCGAGCTCAGGACGCGCAAGCAGCCGCACTACATCTTCAGACACGACCGCAAGCCGGTGTGCTTCGCCGGCCTGATGGCGAGCTGGAGCAGGCAAGGGGAGAAACCGATCCTGACTTGCGCCATCCTGACCCGCGATGCATCGCCTTCCGTGGCGGAGGTCCACGACCGGATGCCGGTGGTGCTGCCGGACGAGCTGCTGGTGCGCTGGGTGCGGGCGGACGTCGACAAAGCCGACGAAGTCGCGAGCATGGTAAAACTGGCGCAGTCGAAGTTCGACCACTACCCCGTCAGCACGCGGCTGAATTCGGCCAAGAGCGACGACCATGAGCTGATCGCGCCGGTCCAACAAGGAGAATCGGACAAATCATGAGCCAGCCCCTGCTTTTCACCCCGCTCCAGGTCCGTTCGCTCACGCTCAAGAACCGCGTCGTGGTGGCGCCGATGCACCAGTACGCCGGCGAGGACGGCTTCGCCACCGACTGGCACCTGATGAACGCCGGGCGCTACGCCGCCGGCGGCGCGGGGCTGGTGATGATGGAATCGACCAAGGTCGAGCGCCGCGGCTGCGGCACGCTGGGCGACCTCGGGCTGTGGGACGACGGGTTCGTGCCGCAGCTCGCGCGCTGCGCCGACTTCGTGCATTCCTGCGGCGCGGCGGCCGGCATCCAGCTCGGCCATTCGGGCAGGAAGTCGCGCATCCAGCGCCCTTGGGAGGGCGGCCGGCCGCTCGAGAAATCGGCCGCGATCGCCGACTGGGACGCCTGGGAGCTGGTGGCGCCGAGCGCGATCGCGTTCGACGCCGCTTCGCCCGTGCCGCGTGCGCTCGAGCGCGCCGAGATCCGCGCCATCGCGGAAGGCTGGGCGAACGCCGCGGCGCGCGCGCACGCCGCCGGCTTCGACGTGGTCGAGATCCACGGCGCGCACGGCTTCCTGATCCACCAGTTCCTGTCGCCGGCGTCGAACACGCGCGGCGACGAGTACGGCGGCTCGGAGGCCAAGCGCATGCGCTTCGCGCTCGAGGTGTGCGAAGCGGTGCGCGCGCGCTGGCCCGCCGACAAGCCGCTGTTCCTCAGGCTCTCGGCCGAAGACGACGCCGGCTGGGGTCCGGCACAGAGCGTCGCGCTGGCGAAGGCGCTCAAGCCGCTCGGCGTCGACGTCATCGACTGCAGCTCGGGCGGGCTGGTCGCCAAGCCGCCGGCGCTCGCGCCGGCCTACGGCTACCAGGTGCCGTACGCCGAAAAGATAAAAAAGGAGGCGGGCATCGCGACCATGGCGGTCGGCCTGATCGTGCACGCGCACCAGGCCGAGAGAATCCTGGCCGAGGGCCGCGCCGACCTGGTCGCGCTCGCGCGCGAGATGCTCTACAACCCGAACTGGGCGCTCGACGCGGCGCGCAAGCTCGGCGCCGAGCAGCCCTTCGCCGTGGTGCCGCCGGCCGCGGGCTGGTGGCTCGCGCGCCGCGCGGCGACCGTGCCGCAGGTACAGGCATCGACCTTCGGCAACGAATAAGGCGCGCGCGCTGGACAGCCCGCACGGCGCGGCGTAACCTCGACGCGCAATTCCGCCACCAGAAGAAGATCGATGGCCGTACCGCAGGCCGAGCTCCAGTCCACGGTGGTGCCGCTGGCGAGCAGCACCGTGATGGTGGTCGACGACCAGTCGACCAGCCGCGCCATCCTCGAGCAGGTCCTGCGCACCCTGGACGAGCGCATCATGGTGAAGTGCTTCGCGCGCCCGGTCGACGCCATCGTCTGGGCCACGCGCCAGGTCGCCGACCTGGTGCTGGTCGACTTCGCAATGCCCGACATGAACGGCACCGAGCTGGTGCGGCGCCTGCGCGCGATGCCGGGCTACGAGCACGTGCCCATCGTGATGGTGACCGTGAACGACGAGCGCGAAGTGCGCTACAAGGCGCTCGACGCCGGCGTCACCGACTTCCTCGCCAAGCCGGTCGACGTTCGCGAATGCATGGCGCGCTGCCGCAACCTGCTCACGCTGCGGCGCCAGCAGCTCGCGCTGGAGGACCGCCAGCGGCTGCTGGAGCAGGTCGTGGAGAACTCCGCGCGCGAGCTGCGCGAGCGCGAGCGCGAAAAGCAGACCCTGATGCAGCTCGCCACGGGCGCCAAGGCGAAGCCCGCGCCGCGCACCCGCGTCGCGCGCTCGCTCGCGTACTCGACGCGCCACCCGAGCCCGTCGCGCGGCCTCGCGCGCTTCGTGCCGCGCAAGTCACTGGGCCGCGAGCGCGGCTGATTGCGCCGCGCGCATCCGCTCCAGGGTGATCGCGGTGTTGACAATCGCGACGTGGGTCAGCGCCTGGGGGAAGTTGCCCAGCATCCGGCCCTGCACCGGGTCGTACTCCTCGGCCAGCAGCCCGACGTCATTGCACAGCCCGAGCAGGCGGCCGAACATCTCCTGCGCCTCCTCGATCCTGCCCTGCAGCGCGAGGTTGTCGGCGTAGAGGAAGCTCACCGGCAGGAAGCTGCCTTCGCCCGCCGGCAGGCCGTCGATATCCCCGGCGTCCTCGATATAGCGCCGCACCAGGCCGCCCTGCATCAGCTCGCGCCCGATCGCCGCGGTGGTGCCGAGCATGCGCGGGTCGTCGGCCGGCAGGAAGCCGACCAGCGGGATGATCAGCAGGCTGGCGTCGAGCGGCTCGCCGCCGTAGTACTGCACGAAGGCGCCGCGTTGGGGGTCGTAGCCGTTGCGGCACACGTCCTGGTGGATGCGGTTGCGCCACGCGCGCCAGCGCCCGACCGGGCCCTCGAGGCCGTGCTCCACGACCGAGCGCACCGCGCGGTCGAAGGCGCGCCAGGCCATCACCTTGGAGTGGGTGAAATGGCGCTGCGGCCCGCGCACCTCCCACACGCCGTGGTCGGGGCGGTCCCAGCTGGTCTCGAGGAAGTCCATCAGCGCCTTCTGCACCTGCCACGCGTTCGGGTCGCCGTCGAGGCCGAGGTCGGCGCCCAGATAGAGCACGTCCATCACCTCGCCGTAGACGTCGAGCTGGTGCTGGCGGCTGGCGCCGTTGCCGATCCGCACCGGGCGCGAGTCCCGGTAGCCCGACAGCCAGGGCAGCTCGCGCTCGAGCAGGCGCCGCTCGCCGCGCAGGCCGTAGACGATCTGCAGGTCCTGCGGCCGCCCGGCCGCGGCGCGCAGCAGCCAGTCGCGCCAGGCCGCGGCCTCCTCCTGGTAACCGGTCATCAGCAACGCGTACAGCGCGTAGGCGGCGTCGCGCAGCCAGCAGTAGCGGTAGTCCCAGTTGCGCACCCCGCCGAGCGCCTCGGGCAGCGAGGTGGTGGGCGCGGCGACGATGCCGCCGGTGGGCGCGTAGCTCAGCGCCTTGAGCGTGAGCAGCGAGCGCAGCACCGCCTGCCGGTGCGGGCCGCGGTAGGTGCAGATCTCGGACCACTGCCGCCACTCGAGCTCGGTGTGCGCGAGCAGCCCCTCGACATCGCCCGGCACCGGGCGGTCTCGTTCGAGGGGTGGTACGACAGCACGAAGGGAATTCGCTCGCCGCGCTTGACGCGGAATTCGGCCACCGTGGTGTAGCCCTCGCCGCGCAAGCGCACCGGGGTGTGCAGCAGGAGCGAATCCGGGCCGCCGACCGCGAGCAGCCCGGGCGCGACGCGGCGCACCCACGGCACCACCGAGCCGTAATCGAAGCGCACCACGTACTGCATGCGCATCGCCACCTCGCCTTCCAGGCCCTCGACGATGCGCACCAGGTGCGGCGTGGCCGTGCCGCGCGGCATGAAGTCGATCACCCGCACCGCGCCGCCGGGCACGTAGTGATCGGTCTCGAGTACCAGGGTGGCGTCGCGGTAGCGGCGCTCGATGCGGCTCGATTCGGCCGCCGGGCGCAGCAGCCAGCGGCCGTTATCCGGGCCGCCGAGCAGAGCGGAAAAACATGCCGGACTGTCGAACCGAGGGCAGCAGAGCCAGTCGACGGAGCCTTCCCGGCTCACCAGCGCCGCGGTGCGCAGATCGCCCAGCAGCGCGTAGTCCTCGATCTTCGGCTGCGAGCTCCGGGCGGGCGCCTCCGGCATGCTCGAGACGCGCGGCTAGAGGAACTTCTCCGCGCAGACGATAATTTCCTCGTTGGTCTTCTTCTTCAGGCACTCGCGCGCATCGAGGTACGATCTCTTGGTCAGCTCCCGGTGCACGGGCTTGATGTTCTCGGTCTTCATCGGCATTCCGGCTTCCATCTTGGCGTCGGGCTTCACGTCGACCCTCAGCGGCGCAGTCGCCTTTTCGGTCGCTTTGTCCGACTGCGCCCACGCGGGCGCCGCAGCGAGCGCCGCAAGGACGGCTAACAGGGCGATGCGCTTCATGGCATGCCTCCTACCAATACGTCAGAAACGCCATAGTGGCACAAAACCGGGTAGGAAAAAAAGCCCAACCCGTCACATATTTGGCGCAAACTGCTCGGAAACTGGGTCAAATCCCGATCCGGTCCCTTCGGTATGAGCCGCGCCGCTCTCTTTGCATGACCTTCCAGGAGACCCTGAGGCTTCGTACCCGCGGCCGCGGCACGACCGACCTGAGCGCGGAAGTGGAGCGCGTGGTGCGCTCGAGCGGGGTCGCCAGCGGCACCTGCAACGTGTTCCTGCAGCACACCAGCGCGTCGCTGATCCTGTGCGAAAACGCCGACCCGACGGTGCGGCGCGACCTGGAGACGATCATGGCGCGGCTGGCGCCCGACGGCGACCCGGCCTACGCGCACGACGCCGAAGGGCCGGACGACATGGCCTCGCACGCGCGCTCGGTGCTGACCTCGAACTCGCTCGTGATCCCGGTCAGCGGCGGGCGCCTGGCGCTCGGCACCTGGCAGGGCATCTACCTGTGGGAGCACCGCCAGGCGCCGCACGCGCGCAGCGTGATCGTCACGGTAGCGGGAGATAATGCGCCATGAGCGCGGCGCCCGACCTCGATCACCTGCGCGGCTGGATCGGCCGCAGCGAGACGCTGGAGGACCGCTGCGACGCGGCGCGCGTGCGCCAGCTCGCGGCCAGCCTCGACCTCGATCCCGCCCCGTTCGCCGACGGCGCCGAGCTGCCGCCGCTGTGGCACTGGATCTTCACCACGCCGCTGTCGCCGCTGCGCGAGGCCGGCCCCGACGGGCACCCGGCGCGCGGCGGCTTCCTGCCGCCGGTGCCACGGCCGCGCCGCATGTGGGCCGGCAGCCAGCTCGAGTGGCTGCGCGCGCCGCGCCTGGGCCAGCCGCTGCGGCGCGAATCGAAGGTCGAGTCGGTCGAGATGAAGCAGGGCAAGAGCGGTGCGCTGGTGTTCGTCAAGGTTGTGCACCAGTGGTCGAGCGGCGACGCGCTGCTGATGCGCGAAGGCCAGGACATCGTCTACCGCGACGCGCCGCCCGCGGCGCGCGCGGCGCCGAACCCGCCGGCCGAGCCGCCGGTGTGGCGCGAGCCGCTGGCCGCGAACAGCGCGCGCTGCGCGCTGGCGCCGAACGAGGTGCTGCTGTTCCGCTACTCGGCGCTCACCTTCAACAGCCACCGCATCCACTACGACCGCCGCTACTGCCTCGAGGTCGAGGGCTACCCCGGCCTGGTGGTGCACGGGCCGCTGATGGCGACCGTGATGGCGACCCTGGCCTGGCTGCAGGCCGGGCGCCGCGCGCCGCGCACGTTCTCCTTCCGCGCCCTGGCGCCGGTGTTCGACGGCGAAGCGATCACGGTGCATGCGGCAGCCGACAAGTCCTCGACCAGGACCGAAGTGCGCAAGGCCGACGGCACCGTCGCGCAGGCCGGCGCGATGAGCTGGGAGAAATAATCGGGGTCAGAGTCGCTTTTTTAAAAAAAAGCGACTCTGACCCCGATTACTCAAAGGGTCGGCGGGGCGGGGTAGTCGCCGCCGAGCGCGACCAGGCCCCAGGGCGCGCCCTGGGCGTCCCAGGAAAAGCCGATGTGGCCCATGAGGGAATGGGCGTCGCGGAACAGGCGCTGGATCGGGTAGTGGTCGTAGATGCCCTTGGCGCCCGCCATGCCGTGCAGCGAGTCGACCGCCTCGGTGCAGATCTGCACCGCATAGGCGACGTTGCGCTTCCAGCGCAGCTTCTCTTCCAGCGTCGGCTCGCGCCCGGCCTCGGCGATCGCCTGCCCCTCGAGGCAGTCGTTGTGCACGATCAGGCGCGCGGCGTCGACGCGCGCGCCGGCCGCGGACACGCGCAGCTGAATGGTCTGGAATTCGCGCATGCGCGACACGGTGTAGTTGGTGCTGCGCTCGCCCACCACCTCGCAGCTGAGCTCGAGCGCGGCGCGCGCGTTGCCGACCGCGGCGCCGGCGATGCAGTGCGAGCCCATGCCCGAGAGCGGGATGCGGTAGTGCGGGTTGGGGTTGGTCTTGGCGCCAGGAAAATCGGCGCCGCCGCGCGCAAGGTACATCGACAGCGCGCGGTGCGCGGGCACGAACAGGTCCTTGGCCTTGACCGACTTCGAGCCGGTGCCGCGCATGCCGAGCACCTGCCAGTCGTCGACCACCTGGTAGTCGCTGCGCGGCACCAGGCACATGCAGTGGTCGACCACCTTGTCGCCGTCCTTGACCGTCACCGCGAGCATGTTCCAGTGGCTGCCGTCGACGCCGCTGGAGAAGTTCCAGTAGCCGCTGATCAGCAGGCCGCCGTCGACCCGCTGCGCGCTGCCCTGCGGGTAGGCGATGCCCGAGGCGATGATCGCGTCGGGGTTCTCGCGCCAGACCTCGGCCTGCGCGCGCTCGTCGTACAGCGCGAGCATCCAGTGGTGAATGGCGAGGTTGGCGACGCTCCAGGCGGTCGAGGTGCAGCCGCGCCCGACCTCGGCCGGGATGTCGAACAGCGCGACGTAGTCGAGCTCCATGCCGCCCCAGCGCCTGGGCTGGGCGAAGCGCAGCAGCCCGCTGGCGTGCAGCTCGGCCTCGGTCTCGGGCAGCAGCTGGCGCGCCTCCTCCATTTCCGCGGCGCGCTTGCGCAGCGACGGAACCAGCGCGCGCGCGCGCTCGAGCGCCTCGGCGTACGAGACGCCGCTGAAATCGCGGGCCGTCACGCGGTTTCGACGCGCGGCATCTTCGAGTAGTCCTCGCCGCCCCAGTCGGGCGCGTCGGCGATGCCGAAGAAGTTGAGCTCGATCATAAGCCCGTTCGGATCGCGCAGGAACAGCTGGTACAGCTGCGACTCGGGCAGGTAGCGCGGGCGGTACCCGACGCCCTGGCCCTTGAGCCGCTCGACGAAGGCCTTGGGCTCGGTGGCGGCGAAGGCGATGTGGTCGACGACTCCGGACTGGTCGGTCTTCGCGTCCGCGGGCGTACCGAGGTAATAGAGCTCCGAGTTGGGAATGCCGTGCGGCCCCATGTGAACCTGGATCTTGCCGTTGACCCCGAGCCAGTAGCCCGGAAACGGAAAGTTCGGCCGCGGCATCACCTCGAAGCCGAGCACGTCGACGTAGAAGCGCTTGGTCGCCTCGAGGTCGTTGGCGCGCACGAAATAGTGGTTGATGTCGGCGACTGGCATCTGCACCCCCTGCGGAAACGAGAATTGAACCGAGTCCGGTTAGTTTCGCCCGAAGCGCCGATCGCGTCTAGTGCAGGCGGTACGCGGCGAGCAGGCCGGCGGCAACAAGCAGCAGGCGGCGCATTACAGCGTACGCAGAAAGAGCACGATTTTCCAAATTTCCTCCTGTTTCAGAACATCCTTGAACGCCGGCATCGCGCTGCCCACCGGCGCGCCGCCCTCCGAGATGGTCCAGTCGTAGAAGCCGTCGCTCGCGATCGGCTGCCGCGACAGGCCGAACAGCCTCGTCGCCGGCGGGTCGAGCTTGAGGCCCGCCTCGCTGCCGAGGCCGGAGACGCCGTGGCACGTCGCGCAGTGTTTCCGGTAGAGCTTCCTGCCCGCCTCGAGGTTGAGCCCGCCGGGCCGCAGGGGGTTGTGCGCGTGGGCGTACTTCGGGTCGACGCCATGCCGCTTCACGTAAGCGTCGCGCGGGCCGCCTGTCTGCGCGCCCGCGGCTGCGGCAGCCAGCATCGATCCGGCCAGAAACGACAAAAGCAGAACGGCCTTCAGGGTCACTCCGTGGGCAGAAAGCCTTCGGTCGAGAGGTAGCGCTCGCCGCTGTCGTAGTTGAAGCCCAGCACGGTGGCGCCCTTGGCGATCTCGGGCAGCTTCTGCCTGATCGCCTGCAGCGTCGCGCCCGACGAGATGCCGATCAGGATGCCCTCCTCGCGCGCCGCGCGGCGCGCCATCTCCTTGGCGGGATCGGCCTCGACCTGGATCACGCCGTCGAGCAGCTGCACGTGCAGGTTCTTGGGGATGATGCCGGCGCCGATGCCCTGGATCGGGTGCGGCCCCGGCTTGCCGCCGGAGATCACGGGCGAGGCGGTCGGCTCGACCGCGTAGACCTTGAGCCTCGGCCAGGCCTTCTTCAGCACCTGGGCGCAGCCGGTGAGGTGCCCGCCGGTGCCCACGCCGGTGATGAGCGCGTCGATGCCCTGCGGGAAGTCGGCCAGGATCTCCTTCGCCGTGGTCTGCGCGTGGACCTCGATGTTGGCCGGGTTCTCGAACTGCTGCGGCATCCACGAGCCCGGCGTGGCCGCGACCAGCTCCGCCGCCCTGGCGAGCGCGCCCGGCATTCCCTTCTCGCGCGGGGTGAGCTCGAAGCTCGCGCCGTAGGCGAGCATCAGGCGCCGGCGCTCGAGCGACATGCTCTCGGGCATCACCAGCACCAGCTTGTAGCCCTTCACCGCCGCCACCATGGCGAGGCCGATGCCGGTGTTGCCCGAGGTCGGCTCGACGATCGTGGCGCCGGGCTTGAGCGCGCCGCTCTTTTCCGCCGCCTCGATCATCGACAGCGCGATGCGGTCCTTGATCGAGCCGCCCGGGTTGGCGCGCTCGGACTTGATCCACACCTGGTGCGTATCGCCGAACAGCCGGTTGACGCGGATGTGCGGTGTGTTGCCGATGGTGGCGAGAATGTTGTCGGCTCTCATGGGATCTCGCTGGCGGATTGAAAAAGAGCGGGCATGATGAACCGCCCGCATGGGATTTTCAAATCGGGCCGGCGCCGCCTAAGACCACAATCCACGCAGGGCCGCGGCGACGTCGATCGGCGGCGCCTCGCGCGCGGGGGCGGTTTCGGCCTCGTCGGCCTCGGGCCACACCACCGGCTGCAGGCGCTGCATCAGCGCGCGGGTGAGGAAGCGGCTGGTCGCGCCGTAGACGTGCGCGTCGCCGCGCCGCGGCTGCCCTGTCACGTAGTAGCGCAGCGGCGCGATCAGGTGCAGCTCGGACTTGGCGCGCGTCATCGCGACGTAGAGCAGGCGCCGCTCCTCCTCGATCAGCTCGGCGCGGCCGGTGGCGTACTCGGAAGGAAAGTTGCCGTCGGCGACGTTCAGCACGTGCACCGCGTCCCACTCCTGGCCCTTGGCCGAGTGCACCGTGGACAGCACCAGGTAGTCCTCGTCGCGGTGCGGCGCGCCGGCGAGGTCGCCGCTCGCCTGCGGCGGGTCGAGCGCGAGCTCGGTCAGGAAGCGCTCGCGGCTGGCGAACTGCTGCGCCACGCGCTCGAGCTGCCACAGGTCTCCGCTGCGCGCCTGCGCCGCCTCGTACTTCTGCTCCAGGATCGGCTCGAACCACTCGCGCACCCTGCCGACCTGTCCTGGCCAGGGGGTATCGGGGTTGCCGAGCATCGTCATCAATGAATTGAACTCTGAATTGTTCGTGTTCAATTCCTTCCAGGAGAAAGCGCCTGCTTCGAACCGCGTAAAGAAGCGCGCCGCGGTCGCCGGGCCGACACTTGGCAGCAGCTGCAGGGCGCGGAACGCGCTGACGCGGTTCTTCGGGTTGTCGGCCCAGCGCAGCACCGCGAGCAGGTCCTTGACGTGCGCCGCCTCGAGGAATTTCAGCCCGCCGTACTTGACGTAGGGGATGTCGCGCCGCACCAGCTCGAGCTCGAGCACGTCGCTGTGGTGCGAGGCGCGGAACAGCACCGCCTGGCGCCTGAGCGCGAGGCCGCGCTCGCGCGCCTCGAGCACGCGCTGCACGACGTAGTCGGCCTGCGCCTGGTCGTCGGCGACGGTGACGTAGCGCGGCCGCTCGCCGGCGCCGCGCGCGGCCTGCAGGATCTTGCGGTACTGGCGCTGCCCCTCGCCGATCAGCGCGTTGGCGGCGTCGAGCACGCCCTGGGTCGAGCGGTAGTTGCGCTCGAGCGTCACCACCTCGGCCGGCGGCGCGTACTGCGCCGGGAAGCCGAGGATGTTCTCGACCGTCGCGGCGCGGAACGAGTAGATCGACTGCGCGTCGTCGCCGACCACCGTGACGCCCTCGCCCGTGGGGCGCAGCGCCCTCAGGATCTGCGCCTGCAGCGCGTTGGTGTCCTGGTACTCGTCGACCAGGATGTGGTCGAAGGCCGCGCTCATCTCGGCCGCGAGCGCGGGATCGGCGGCCATCGCGTGCCAGTACAGCAGCAGGTCGTCGTAGTCGAGCGCCTGGTTGGCGAGCTTCTTCTCGACGTAGGCGCGGTAAAGGCGGGTCAGCTCGTCCTCCCACTCGGCGCACCAGGGAAAGGCGTCGATCAGGCTGCGCCGCAGCGCACCCTGCGTGTTGACGCGGTGCGAGTAGATCGCGAGGCAGGTGTCCTTGCGCGGAAAGCGCTTCTCCATTTTCGACAAGCCCAGCTCGTGGCGCACCACGTCCATCAGGTCGGCGGCGTCGCCGCGGTCGAGCACGCTGAAATTCGCCTCCAGCCCGAGCCGCGCGCTGTGGCGCCGGATGAGGCGGTTGGCGATCGAATGGAAGGTGCCCGACCACGGCAGCCTGACCTCCTTGGCCGCCTCGCCGACGATCTTCTGCGCCCGGCGCGTCATCTCCTGCGCCGCGCGGCGGGTGAAAGTGAGCAGCAGGATGCGCTCGGGGGAAACGCCCTGCAGCACCAGCCAGGCGACGCGGTGCGCGAGCGTGTTGGTCTTGCCGGTGCCCGCGCCGGCGACGATCAGCAGCGGCGCGCTGCCGGCGCACGCCGCCGCGCGCTGCGCCTCGTTCAGCCGCCCAAAAACCGAAGTCGAAACCGGGGTCGCCGTCACCCCGCCATTATGGGCCAATGCTGTATATCTATCCAGCTGCGCGCGGAGCGCTCACCAGCCGCCGCGAGCAGCAGCCAGGTTGCCGATCCCATCCCCTTCCCCCGCCCGGTTGGGCGCCCGGGCCGGGCACAGTGTTCCGCGCGCGGCGCGGCGCGTCAACCGCGGCGGGCCAGCTCGCGGTAGAAGGTGCGGATGCGGCGCGCGTTGGTGCCCAGGTCGCCGCGACCTTCGCGCGAGGCCGAGCGCACGTCGATCCGGCTCGCCGACTCGAGCGGCGTGATGCGAATTACGACGTCGTCCCTGAAGCCGAAGAACGGCGTGGTGGCGGTCGCCTCGATGCGCAGCGCCGCGGGGTCGGCGGCGACAACCTTCCAGCCCAGCCCGCGTGCGGCTTGCAGGCAGCGCTCGAACGCGTCCGGCGGGTGAGCGCCGAGTGCGAACGGCAGGATGTCGGGATAGGCGCGGCGCTGAAGGGCGGCCACCGCCTGGCCGCCGTAGGCGAGGCCGTTGGGCGCTGCGCGCCGCGCCGCCGCGAGGGCGACGAACTGGGGCAGGTGCACGGTGTCGGTGGTGATGTCGTGGATCGGCGGCGCGCTGCGCGCCTGGCCGAGCATCGCCCACGGCAGACCGAAGGCGGCGCCGCCCGCCGCGATTCCGAGCAGCGCGCCGAGCAGCGCGCCCAGCGCGTGCCGGCGCACGGCCCACACCGCCGCAGCGAGGCAGGCCAGCGCGCCCGCGAGCCCCGCCCAGGCCGCGCCGCGCAGCAGCAGAAAACCGAACCGGTAGTCCCACAGGCCGAAGCGGTGGCCCAGGCCCGAAGTGAGCGCGGCGAGCGCCGCCAGCACGGCGAGTCCGAATGCGAAGGCGGCGAATCTGCGCATCAGGGATGGATCGGTTCGGGCAGGCGAAGTTCCGCGCTCATTGCGCGACCCTGAAGTTCCGCGCTCATTGCGCGACCTTATTCCGCCCGCCCTGCTTGGCGCGGTAGAGGGCCTGGTCGGCGGCCTTGATTACCTCGCCCGGCGTACGCTGGCGCTTGCCCGGACCGGCGACGCCGATGCTTACCGTCACCGACAGCCCCTGCTTGCGCTGGTTCCGCTCGCGCGCGCCGCGCCTCTGCGAGCCCTTCTTCTCGCTCCTGGGCCGGTCGCCGGCGCGCATCGCCATGCGGTAGTCCTCGATCGACTGCCGGATGTGCTCGAGGTAGGGCAGCGTGTCCTTCACGCCGTAGTCGGGAAACAGCACGGTGAACTCTTCGCCGCCGTAGCGAAACGCCCTCCCGCCGCCGCCGACCTCGGCCAGACGCGCGGCGACCAGGCGCAGCACCTGGTCGCCGACGTCGTGGCCGTGGCTGTCGTTGAATTTCTTGAAGTGGTCGACGTCGACCATCGCCACGGCGTAGTCGGGCCCGAGCGCGCGCATGCGCTCGTCGAGCGCGCGCCGGCTCGGCAGCCCGGTCAGCTCGTCGCGGAAGGCGAGCCGATGAGACTCCTGCAGCACCGCGACCAGCAGGATCACCCCGGCGGCGCTCATGAACGCGGCGAAGCTGGCGAAGCGTCCGACCTGGGTGCAGGCAACGAAGAACGCGACCAGCGACGCCGCGGTGCCGACCTCGAGCGGAGTGAACTTGGGCCAGGCGCGCCATACCGCGGCGGCGAACGCGGCGGCGAACATCACCCGCCCGGCGAAGGGCACCGGCGGAGAGCGCAGCGTCCAATGCTGCAGCATCTGGTGCCAGGACTCACCCGACAGGCTGCTGTGGCCGGAGGAAGCCACCCACGCCAGCAGCAGCGCCTCGATTGCGATCAGCAGCAGCCAGCGCCAGCTGCCGTGGTGCACCACGCCGCGCTCGGGTAGCACGAGTGCGATCAGCATGTTGGCCGGCACCAGCAGCACCGCTACCACGTACGCGGCATGCGGCGCGAAGCCGTGCAGCCCCAGTGCGTAGCGGTAGCCGGCGTAGGCGGCGAGCAGCGACGAGGCGGCGACGAAGGCACGCCCGCGGTTGAACCACAGCGTGACCGCGGCAGCGAGCCCGAGCAGCGCGTAGGGCCCCAGGCTCGCCAGCCCCGCGAGCGAGCGCGGCAGCCGCGCGCCGAGCCACACCGCGAGCGCGGCTGCGGCGAGGATTGCGGCGGGAACGACGAGCGGGCGGTAGGCGGCCGGAATGAAGGATTTCGATTGCATCAGCCCGATTCTAGGCTCTGTGGCGGTACGTCCCGCCGGCTCACGCCTGCTCCTCCGGCGCCTTGATGCGGCGGAACGCGCGCCACAGCAGCAGGTCGTAGGCGATCTTGATCAGCGCGCCGGCCACCAGCGGCGCCCACAGCGCGCCCGCCTGCATCGCGCCGCCGGCGATCACGGGAGCGATCACGCGCCCGCTCGCGCGCCCGAGCTGCGACATGCCCGAGGCCCAGGCGCGCTCGTGCGTCGGCACGATCGCCATCAGGTAGGACTGGCGCGTCGGCACGTCCATCTCCGACAGGCCCTCGCGCAGGATGAACAGCGCCGCCGCCACGGCGAGGTTGGGCGCCAGCGGCAGCGTGAGCAGCAGCAGGCCCGAGGGCAGGTGGGTGAACACCATGGTGTTGACCAGCCCGATGCGGCGCGACAGCCAGGCGGCGACGAAGTGCGACAGCACGGTCATGATCCGCGCGGCGAGGAACAGCGCCGCGAGCGCGCCCTCCGAGGCGCCGAAGCGCAGGTAGAGGAAGTACGCGATCAGCGCCGAGCCGATGAAGCCGCCGCCGAAGGCGTCCATCGCCGCGAGCAGCGAGAAATTGCGCACCGCGCGGCGCACCGCGGCCGGCGCGTGCAGCGCATGCAGCGGCGGGATCGCGGCACCGCGCTCGGCCGCCGGCGAGAGCCTGGCGTAGGCGATCGCCGCGCCGGCGAGCAGCAGCGCGTAGGCGAGCAGCGTCGCGTCGTAGGCGCGCACTTCGCCGAACTGGAAGCGGTCGCGCAGCAGCGCGGGCAGCGCCGCGAGCAGCGCGCCCAAGGCGCCGCCGACGTCCTGCAGCGCGTTGTACCAGGCGAACATCTGGGTGCGCTCGCGGTCGGGCGCGGTGGCCGGCAGGATCGCCTGCTCCAGCGCCTGCGCGCCGCCGCGGTCGGTGCCCTGGGTGTTGAGCATGCCGAGGAACGCCGCCGCGGTGAGCGCCCACAGCGAGTCGAACAGCGCGAGCGCGAGCCCGCCGCCGGCGGCGAGCGCGGCGAGCCCGACCAGGCTGCGCCGCCGCCCGACGCGGTCGGCGAGGAAGGTGCTGTAGGCCGTGCCGCAGGCGACGCCGACGAAGCCCGCGCTGAGCACCAGCCCGACCTCGCTCTCCTCGAAGCCGCGCTTGGCGAGGTACACCGCCGCGAGCACGCTGATCGATCCCGCGGCCAGGCCGCGCAGCAACGCAGCGAGGTAGATGAGCCTGCGGTCGCGCCGCAGCCCGTTCACGCCAGGGCGTCGGCCCGGAAGCCCACGTCGCACACCCTGCCGCGCTGCGCGCGCTTGCCCTCGTAGTCCTTGAGCGCCTTGGCGTCGAGCTGCGCGGTCTTGCGCGTGCGCTTGAAGCCCGACACGGTGAGCACGCCCTTGGGGTCGAGCGCGGCGACGGCGGCGAGGGTCACCTTGTCGGGCAGCGCGATCAGCTGCACGCCGACGCCGCCGTTGGGCCGCAGCGGCAGCTCGGCCATGGGGAATACCAGCAGCCGGGCGTCGGACGACAGCGCCGCGACCTTGAGCTTCGCCGCCTCGCCGGCGTAGGACGCCGGCGCGTTGACGCGCGCGCCCGCGGCGACGTTCATGAACTCCTTGCCCGAGCGCGTCTTGGTCAGCAGGTCGCCCAGCCGGCACAGGAACCCCTGCCCTGCGCTCGAGCTCATCAGCAGCGGCTGCGCCGGGTCGCCGCAGGCCATCCACACGATGTCGTCGCCGTTGCAGTTGACCAGCGCGTTCATCGGCTGGCCGTCGCCGCGCCCGCCCGGCAGGCTGGCCGCCTCGAGCGTGAAGGCCTTGCCGCGCGCCGAGAGGAACGCCACCGGCGAGGTCGTCTTGCACTCGAGCGCCTGCAAGAGGCCATCCCCGTCCTTGAAGCCGACCGTCGAGAGGTCGATGCCGTGCCCCGAGCGGGCGCGGATCCAGCCCTTCTTCGACAGGATCACGGTCAGCGGTTCCTCGAGCACGCTGCGCTCGATCTGTGCCCGCTCGGCGGGCTCGATCAGGGTGCGTCGCTCGTCGCCGAATTTCTTGGCGTCTTCCTCGAGCTCCTTGACGACGAGCTTTCTCAGCTCCTTGTCGTCGCCGAGCAGCGTCTTGAGGCCCTTGCGCTCGGCCTCGAGCGCCTTCCTTTCGTCGTTCAGCTTGACGCCGTCGAGCTTGGTGAGCTGCCCCAGGCGCAGGTTGACGATGTCCTCGGCCTGGCGCTCGCTGAACTTGTACTTCGCCTGCAGCTTGTGCTTCGCCTCGGCCTGGTCGTCGCAGGCGCGGATCATCTTGATGATCTCGTCGATCCTGGCGAAGGCGAGCAGCCGGCCCATGACGATGTGTAGCCGCTCTTCGCATTTGTGCAGCCGGTGCGTGGTGCGGCGGCGCACTGTCTGCACCCGGAACTCGGTCCACTCGCGCAGCACCTCGACGATGCCCTTGGTCTCGGGCAGGCCGTCGAGGCCCAACCAGGTGAGGTTGATCGCGTAGCGCGTCTCGAGCGAGGTCTGCACCAGCAGCGCGTTCATCGTCTCGGCCGGGTCCTGGCGTGAGCTGCGCGGCTCGATCACCAGCCGCAGCCTCGCCTTGCGGTCGGACTCGTCGCGCACCGACTCGACCAGGTCGAGCACGAACTGCTTGACGCGCTTTTGCTCCTGCGTGACGTCCTTCTTGCCTGCGGCGGGGCGCGGGTTGACCAGGGCCTCGATCTCCTCCAGCACCTGGCGGGTGGACACGCCGTGCGGCAGCTCGTTGACCACGATGCGCCACTGGCCGCGCGCGAGCGGCTCGACCGTCCAGCGCGCGCGCATCGCGATCGAGCCCCGGCCGCTCTCGTAGGCCTGCCGCAGCTCCTCGGACGCGGAGATGATCTGGCCGCCGCCGGGGAAGTCGGGCCCGGGCAGGCGCGCGAGCACGTCGTCTAGCCTGGCCTTCGGATGGCGGATCACCCACGCCGCGGCGGCCGCGACCTCCTTCAGGTTGTGCGGCGGGATGCGGGTCGAGAACCCGACCGGGATGCCGAACGAGCCGTTCAGCAGGCCGAAGGGCACGCGCGCGGGCAGCAGCACCGGCTCGTCAAACTTGCCGTCGTAGTTCTTCTGGAAGTCGACCGTGCCCTCGCCGATCTCGGCCAGCATCAGCTCGGCGATGCGCGCCAGCCTGGCCTCGGTGTAGCGGTAGGCCGCGGCGCCGTCGCCGTCGCGCGAGCCGAAGTTGCCCTGGCCGTCGATCAGCGGGTAGCGCATCGAGAACGGCTGCGCCATGTGCACCAGCGCCTCGTAGGTCGAGGCGTCGCCGTGCGGGTGGTACTTGCCCAGCACCTCGCCGACGTAGCGCGCGGACTTGGCGAAGCCCTGCCCGCCGCCGGGCGTGTCGCCCATGGCGTAGAGAATCCTGCGCTGCACCGGCTTCAGGCCGTCGGCGACCTCGGGCAGGGCGCGCGACTTGACCGTCGACACCGCGTAGCCGAGGTAGGCCTGCGAGGCGTGGCGCTCGATCGGCGCCGCCTCGTCGCCGTTGTCGGGGGTGAACAGGTCCAGCGTCTGCGTGTCGTCCATCGCTTACTCGAAAAGTGGCAACTGCCGGTCGGACACGGCGACCGCGAGCTCGACCGCGGCGCGCGCCTTGTCCAGGGTGTCGCTGCGGCCGACCTTGCCCGCGGCTTCCCAGTCGTAGCGACCGGTTTCGACCAGGGTGACCTTGCCGAGCTTCTGCTTGCCGAGCCAGTAGACGTGGCCGCGGTAGCCGCGCTCCCAGTAGGGCCTGGCCTTGGAACGCCTTGCGCGCCTGGCGTTCAAACGTCGGCCTCCACGGTCTTCCAGTGCTCGCGCATCCAGTTGCGCCGGCCCTCGGCCTCGCCCGCGTCCATCAGCAGCTCGAAGGTCTCGCGCACCTTCTTGATCCGCTCGCGGTCGAGCTGCATGCGAACCAGGCGGCGCGAGTCCGGGTTCATTGTGGTCTCCCACAGCTGCTCGGGGCTCATCTCGCCCAGGCCCTTGAAGCGCGAGATCTCCCAGCTGCCCTCGCGCAGCTTTTCCTTCCTCAGCAGCTCGAGCGCCTCTTCGAGCTCGTCGTCGTCGAGGCAGTACAGGCGCCGCGCCGGGCGGCCCTTGCCCTGCGCCGGCACCTCGACCTTGTACAGCGGCGGCTGCGCGACGTACAGGTGCCCGGTCTCGACCAGCTTCGGCGCGTGGATGAAGAAGAAGGTGAGCAGCAGCGCCTGGATGTGGCCGCCGTCGACGTCGGCGTCGGTCATCACGATCACCTTGCCGTAGCGCAGTCCCGAGAGATCCGGCGTGGCATCGATGCCGTGCGGGTCGACGCCGATCGCGGTGGCGATCGCCTGCAACTCCTTGTTGGCGAGCACGGTGCGCGAGTCCTTGGACATGGTGTTGAGCACCTTGCCGCGCAGCGGCAGGATGGCCTGGGTGTCCTTGTCGCGCGCCTCCTTGGCCGAGCCGCCCGCCGAGTCGCCCTCGACCAGGAACAGCTCGTTGCGCGAGGTGTCACCCGAGGCGCAGTCGACCAGCTTGCCCGGCAGCGTCGCCACGCCGGAGGATTTCTTGCGCTCGAACTTCTTGCCGCGCGACAGGCGCGACAGCGCCTGCTCGATCGCCAGCTCGACGATCTTCCTGCCCTCGTCGGGGTGCGCGTTGAGCCACAGCTCGAAGGCGTCGCGCACGCACAGCTCGACCAGCCGCGCGGCGTGGCGCGTGGTGAGCTTTTCCTTGGTCTGGCCGTGGAACTGGGTGCGCACGATGCGCGCCGAGAGCGTGAAGCAGGCGCGCGACCACAGGTCCTCGGCGATCAGCTTGACGCCCTTGGGGGTCATGCCGCGGGTTTCCATGAACGCGCGCAGGGCGTCGAAGATGCCGTTGCGGAAGCCCGCCTCGTGGGTGCCGTGCGAGCGGGTCGGGATCAGGTTGACGTGGCTGTCGGCGAACACCTCGCCTTCGGCCACCCAGCCGATCGCCCACGCCGCCCCTTCGCCGGGCTCGACCTCCGGGATGTCGCTCTGCTCGAAATACCTCTCGCCGGTGAACAGCGGCGCCACCAGTTCCCGCCCGGCGAGCATGAACTCGAAATACTGCGCCATGCCGCGCTCGTAGGTCCAGCTGCGCTCCTCGCGCCCCTCGACCCGCAGCACCATGGTCAGGCCGGGCAGCAGGTAGGCTTTGGAGCGCACCAGGTGCTCGAGCTCGGCCAGCGGGATGTTGGGCGAGTCGAAGTATTTCGGGTCGGGCCAGGCGCGCACCACGGTTCCGGTCCTGCGCTCGCGGATCTTCTCCGACTTGAGCTTCTGCTTCAGCTCGCCGCCCTCGAAGGCGATGCTGTGCTTGTAGCCGTTGCGGTAGACCGTGACCTCGAGCCGCTTCGACAGCGCGTTAGTGACCGCGACGCCGACGCCGTGCAGGCCGCCCGAGATGTGGTAGACCGCGTCGCCCGACTTGTCGAACTTGCCGCCGGCGTGGAGCATGGTGAACGCGACTTCGACCGCGGGCCGCTTCTCCACCGGGTGCATGTCGACCGGAATGCCGCGGCCCTCGTCCGCGACCTCGATCGAACCGTCCTTGTAGCAGCTGACCGTTATCTTCTTGCCGAAACCGCCCAGCGCCTCGTCGACCGCGTTGTCGATCGCCTCCTGCGCCACGTGCAGCGGATGGATGGTGTGCGTGTACATGCCCGGCATGCGGCGCACGGGCTCGAGCCCCTTGAGGGCCTGGATCGAAGAAGCGTCGTAGGTCTGTCTTGCCATGTATTTAGTGCCACCAAGGGCCAGCTTGCCCGTATATTGTAGTCGCTGCCGGCGGCTGGCGGCGCCGGCCTGCCGGCGCGCTCGCGCGCCCCGCCGAGCCCCTTTTCCAGTTATGCGAGATTCTGCAACTGTAGCTGCGACGTTCCATCATTATCGCAACTGTCCGATCGGTTTGTATAACGCACTCGAACAACGCAACCAAAGTCCGTGTTGACGCAGGAAGTTTTCTTTTCTGCGCGCTTCAAACTTCGGCGCCGGCGGACAGTCGGCGCAAGAATTGGGAGCGTCCGCTCTACCCAAGCCACGCGGACTCGATTACCCTCGCCTCATGCAACCGGATCTCGCTGCCGCGGCCCTTGCGGGGCTCGCCAAGCGCCGCGTATTGGCGGTCGCCGTGGTGCGCCAGGGGCGCATCGCGTGGGCGAGCCCGGCGCTGCTGGCGATGTTCGGGCTGGAGCCGCACTCAGCCGGGGAGCAGCGCCTGCTCGATCTGGTGCTGCCGGCG
>DATFMS010000121.1:0-22734 GCA_035266805.1 Burkholderiales bacterium | reverse complement strand
CGAGCTTGCGGTTGAGCGCCTTCACCAGGAGATCTCCGCGGCGCTCAGCTTGTGCTCGGGTTTCGTCTCGGCGACGATCCTGCCGTCGCCGAGCCGCAGCACGCGGTCGGCCATGCCCGCGATCGCCGCGTTGTGGGTGATCACCA
Source organism: Burkholderiales bacterium (assembly GCA_035266805.1). Taxonomy (GTDB): domain Bacteria; phylum Pseudomonadota; class Gammaproteobacteria; order Burkholderiales; family SG8-39; genus DAHVFK01. Next base: position 22,588 of record DATFMS010000121.1, on the reverse strand, counting down.
TCGAGGTGGTGCCGAGCTCGGCGTTGATCCTGGCGATCACCTCGAGCACCAGCTTGCCGGTCTGGTAATCGAGCGCCCCGGTCGGCTCGTCGCACAGCAGCACCTCGGGCCGCTTGGCCACCGCGCGCGCGATCGCCACTCGCTGCTGCTCGCCGCCCGAGAGCTGCGACGGGAAGTGGTCGAGCCGCTCGCCGAGGTCGACCCAGCCGAGCGCCTCGTCCGGCGTCATCGGCCGCTCGGCGATCTCGGTCACCAGCGCCACGTTCTCGCGCGCGGTGAGGCTGGGGATCAGGTTGTAGAACTGGAACACGAAGCCGACGTGCTCGCGCCGGTAGCGCGTGAGGTCGGCCTCCGAGGCGCAGGTGAGGTCGTGGTCGCCGAAGTGCACCTCGCCGCTGGTGGGGGTATCGAGCCCGCCCAGGATGTTGAGCAGGGTCGACTTGCCGCTGCCCGAGGGTCCCAGCAGCACGATCAGCTCGCCCGGGCGGATCTCGAGGTCGACGCCGCGCAGGGCGTGTACCTCGGCTTCGCCCATGCGGTAGGTCTTGGTCAGCGCTCTGGCGCTGAATACGGCCGGCATGGGGCCAGAATAGGCCGCAAGCGCCCGCCGCCGTTGACCCAGGTCAATCCATCCGGCGGGCCGCTGCGTACCTGTAAGGAACGGCCCCCGGGGCCGACCAAGCGCCAAAGGAGGGCAGCATGCAACGACGCACCATCCTCGGAATCCTGGCCGCCGCGCCGCTGCTCGGCGCGCGCGCGCTGGCCGAAACTCCGCAGAAGAACTGGAAAACCCTCACCGACGCCGAGTGGAGGAAGCGCCTGACGCCGGCGCAGTACAAGGTTCTGCGCCAGGAAGGCACCGAGCCAGCGGGCAGCAGCCCGCTCAACGGCGAGAAGCGTCCCGGCGTGTTCGTCTGCGCGGGCTGCGGGCTGGCGCTGTTCAGCTCGGCGATGAAGTACGACAGCGGCACCGGCTGGCCGAGCTTTTTCACCCACATTCCGGACGCGCTGCAGACCAAGCGCGATTTCAAGCTGGTCTGGCCGCGCACCGAGTACCACTGCGCACGCTGCGGCGGCCACCAGGGCCACGTCTTCGACGACGGCCCGCGGCCCACCGGCCAGCGCTGGTGCAACAACGGCGTCGCGCTCGAGTTCCTGGCCAGGGACGGCAAGGGCTGAGCTAGCGCCTGTCCTTCTTCTTCTTGCCGAGCGCCGGCAGCACGACCCAGAACAGCAACACGCCGAAGACCGCCACGACGACGGCGAGCTCAAGCAGCTTCATTCCGGTACTCACACCCCGACCCCCGCGTCAGAATCCCGTACCGGCGATTGATATCCTGCGGCAGGCCGCGGCTCAAGTGAATTTACCAACTGTTGCAATGCTTGCCCCAGCCTTGCGCCGCCGCGCGCCCCGTAGAATGCGCGCATGCCGAGCCAGGATCCGCACCCGTACGCAGGCCTCACGCCCGACGTCGTGCTCGACGCGATCGAAAGCGCCGGTCTGCGCTGCGACGGGCGCCAGCTCGGGCTGAACAGCTACGAGAATCGCGTCTATCAGGTCGGCATCGAGGACGGCGCCCCGGTGGTGGCGAAGTTCTACCGTCCGGGACGCTGGAGCGACGCGCAGATTCTCGAGGAGCACGCGTTCGTGCGCGAGCTGGCCGGGCGCGAGATCCCGGTGGTCGCGCCGCTCGAGTTCGAATCGCGAACGCTGCTCGAGTTCGGCGCTTACCGCTTCGCCGTCTATCCGAGGCGCGGCGGACGCGCGCCCGAGCTCGAGGACCGCAAGACCCTCGAGTGGATCGGCCGCTTCGTCGGCCGCATTCACGCCGTCGGCGCGCTGCGCCCGTTCGTTGCGCGCCCGGCGCTCGACATCGAAAGCTTCGGCCTCGAGCCGCGCGACTGGCTGCTCGGGCACGGCTTCATACCGCCCGATCTGCTCGAGGCGTGGCAGAGCGTAGCCGGGCTCGCGCTCGAGGGCGTGCGGCGCTGCTACCAGCGCGCCGGCGACGTCGCCACGCTGCGGCTGCACGGCGACTGCCACGCCGGCAACATGCTGTGGACCGACGACGGGCCGCACTTCGTCGACTTCGACGACAGCCGCAGCGGACCGGCGGTGCAGGACCTGTGGATGCTGCTCCCGGGCGAGGGCGCGGCGATGGCCGCCAGCCTCGCCGACGTACTGACGGGCTACGAAAGCTTCCGCGAGCTCGACCGCCGCGAGCTGCACCTGATCGAGGCGCTGCGCACGCTGCGCCTGCTGCATTACTCGGCCTGGATCGCGCGGCGCTGGGACGACCCCGCCTTCCCCGCCGCGTTCTCCTGGTTCAACACCCAGCGCTACTGGCAGGACCGCATCCTCGAGTTGCGCGAGCAGGTCGCGCTGATGGACGAGCCGCCGCTCAGGGTATGAGGCGGCGCGCTTGCGGGGCGGGGCGCGCTCGGCTACTGTTCGCTCAACGTCTGGAAGAAGAACGCTAGAGTGGGGCCGAACGGGAACCTGGGTCAGGGCAGGCAGCCGCTCCTGAGCATCGAGCAGGAGGAATTGCGCGGCATCTCGCGCACCGTGGCCGAGATCGAATGGCTGCTGCTGATCCTGGTGCTGCTGTACCTGACCTTCGGCGGCCCGCCCGCCGACAGCGAGCCCGCGATCTCCTCGGCGCTGTTCTTCTTCGCCGCGTTCGTGATGAGCTTCCGCTACACCAACTTCTACCGCGCCGAGACGCGCTGGAAGATCGGCATCGAGACCGTGGCGATGCTCGCGTTCATCACCTGGGTGCTGCTGTTCACCGGCCGCATCTCGAGCCCCCTGCTGAACTGCTACCTGCTGGTGGTGATCACCAGCGCGCTCGCGCTCGGCAAGACCGTCACCATGATCCAGACCGCGGCGATCGCCGCGTGCTACGTCGCCCTCGGCGGCGCCTGGGCGCAGGGCGCGGCGCCCGCGCTGGCCCAGGTCGGCAGCCTCGCCACCGGATTCGCGCCGGTAGTGCTGGTGGCCTACGTGACCACCATGTTCTCGGCCGACATCCGCTACGGGCTGAACAAGGCCAAGCTGCTGTCGGAAACCGACGAGCTGACGGGCCTGTACAACATGCGCGGCTTCGCCATCGTCGCCGACCGCAGCTTCGGCCAGGCGCTGCGCTACGAGCGCCCCGCCACGGTGCTGATGATCGACTCCGACAATCTGAAGACGGTCAACGACACGCTCGGGCACGAGGCCGGCAACGAGCTGCTGCGCCAGCTCGCGCAGTGCATCCAGGGCGAGCTGCGCTACACGGACATCTCGGCGCGCTACGGCGGCGACGAGTTCATCGTGCTGCTGCCCGAGACCCCGCTCAAGGGCGCGCTCGACGTCGCCGAGCGCATCCGCCGCAAGGTCCTCGAGACGCCGCTCGTCGTGCGCGGCACGCGGGTGGACTCGACTGTCAGCGTCGGCGTCGCCGGCTTCCCCGCCGACGGGCGCAGCCTCGACTCCATCGTGGCGCAGGCAGACCGCGCGATGTACCAGGCCAAGCAGGAAGGCAAGAACCGCATCATCGCCGCCACCCCGCCCGGCGAGGGGGTGCGGGGGTAAGGCGATTCTCACCCCCGCGTCACTAGAGCGTCCACTCGAGGTAGGTATAGATGTAGTTCGAGCCGCCGTTGACGTCGCCGAACAGCTGCGAGCTGCCGAAGATGCCGGAGCGGTGGGTCACGCCGAAGCCGAAGTAGGCCTCGCGCAGCGACCGTTTGCCGAGCAGGTCGCCGAGGCTGACGTCGATGCTCGGATCGAGATAGTTGAGCAGGTACGAGGTGCCGCGGCCGCGCTGGGCCTGGTCGCGCGCCTCGACGTACGGTATGCGCTCCGCGTACGACAGGCCGGTGCCGAAGCCGACCCGCGTGCGCACCCGGTCGCTCCAGGGGAAGCCGTACCAGTAGCCCTTGACGTAGGCGTTGAACTGCCAGGAATCGGGCTGCAGGCCGCGCTCGTCGTGATGCAGCAGCCCGAGATAGCCGACGATATCGAGCGGCCAGCCGTTCAGCCTGCGCACGAACGTGCGCCCGATCTCGATCCCGGCGACGCGGGTCTGGTCCGGCGTGTCGGTCGAGGCGCAGCGCAGCTCCATGATCGGCAGCAGGTTGCAGCCGGTCGACTTGCCGAGCAGCAGCTTGACGATCAGCGGCTTGCTGCGCGGCGCGGCCTCGCGCTGCGGCGAGAAATCGTAGAGCACGCCCAGCATGCTCGAAATCTCCATCCGGTCCTTGACGATCGGGCTGTCGCGCACCTCGCTCGACCAGCGCGTCACCGAGGCCCCGGCCAGCAGGCGCCAGCGCTCGGTCAGGCGGTACGAGCCGTACAGCCCGAGCTCGCCGTTGAAGCCGGCGCTCGCCTGGTACGCCGGGCGCGCCGGCGTCGCCTCGTCGGCGCGCACGCCGTAGTAGTAGTCGTTCAGCCGCGCGCTGCGCAGCGACCAGGTGAGGTAGGGGCGCAGCCGCAGGCGGCCGCGCCCCCAGTCGTAGCTGTAGCCCAGGCGCAGCTCGTTGCCGCCCGAGCTGTGGCTCACGTCGCGCAGCGCCTCGGCGTACAGCGTGCCCCAGCCGAAGCGCCGCTCGTAGCCCACGCCGGCGTCCAGCCCCGGGCCGCGCGCGGCCATCCCGCTCAGGCTCGAGGGAATGCGGTCGGAGGGAAAGCCTTCGAAGCGGTGGGTGAGGAACAGGTCGAAGCCGTCGCCCCGGTCGCGGTCGAACTTGAAGCCGACGCGGTAGGCGTGCAGGTAGAAGTGCTGGTTCTCGTACAGGTACAGCGGCACCAGGTCGTTGCGCACGCCGCCGTCGACGTAAGGCGAGCGCGTCACGGTTGCGGCGATGCCGATGCCGGCGCCGCCGTCGTTCTCGATCAGCCCCACCAGCGGGTCGCTCGTCGCGCGGGCGAGCGGCGCGGCGAGCCAGAGGCCCGCGGCGGCGAGCAGGACCGCGCGGCGCATGCTCATCCCGGCAGGTCGTCGAGCGCGCGCTCGAGGTGCGCGACCTCGGCCCAGGCGTCGACCCGCCAGGCGCCCGGGCGCGCCTCGACCCGGTTCAGCGCCGCGTTGGGGAGCTCGAAATCGCGCGCCGACGACAGCGTCCGCCCGCTGGCGTGGCGGTAGACCATCTCGAGCACGCCGCCGTGCGTGAAAACCAGGATGCTCTCGCCCGCGTGGCGCTCGACGAGCGCGGCGACGCAGGCCAGCGCGCGGGCGGCGAACGCCCTCAGGCTCTCGCCGCTGACGAAATCGAAATCGAGGTCCTTGTCGCGGAAGCGCGCGTACTCTGCGGGGTAGCGCTCGCGCACCTCGACATAGGTGTGGCGCTCGAACATGCCGTAATGGCGCTCGCGCAGCGCCGCGTCGAGCGCCAGCGGCAGGCCGAGGCGCCCGGCCGCGGGCTCGGCGGTCTGGCGCACGCGCGTCAGGTCGCTCGAGTAGATCGCGGCGAAGCGCTCGCCGGCGAGCGCCGCGGCGACCGCGCGCGCCTGCGCCAGCCCGACCGCGCTCAGCGGCACGTCGACCTGCCCCTGCACGCGCCCTTCCGCGTTCCACGCCGTCTCGCCGTGGCGCACCAGGCACAGGCGCGTCGCGCTCACGCCAGCGCTTCCGGGTTGAGCAGCCGCTGCGGCTTGCCGTCGAGCCAGGCCTCGACGTTGTCCACCGTGTCGGCGTAGAACGCGCGGTAGACGTCGCTGCTGACGTAGCCCAGGTGCGGCGTCAGCGTCACGTTGTCGAGCTTTCGCAGGGGATGATCGGCGGGCAGCGGCTCGCGGTCGTAGACGTCGAGCGCGGCGTGCCCGGGGCGGCCGCGCTTCAGCGCCGCGAGCAGCGCGGCCTCGTCGACGATCGGCCCGCGCGAGGTGTTGACCAGGATCGCCCCCGGCTTCATGCGCGCGAGCTCCGCGGCGCCGACCAGGCCGCGCGTGCGCTCGCCCAGCACCAGGTGGATGCTCAGCACGTCCGAGGACTCGAACAGCTGCTGCTTGCCGAGCAGCGCCGCGCCGGCGGCCGCGGCCCGCTCGCGGGTCAGGTTCGGGCTCCAGGCGGCGATGTCCATGCCGAACGCGGCGCCAATGCGCGCCATGCGCCCGCCCAGCTTGCCCAGCCCGAGCAGGCCGAGGCGCCGGCCCTCGAGCACCATGCCACCGGCAAGCCCCGCGTGCCAGCCGCCGGCGCGCATGCCGCGCTCGGCGCGGGCGAGGTCGCGCGCGGCGGCGATGATCAGCCCCCAGGCGAGTTCGGTGGTCGCGGCGCCGGTGTCGCTGACGCGCGTGTGGCTGACCGGAATTCCGCGCTCGCCGCAGGCGTTGGCGTCCAGGCTCGGCGAGCGCACGCCGGTGAGCGTCACCAGCTTCAGCCTCGGCAGGCGCTCGATGAGGCTGCGCGGAAACGGCGTGCGCTCGCGCATCAGGCACACGATCTCGAACGGCGCCAGCCGCGCCGCGGCGTCCTCTTCGGAGGCGAAGGCGTCGTGGAACGCCGTGATCTCGACTCCGCGCCGGCGCAGCCGCTCCCAGTCGGCGGATTGCAGGGCGAGGTGCTGGTAATCGTCGAGGATGGCGAGGTTCAAGGTAAAAGGCAGGGTCAGGCGGTGCGAAGTCCGGCAATTCTAACGATTCCGACCGCGATCAGGGGCAGCGCGAGCCCGATCAGGGTGGCGCTGATCAGCAGCACGCCCACCTCGCTGTAATCCGCCGGCACCAGGAGCGCGTTGGTGGCGTGGTCGCGCACCTGGCGCGTGACGACGAAGATCCGGTTCAGGTACTCGGTGCCGAGCTGCGCCGCCGACAGCGCGAGATTTGAAAACGAGGCCATGACCGCGAAGTAGGTCGCCTTGAGGTGCGCCGGCGCGGAGTTCGCGATCCAGGCCAGCATCGGGATCATGGCGATCTGCCCCAGCGGCGACTCGAGCGCGGTGTCCACCAGCGCGATGAAGCGCGCGCCGACCACGCCGCCGGTGTGCGCCGCGGTCCACTGGTGCAGGCCGTAGAACATGCCGATGATCGGCAGCCCGAGCGCGGTGCCGGCGAAAGTCAGCATGACGATGATCTGCGAGATCGACTTCTCCGCCATGTAGCGGCGGAAGATGAACATCCCGGCCAGCGTCAGCGTCGAGGCGATCAGCGACAGCTCGGCGAGGAAGGCCTGGTCGAACCTGAGCTTGTCGATCATCCACCAGGTCGAGCCGGCGCCGGGGCCGGGCATGGCGCGAAAGACGAACAGCACCAGGGCCGTCGCGACCAGCACTTCGCGCGCGGCGGGCTCGAGCTCGCGCGCCAACCGCCAGAGCAGAAGGAGCAGGACGCCGAGCGAGCCTGAAAAGATGATTTCCTTCGCAAAGCGCAATTCGGACAGGCCAACGCTCAGCGTGATCACCACGAAGACCAGGCTGCCGCCGAGCACCCACCAGTTGGGCGAGGTCCGCTCCTCGCCGTGCACCGCGAGCAGGCGCCCGATCTCCGCCTCGCCGTAGCCCTGGCCGCGCAGGCGCGCCCACTGCCTGCGCTGCAGCAGCGCGGCGAGCGCGATGCCGAGCAGCGAAACCGCGGGAATGATCAGCGCCAGCTGGTAGATCTCGGCGTACAGCGCCGCCTTCTGCGCCTGCGGCAGCTGGTCGGCGCCCTGGAACAGGATCACGTTGGCGAGCGCCACCAGCACGCTGCCGCCGATGATCGCCACCCGCCCCAGCGTCTGCATCGTGGTGTGCATCAGCTTGCGCTGCGCGGCGTCGTAGGGACGGCCGGCGCCGTCGACGCGCGGCACCGCCTCGACCGTCATCGCGTCGGCCACCGCGTCCTGCACCATGTAGCCGGTCGGCGCCAGCAGCGCGGCGAGCACGAACCAGTGCGGCACCGGCATGACCGCGCGCATCGCGGCGGTGTGCTCGATCAGCCCGACCATGATCAGCAGGCTGGCGGCGATAAGCGCCGCACCGGCGACCACCAGCCAGGCCTTCCAGCGCCAGATCAGGTCGACCAGGTGCCCGACCGGCATCTTCAGCGCCCACGGAATTCCGGCCCAGAAGCCGAGCGCGGCGAGGAAGGCGGCCGACAGGCCGAGGTACTCCTTGACGAAGAAGGTGCCGACGATCCCGGTCAGGCCGGAGATGCCCGCCGCGAGGTAGACCATGAGCGGCGGCAGGTAGGACAGCCGCAGCTCGCGCCCGAGCTCGAGGACGTTGCGCGCGAACCAGCGCGCCGTGCGCTCAGAAATTGACGTTGTTGCCGCCCTTCAACTTGAGCATCTGGCGCGCGTCGTCGGGCGTGGCGACGACCAGCCCCAGCTCCTCGAGGATGCGGCGCACCTTCGAGACCTGCTCGGCGTTGGAGCGAGCGAGCTGGCCCTTGCCGATCCACAGGCTGTCCTCCAGCCCGACGCGCACGTTGCCGCCCATCACCGCCGACAGCGCCGCGATCTGCATCTGGTTGCGCCCGGCGCCGAGCACCGACCACAGGTAGGCGTCGCCGAACAGGCGGTCGGCGGTGCGCTTCATGTGCAGCACGTCCTCGGCGTGCGGCCCGATGCCGCCGCGGATGCCGAACACCGACTGGATGAACAGCGGCGGCTTGAGCAGCCCGCGGTCGAGGAAGTGCGCCGCGCTGTACAGGTGGCCGATGTCGTAGCACTCGATCTCGAAGCGCGTCGCGTTGTCGCCGCACGAGCGCAGGATGTGGGCGATGTCCTTGAAGGTGTTCTTGAAGATCCGCTCGTCGCTCTCGGCCAGGTAGGGCTTCTCCCAGTCGTGCTTGAACTCCTTGTAGCGGCCCAGCATCTCGTACAGGCCGAAGTTCATCGAGCCCATGTTGAGCGAGGCCACCTCGGGCTTGAGCTTCGCCGCCGGCTGCAGCCGCTCCTCGACCGTCATGGTCGGCGCGCCGCCGGTGGTCAGGTTGATCACCACGTCGCAGCTTCCCTTGATCAGCGGCAGGAAGCGCCGGAACATCTCCGGGTCCTGCGTCGGGCGGCCGTCCTCGGGCATCCTCGCGTGCAGGTGCACGATCGCCGCGCCGGCCTGCGCCGCACCGACCGCGGCCTCGGCGATCTCGTCGGGCGTGATCGGCAGGTGCGGCGACATCGTCGGCGTGTGGATCGCGCCGGTGACGGCGCAGGTGATGATGACCTTGCCCTGGGCTGCTGCCATGTAAGGCTCCCTCGCGTTCCCGGTTCTATACCATGTAACGCACGCCGCCGCAGACCGAGATCGCCTGGCCGCTGATGTGCCGGCCGGCCTCGCTGGCGAGAAACAGCGCGGTGTTGGCGACGTCCTGCGCGCTGACCGTGGTGCGCAGGCTGACGCTCTCCAGCAGGCGGCCGCGCATCTCGTCGTTCGAAATGCCGAGCCCCTTGGCCTTGGCCTCGATCACCCGCTCGACGCGCTCGCCCTCGACCACCCCGGGCTGGATGCAGTTCACGCGTACCCCGTCGGGGCCGGCTTCGGCGGCGAGGCTCTCGCTGAAGCCGACCACGGCCCACTTCGCCGCGGCGTAGGGCGTGCGCAGCGCAAAGCCCAGGCGCCCCGCGATCGACGAGAGGTTGATGATGCTGCCGCCGCCGGCCGCCTTGAGCATCGGCATCGCGCGCCGCGTGCAGTAGAACATGCCGTTCAGGTCGACCGCGATGCAGCGCTCCCAGTCCTCGGGCCGGATGTCCTCGACCTTCGCCGTCGGCCCGGCGATGCCGGCGTTGTTGACCAGCACGTCGAGCCCGCCCAGCTCGCGCGCGACGTCGTCGAACAGCCGCTCGACGTCGGCCAGGCTGGCGACGTCGGCCTTGGTCTGCGTCGCCGCAGCGATCGCCTTCTTCGCCTCGGCGAGCGCAGCGTCGTCGACGTCGCAGATGTGCACCCTGGCGCCGTGCTCGAGAAAAGTCTGCGCGATCGCGCGCCCGATCCCCGCCGCGCCGGCGGTGACCAGCACCCGCTGTCCCTGTACCGAGGTCTGCACGAATTTTTTCTCCTCGTCCGGATGATACCTCGCCGTCGCCCAGGCTAGAATCCGGCCACCATGACGAAGACCACGCTCACCGGCCGCAGCACCTTTCTTCGCCTTCTGCTCGACGAAGGCGTCAGCCACATGTTCGGCAACCCCGGCACCACCGAGCTGCCGATCATGGAGGTGATGCCCGATTACCCGCAGCTCAAGTACGTTCTCGGCTTGTACGAGTCGGTGGTGGTCGGCATGGCCGACGGCTACGCGCGCGCCTCGAACAGGCTCGCCGCCTGCAACGTGCACGTCGCGCCCGGCCTGGGCAACGCGATGGGCGCGCTGTACAACGCGAAGTTCTCCGGCTCGCCGCTGATCCTCACCGCCGGCCAGCAGGAGCAGGGCCACGGCCTGCTCGAGCCGCTGCTGTACGCGCCGCTGGTGCCGCTGGCGCAGCCGCTCGTCAAGTGGGCGGTCGAGGTGACGCGCGCCGCGGACCTGCCGCTCATCGTGCGGCGCGCGGCGAAGGTCGCGCTCACCCCGCCCACCGGGCCGGTGTTCATCTCGCTGCCGGGCGACGTGCTCGAGCAGGACGTCGAGTTCGAGCCGGCGCGCTCGACGCGCGTCGACGCGCGCAATCGCCCTGCCGACGAGGCGCTGGCGCGCATCGCCGCCAAGCTGCTGGCGGCGAACAACCCGGTGATCCTCGCCGGCCACGAGCTGGCGATCCACGACGCCTTCGCCGAGGCGGTCGAGCTGGCCGAGCTGCTCGGCGCCGGCGTCTACCAGCAGACGGTCCCCTACAGCGCGCCCTTTCCCAGCGAGCACCGCGCGTATCTGGGCGCGCTGACGCGCAACCAGAAGCAGGTGCGCGCCGCGCTCGAGCCGTTCGATCTGGCGATCTGCCTCGGCGCGGATCTGCTGCGCATGTCGGTCTACAGCCCGGTCGACCCGCTGCCCGAGGGCATGCCGGTGGTGCACATCAGCGAGCGCGACTGGGAGCTCGGCAAGAACCATCCCACCGAATTCGCCGTGCAGGCGAACGTCAGGGAAACGCTGCGCGCGCTGCTGCCGCTGCTGCGCGCGCAGCGCAGCCCGGCGGCGGAGCGGCGCCTGGCGGCGCTCGCGCCGCGCAACTGGTCAGCGCAGCGCGACAAGGCGCGCGTCGCTGCGCTCGAGGCGGCCGAGGAAAAGCCGATCGACCCGCGCTACCTGATGCTGCGCCTGGCCGAGGCGCTGCCCAAGGACGCCGTGGTGGTCGAGGAGGCGCTGACGTCCGCCAATTCGCTGCCGGCCTTCCTCGCGCTGCGCGAGCCGAAGAGCTTCTACGGCCTGGCAAGCGGAGGCCTCGGCTTCGCGCTGCCGGGCGCGGTCGGCGTCAGCCTCGCCCTGCCGGGCCGCCCGGTGGTCGCGGTGGTGGGCGACGGCAGCGCGCTGTACGGCGTGCAGGCGCTGTGGACCGCGGCGCACGAGAAGCTGCCGGTCACCTACGTCATCACCAACAACCGCAGCTACCGCATCCTCAAGGAGCGGCTGATCTCGATGCGCCACAGCGACAAGTTCATCGGCATGGACATCCGCGAGCCGGCGATCGACTACTGCGCGCTCGCCGCATCGATGGGCGTGCCGGCGAAACGCGTCGTCGAGCCGCAGGACTTCGCGCCCGCGCTGCGCGAGGCGGTCGCGAGCGGCGGCCCGCGCCTGATCGAGGTGATGGTCGCCGACGGCTTCGGCGGCTGAGTCGCCCGCGCGGGCTACTTCCGATCCGGATAGCTGACCGCCATCCCGGCGCGCACGTCCTGCTGGATGCCGTACTGCGCGAACGGGTAGCGAAAGCCGTTCTTCGCCAGCGCCTGCATGCCCGCGATCGCCTGCTCGAGCTTGTCCGGCGGCAGCGCTATCAGCAGCTCGTCGTCGAGCACCCCGCCGTAGCGCCGCTCGGCGAAGCACGGGATCGACAGGCTCGGCTCGCGCGTCTTCAGCGCGCGGCCCCAGGAGTCGGCGCACGAGGACTCGCCCACCACGCTCCAGTCGAAGCGCTTGTAGCCCGACCACTGCAGGCCGTTGATGAAATAGATCATCGCTCCCGGCGTGGCGTAAAACAGCGCGATGTCGGGCGGGTCGAGCCGCCCGCCCGCCAGCGGCGAGACCGCCAGCGCGGCGTACTTGCCCTTGGGCACCAGGGCCATCGCCGCCTGGTGCTTGCCCGCATCCTCCAGCGTGGCGAACCAGACCCCGACCATGTGCTGCCCCGAGCGCCACTTCTCGTCCTGGCCGCCCAGCCCCACCACCGAGCGGCACTGGTCGCCCGCCAGGTCCTCGGCGGTGACGCCGACCGTCCAGCCCAGGCGCGCCGCCTGCGCCACCACCTGGTCGAGGGTGTGGATCGACTTGGGGCGGCGGATCTTCGGCACCGCCTCCATCTCCTCGCGCGTTGCGAACAGCTTCATGCCGAACGGAATCGCGCGCAGCCTGAGCAGGCGCTCGAGCTCGGCGGCGAGCTTCGGCCAGTCTCGTGTGTCCATGTCCGACCTCCCGCGCACGACCGTATCACTATTGATCCCCCTGGTCGGCGCTTTTCTCGGCGACCCGGGGGGCCTCGAGACCCCGTTGGCTGGACAAAACGATAAACCCGCGGGGCGGACTTCCAGCACCACCGGACATATGGTCTATGCTTGCGGTCATCGATCGAACAGGCGGTCGGCGGGAAAGAAGGCGAAGGCCGGACCGGGAAGCGAATATGGACATGCGGCGCAGCGTTCCTCCTCAATTGCTGTCCATCGAAAACGCGATGGACGGAATCCACGTCGTCGACGTCGACGGCAACGTGGTTGCGGTGAACGCCGCGTTCTGCGACATGCTCGGATACTCGCGCGAAGAGCTGCTGTCGATGAACGTGCGCGACTGGGACGCGCAGTGGAACAGCAAGGAAATCGAGGCCAAGATAAGCGAAATCCTGAAGCGGCGCGAAGTGTTCGAGACCAGATTCCGTCGCAAGGACGGCACTGTCATCGAGGCCGAAGTGTCGGTAGCGGCTTCCGCCGTCGACGGGCAAACGATGCTCTTCGCCAGCGCGCGGGACATCACGCTGCGCAAGCGCGCCGAAGCCGAGCTCCTCGAATCGGAAGAGCGGTTCCGCTGCATGGTCGAACAGTCGATCGCGGGGGTGTACGTGGTCCAGGACGGCCGGATCTGCTACGTGAACTCAAGGCTCGCCGAGATCTTCCGCTATCCGTCGCCCGACGACATCGTCGGCCGGCCGTACGAACTGCTCGTCGCGCCGGAGGACAGGGAACTGGTGGCGTCCATGATGGCGCGCCGCTTCGGCGGCGGGTCGCGCCGGGAACGGTATACCTTCCGCGCCCTCGCGCGCGACGGCGCGCGGATCGACGTCGGCGCGGACGGCGCGCTCTCGACCTACCGCGACCGGCCGGCGATCGTCGGCCTGCTGCAGGACATCTCCGAGCGCCGGGACGCCGAGAACCAGATCAACAACTACGTCGCGAAACTCGAAAGCGCGCTGCGCGGCACCGTGCAGGTGGCGTCGACCATGAGCGAAATGCGCGACCCGTACACCTCCGGCCATGAGCGCAAAGTGGGCGAAATCGCGGCGGCGATCGGCGGCGAGCTTGGCCTGGAAGAGCACCGCCTGGAGGGACTCAGGGTGATCGGCCTGCTGCATGACATCGGCAAGATAAGCGTGCCCGCGGAGATTCTCGCCAAGCCGGGCCGGTTGTCCGAGATCGAGTTCGAATTGATCAAGGAACACCCGCGGCGCGGCTACGATATCCTGAAAAACGTCGACTTTCCCTGGCCGCTCGCGCAGACCGTCCATCAGCACCACGAGCGGCTCGACGGCTCTGGCTACCCGCAGGGACTCAAGGGCGAGCAGGTCATCCTCGAGGCGCGCATCCTCGCCGTCGCCGACACGATCGAGGCGATGTCCTCGCACCGCCCCTATCGGGAAGCCCTCGGCCTTGAGCGCGCCCTGGCGGTCGTCGAGTCGGGCAGGGAGACGAAATTCGACGCGGCCGTGGTGGACGCCTGCCTCATGCTGTACCGGCAGAAAGCCCTCGCTCTTCCGCGCTAGCGGCGGCCTTGCCGCCTTTTTAAGAAACTCTTAGGAATTCCTTAGGCAGCATTTAGCAACGCGGCGGGCGCCGCGCGCCTACAGTCCCTCCCGTCGATTTCACACGGGAGGACGACATGGCTCAAACGGCCGTAATGCTCAAGCCGCGCCCGCAACCCGCCGCCGGGCGCCACGACCTGTACGCGCAGATCCACAAGGGCCTGCGCAGCTTCATGGCGGACACGCTGTGCACGATCGGGCGCCTGGACGCCGCGGACGAGGTCGAGCTCACCGAGGGCGCGGCGCAACTGCGCGGGCTGCTCGGGCTGTGCCGCGGCCACCTCGAGCACGAGAACGATTTCGTGCACGCGGCGATGGAAGCGCGCCGCCCCGGTGCGACCGCGCAGGCGGCGGGCGAGCACGTTCACCACCTGCGCTCGATCGAGGCGCTCGAGGCCGACCTGCGCGCGCTCGAACGCGCCGAGGGCGAGGCGCGCGCTGCGGCCGCGCTCGAGCTCTACCGCTCGCTCGCCCTGTTCGTGGCCGAGAACCTCGAGCACATGCATCACGAGGAAACGGCGCACAACGCGCTGCTGTGGGAGGCCTACAGCGACGCCGAGCTGGAGGCAATCGAGGGCGCGCTGGTGGCCTCGATCGCGCCCGACGAGATGGCCGCCGTGGCGCGCTGGATGCTGCCGGCGATGACCGCCGCCGACCGCGCCGCAAAGCTCTCCGAGATGCAGCCCGTGCTGCCGCCGCAGGCCTTCGCCGGCATCCTGGCGATGCTCAAGGGGCAGCTCAGCGAGCGCGACTGGTACAAGCTCGGCGCGGCGATCGGGCCGCTCGCCGCCTAGGCGCTCAGGCCGCCATCTCGATCAGCCTGACGGGGCGCGCGACGACGAGCCGGAAGCGTCCGCGCCCCGTTTTCTCGATCCTGAGGAACTCGCAGCGCTCGGCCAGCCGGCGCGAGAGCAGGATCAGGCGCGCCTCGAGGTTGTCGCTGACGTCGGGCAGCCGGATCGAAGGATCGAGGCGCAGCTCGCGGTTGCTGAACTCGGTGCGCCCCTCGCGGCCGTAGTCGCGCAGCAGCTTGCAGAAGATCGCCCCCGCGACGCCCTTGATCAGGTAGTCGTCGCCGATGAACACGCTGCCGTCGGCGGCGTAGTGGCGCACCGGCACCGGCGTGCCGTCCGGCGGCGCCGCGCGCGCGACCGCGGCGGGCGCCTCATCGTGCGCTTCGGCCGCGTCCTGCAGCAGCCGCGCCACCATCCCGGTCTGGGTCGCGAGCGCGACCAGCGCGTCCTCGTCGTCGTAGCCAAAGCGCATCTCCTCGGCGCTCTCGACGTACAGCACGCCGAGCAGCCGCTCGCCCGCAGCCACCGGCAACGCGAGCTGGCTGCGCGCCTCGGCGAGCCCCGGCAGCGGGATCATGATCTCGAGCATGTCGCCCAGGCCTTCGGCCGCCGCGCGCTCGCGGACCGCCTGGCCGTAGGCGTAGTCCGAGGTCATGTGCGAGATGCGGATCGGCGTGCGCTCGCGCGCGGCGACGCCGATCACGCCGCAGCCGAGCGGGATCTCGGAGCCGACGCCGGAAGCCGGGTAGCCGCGGCTGGCGACGGTGTACAGGCGCGCGCCGGCGCCGTCGGGCACCAGCACCATGGAGTGGCCGATGCCGAACACCTCGTCGAGGCAGGCCAGCAGCTCGTCGATCAGCCGCCCGAGGTCGGCGCAGCGCGCAAGCCGCTCGCTGCAGCTTCGCAGCGCGGCCAGCAGGTTGCGCCGCGGCGGCGCGGGCATCTCGCGGCCCGGCACGCGCTCGATGCCGAGCACCCGGTACACGTCCGAGCCGCGCAGCCGGAACACCCCGCTCATGCCGCTGTGCGAGGCAATGCCGGCGAGCTTGGCCTTCATGCGCTCGAACAGCGGCCCCTCGGTCTCGGTGCGCAGGTATTCGAGCGCGAGGCGGTAGTGCGCCGCGCTGCGCGGATCGATCACCGCCACCGCCGCGCGCGGGTTGGCGAGCACGTTCTCGCGCGTCTTGTTGAAGAACTGGAACGACAGCGCGACGTGCGCGTCGTCGACGTAGTGCACCTGCGAGACGAAGCTCACGTTGGGCGTGCCGTCGGCGGCGCAGGTGGCCACCATGGCGGGAATCGCGCCCTCGAGGCAGTCGCGGATCGAGTCGATCGAGAGCGTCATGGCGCGGGGCGCAGCGGCGCGCCGGCGCCAGGGCCCGGCGTCTGGCTGAACGCGGCCGAAGGCGTGAACCAGAGCACGACGAGGTCCTGCGCCTCGAGCCACAGCAGCGCGCGCGCCAGCTCGCCGCTGAAGCCGAGCGGCTCGAGCTCGGCGGCGAAGGCCTCGATGTAGCGCCCGGCCGACTCGAAGTCGCCCGCCTGCGGCGGGCCGAGCTCGGCGTCGACGCCCTTCAGCTGCACCGAGCGGTGGCTGCTCGGCAGGCTGAACACCGCGGCCACCGCGCGCGTGGCGCGCACCGCGTCGATCAGCGCTGCGGACTGAGAGCGTGCGAGGTAGAGCGCGACGCGGCGCCGGTCCGGCGCCACGCGGCAGCCCGAGGCGCGCGCCAGCACCGGCAGGTCGCCCGCGCCGCGCGAGGCGGCGCCGATCGACACCGCGTCCTGAACGAAGGCGGCGGTGCTCTCGTCGAGCAGGGGCGGCGCGGTCATGGGCCGGGATTGAACCACGAAGCGGCGCCGGATGTAATACACTCGCGGCCCATGATCTCCTACACCCTGCGCGGCGAAGCCGGACGCGCGCTGCTCGAGCGGCGCGAGGCGCCGCAGCCCGAGCCCGGCGCGGGCCAGATTCTGCTGCGAGTGCGCGCGGCGGGCCTCAACCGCGGCGAGCTGCTCGCGGCGCGCGGCATCGGCGCCAAGCCCGGCGGCGCGCCCAAGCCGGCCGGCGGCGAGGCCGCGGGCGAGGTCGCCGTGCTCGGCGCCGGCGTGGCCGGATTCGCGCCGGGCGAGCGCGTGATGGGGCGCGCGGCCGGCGCCTTCGCCGAGTACGCGCTGATCGACGCGCGCGAGGCGATCCCCGTCCCCGCCCGGCTGTCGTGGGAGCAGGCCGCCGCGGTGCCGCTGGTGTTCATGGTGGTGCACGACATGCTGCTCGGGCAGGGGCGGCTGAGCGCCGGCCAATGGCTGCTGGTCACCGGCGTGTCCTCGGGCGTCGGGGTCGGCGCGCTGCAGGCGGGCAAGGCGCTCGGTGCCAAAGTCGTCGGCACCTCCGGCTCGAGGCAAAAGCTCGAGCGGCTGGCGCCGCTCGGCCTCGACCTCGCGCTCGCCACGCGCAAGGGCGATTTCCACGACGCGGTGATGGCGGCCACCGGCGGCAAGGGCGTGAACCTGGTGGTCAACACCGTGGGCGGGTCGCTGTTCCCGGAATGCCTGCGCACGCTCGCGTTCGAGGGACGGCTCGCCACCGTCGGCCACGTCGACGGCGTGCTCAGAAGCGAGATCGATCTCGAGGCGCTGCACGCGAAGCGCCTGACCGTGTTCGGCGTTTCGAACCGGCTGCGCAGCGCCGAGCAGCGCTCGGCGACCGTGCGCGGCTTCGTCGCCGACCTGCTGCCGGCGATCGCCGATGGGCGCATCGAGCCGCTGCTCGACCGCGTGTTCGGCTTCGACGAGCTGCCCGCGGCGAAGGACTACATGGAGTCCGACGCGCAGGTGGGCAAAATCGTCGTCAGCATGGGCTGAGGCACCGCGCGCCGGTAACGAATCGTTACTAATTCCTCGCCCGGCCCGGCGCGGCTGGATTATGTTGTAGCCATCTGCCGCAATCGGTGCGATGACGATGAACAAACTTCTTCCCCTGGTGGCGACGCTTGCGCTCGGCGCCTGCGCCGCCGTGCCGCCGAGCGGGCCGAGCGTGATGGTGCTGCCCGGGGACGGCAAGAGCTTCGATCAGTTCCGCGCCGACGACTACGAATGCCGCCAGTTCGCCAGCGGCCAGGCCAGCGCCACGCCGGCGCAGGCCTCGGTCGAGAGCGGAGTGAAGAGCGCGGCGGTCGGCACCGCGGTCGGCGCGGTGGCCGGCGCGCTGATCGGCGGCCACAAGGGCGCCGGGGTCGGCGCCGGCGCCGGATTGCTGGTCGGCTCGGCCGCCGGCGCGGGCACCGCCCAGCGCTCCGCCTACACCCTGCAGCAGCGTTACGACATGGCCTACACGCAGTGCATGTACGCCAAGGGCGAAAAGGTGCCGGCCGCGATCGAGGCGCAGCCCCAGGCCCGCCGCCCGCTGCGCCGCCGGCGCGTCTACCTCTACCCGCCGCCGGCTCGCTACTACGACGAGCGGCGCGACTGAGCCTGCGGCGCCGGCTACAGGAGCTGGGAGAAGATCAGGATCAGGCCGAGGACCGACACCGCCCACAGCCCGGTGCGCAGCCACGGCAGGCCGATCAGGTACACGATCGCGTGGGCGACCCGCGCCCACAGGAACAGCTCGGCGCCGAGCAGCGTGGTGCCGTTGGTGCGCCCGGCGGCCACCGCGGCCAGCACCAGCGCGGCGAACAGCACCAGGTTCTCGATCATGTTGCGGTGCGCGCGGTAGGCGCGCCCCGCCCAGCCGGTCAGCTCGGGGAACTTCTCGCGATTCTGCACCAGGGTCATCAGGCCGACCTGCATCATCGCGCCCTGCACCGCGATCAGCACCTGCACGAACGCGAGCGCCACCGCCCACACCAGCATCGTAAGCTCGGGTCTCATCGGTCCCTCCTGTCGGGAAAAGGCGTCGCCCAAGCTACGCGCGGCGGCCCCCCGGGTCAACACCGCACCGCAGCCACGGCGCGGGGTAAACTTGGCACATGCGTGAAATTCTGGGCCTAACGCAGGACGCGCCGCTGACCCAGCGGCGCTGGTTTCACGACGATTATTTCGACCTGTTCGTGTCGCAGGCGGCGGGCGGCGTGCTGCACGGCTTCGAGCTGTGCTACGGGCTCGATGCCGGCGAGCGCGCGCTGGTGTGGGACCGCGAGCGCGGCTACTTCCACGACGGCGCCAACCGGCTCAAGCCCGACACGATCGCGCGGCGCTTCGGGGCGGTCGCGCACCAGCTGCCGGGCGAAGTGGCGCGCGCGGTGGGCGATCGGCTGCGCGAGTACGCGGCGCTGGGCGAGCCGGCGCCGGCGCGGCGCAAGCGCTTCCGCCGCGCCGATTGGCAGCAGCAGCGGGCCTAGCGCAGCCGGGGCGGGAAACTTCGCCGACCGCGCCTTGTCGGAGCGGGATGAGCCAGAACTCTGAGAAGCTTACGGACCGCGGGCTGAGCGCGCTGCTCGCCGCGCTGGATGAGCGCGAGCGCGAGCTGCGCGGCCTGGTGGCCG
Organism: Burkholderiales bacterium; assembly: GCA_035266805.1. Lineage (GTDB taxonomy): Bacteria > Pseudomonadota > Gammaproteobacteria > Burkholderiales > SG8-39 > DAHVFK01. The sequence goes on along the minus strand of DATFMS010000121.1, from coordinate 3,247 downwards.
AGCGGCGCAGCGCGCTTGACGAGCAGGGCCTCGCCGCCGACCCCGCGGGGGACGACGCGGACCGCGCCTTCGGCCGCGTGCGCAGCGCGATCGAGAACGACCTGCTCGACCTGCACCTGCGCGAGCTGGCGCGCATCGACGCCGCGCGCGCCAGGGCGGCCGACGGCCGCTACGGGATGTGTGAAGATTGCGGCGAGCCGATCCCGCCCGGACGGCTGCAGGCCAATCCGACCGCGCTGCGCTGCGCCGCCTGCCAGGGGCGGCGCGAGAAGCTGTACGCCGCCGCGCCCTAGGCCGTCGCGCTACAGGTCGAAGAACACCGTCTCCTTCGGGCCCTGCATGTGGACGTCGAAGCGGTAGGCGACGCCGCCGGGCTGCGCCTCGCGCCTGGCGATCAGCGTCGCGCGGCGCGCGGCCGGCAGCGCCGCGAGCACCGGGTCGTGCGCGTTGGCCTCGCCCTCGTCGTCGAAGTAGACCCGGGTGAAAGCGTGCAGCAGCATGCCGCGCATGGTCACGATGACGTCGATGCAGGGCGCCTCGCCCGCGGCGGCCGCGCCGGGCTTGATGGTGTCGAACCAGTAGTGGCGCGAGGCCTGGGTGCCGGTGCCGCAGCGGCCGAAGCCGCGGAAGCCGCTGGCGAGAGCCTCCGCGCGCGAGGCGACGAAGCGCCCCTGGGCGTCGGCCTGGCGGATCTCGAGCATCGCGTCGGGGATCGGCACAGCGTCGCCGTCGAACACCCGGCCGCTCAGGCGGATGTGCTCGCCAGTGGCCTGCGGCTCGGCCAGCACCGGCCCGAACAGGCTCTTGAAGTCGTATCCGTACTGCTCGGACGTTAGGCCATAGGCGAAGTAAGGACCTACTGTTTGGGAGGGGGTCTGGGTCAGGGCCATGGTCTAGGACTCCGTCGGGGTCTGGTGCGGGCCGCGCAGCACGATGTCGAACTCGAAGCCGAGCGCGAAACCCGCCTCGCCCACCGCGTCCAGGTTGAGGCGCGACAGCAGGCGCTCGCGCGCGCCCTCGGGGGCGCTGAGGTAGACCGGGTCGAGCGGCAGCAGCGGGTCGCCCGAGAAGTACATCTGGGTCACCAGGCGGCTGGCGAAATGCTGGCCGAACAACGAGAAGTGGATGTGGTTGGGCCGCCAGCCGTTGGGGTGGTTCTGCCACGGATAGGCCCCCGGCTTGATGCTCAGGAAGCGGTAGCGGCCGTCCTTGTCGGTCAGGCAGCGCCCGGCGCCGAGGAAGTTCGGGTCGAGCGGCGCATTGTGCTGGTCGGCCTTGTGCACATAGCGCCCGGCGGCGTTGGCCTGCCAGATCTCGACCAGGGTGTGCGCCGCCGGCCGGCCGTCCTCGTCCACCACCCGCCCGGTAACGACGATGCGCTCGCCCAGGGGGGCGCCGTTGCGGGCCGCGTTGCGGGTCAGGTCGTGATCGAGCGGGCCGATGTCCTCATGGCCGTAGACCGGGGCGTTGCGCTGCGCCAGCGCGCTCTTCAGCGGCACCAGCGGCCGGGTCGGGCCGCGCTTGGCGGTCGACTTGTAGCCCGGGTAGAGGTAAGGCGGCTGGCTGGCCCAGTCGCGCGGCGCGAGCGGCGTCGCCTCTGGCATAGGTTGGCTCCTTGTGGATTCGTAGAATGGGGTTGCGGAGGACGATTCTAGCCGCCTGGGCGGCGGCGCACGGCGGGGTCGGACTCGAACAGCTCCTTCAACTGCTGGGAGGCCTCGCGCGAGGTCTGGATCAGCTTCGCCTCGTCGTCACGCATCGCGTACTGGCCTTCGAGCATCTCCTCGTCGTGGCGCCGGAACAGCGACAGCGCGCTCGCGGTGGCGGCGGCCGACAGCCCCAGGCGCAGCAGCGCCTGCTCGGCCATGTCGAGGCTGGCCGGGTAGGTGTCGCGCATGATCATGCGCACCCCGAGGTCGCGCAGGCGGAAGACGTGGCTGCGGTTGCGCGCGCGCGCCAGGATCGGCAGCTCGGGGAAGTGCCGTCGCACCACCGCGGCGGTGCGCAGCGAGGCCTCGACGTCGTCGATCGCCAGCACGAACAGCTTCGCCTCGCCCGCCTTGGAGGCCTGGAGCAGCTCGATGCGCGAGGCGTCGCCGTAGTACACCTTGTTGCCGAAGCGGCGCACGAAGTCGACCTGCTGGTACGACAGCTCGAGCGCGGTGAACTCGATGCCGCACATGCGCAGCACGCGCGAGATGATCTGCCCGACGCGGCCGTAGCCGGCGATGATCACCGGCCGCGCCGGGTCGTCGATAACGTCGAACTCGGGCTGCGCTGCGCGCGCGCGCCAGCGTGTCAGCTGCCGGTCGTGCAGCGCGAACACCAGCGGCGAGATCACCAGCGACAGCGTCACCGCGAGCACCAGCAGCTCGGCGGTCGCCGCGTCGAGCACGCCGAAGCCCGCGGCGGCGGTGAACAGGACGAAGGCGAACTCGCCGCCCTGCGACAGCGCGTCGCCGGTGCCGAGCGCGCTCGCCCACGGCGCGCCCATCGCGCGCGAGAGCAGCGCCGCGATCGCGAACTTGAGCGCCATCAGCCCGAGCGCCAGCGCGAGCACCAGCAGCGGCTCGCGCCCGAGCAGGCCGAGGTTCGCGCTCATCCCCACCGCGATGAAGAACAGGCCGAGCAGCAGGCCCTTGAACGGCTCGATGTCGGCTTCGAGCTCGTGGCGGAACTCCGAGTCCGCGACCAGCACCCCGGCGAGGAAGGCGCCGAGCGAGGGCGACAGCCCGATCAGCTCCATGCCGAGCGCGGCGCCGACCACCAGCAGCAGCGCCGCGGCGGTGAACACCTCGCGCCCGCCCCAGCGCGCCACCGCCTGCAGCGCCGGGCGCACCACCCTGCGGCTCGCCGCGACGACCACCAGGATCGCCGCCAGGCCCTTGAGCGCCGGCGCGAGCTGCATCCCCGAGGCGCCGCCCGCGAGCAGCGGCAGCAGCGCGATCATCGGGATCACCGCCATGTCCTGGAACAGCAGCACCGCGAACGCCTCGCGCCCGTGGCGCGCCGCGAGCTGGCCGCGCTCGGCGAGCGCGGTGAGCACCAGCGCGGTCGAGGACAGCGCGAGCCCCAGCCCGGTCACCGTCGCCGCGCGCCAGTCCAGCCCCAGCCACAACGCCGCCGCGCCGAGCGCGAGCCCGGTCGCCGCCAGCTGCGCGCCGCCGAGGCCGAACACGTAGCGCCGCATCACCCACAGCCGCCGCGGCTCGAGCTCGAGACCGATGATGAACAGGAGCAGCACCAC
>DATFMS010000120.1:0-2312 GCA_035266805.1 Burkholderiales bacterium | reverse complement strand
CCCGCGCCGTGGCAGGTGGGGCAGGTCTGGGCCTGAGTGCCCTTGCGCGCGCCGCTGCCGCCGCAGGTTTCGCACTCGGCAATGCCGGGAATGCGAATCTTGGTCTCGAAGCCGTGCGCCGCCTGCTCGAGCGTGATCTGCAGGTTGTAGCGCAGGTCAGCGCCGCGGTAGACGGTGGAGCGCCCGCCGCGCTGGCTGCCGAAAATCTCACCGAAAATGTCGCTGAAGATGTCGCCGAATCCGGCCGGGCCGCCCGCGCCGCCCTGCGGGTTCACGCCCGCGTGTCCGAACTGGTCGTAGGCGGCGCGTTTCTCGGCGATCATGAGCACTTCATAGGCTTCGTTGGCCTCCTTGAAGTGCTCCTCTGCCTTCGGATTGTCCGGATTGCGGTCCGGATGCCACTTCATGGCGAGCCTGCGGTAGGCCTTCTTGATTTCCTCTTCGCTCGCGTCGCGGTTGACGCCCAGAACTTCGTAGTAGTCGCGTTTCGCCATTTCCCTTCCCAGACGCCGAACGGGCGGCAGGCTTTCGCCGCCGCCCGTCTGCGCTTAACCGCGGCCGACGCTCAGCCGGCCTTTTTGTCCTTGACTTCGGTGAACTCGGCGTCGACGACGTTGCTGTCGTCTTTCTTCTCGCCTTCCTGCTCGCTCGCCGCTCCGGCCCCTCCGGCTGCGCCCTGCGCCGCCTGTTCGTCGGCGTACATCTTCTCGCCGAGCTTCTGCGACGCCTGTGCCAGCGACTGCGACCTGGCCTCGATCTGCGCCTTGTCGCCCGATTTGACCGCTTCCTCGGCTTCCTTCAGCGCGGTCTCGATTTTTTCCTTCTCGCCGGCTTCCAGCTTGTCGCCGTAGTCGGCGAGCGACTTCTTGACCGAGTGTACCAGCGCCTCGCACTGGTTGCGCGCGTTGACGAGCTCGAGCGCCTTCTTGTCTTCTTCGGCGTGCGCTTCGGCGTCTTTCACCATGCGCTGGATCTCATCCTCGTTCAGCCCGGAGCTGGCCTGGATCTTGATCTTGGCTTCCTTGCCGGTCGCCTTGTCCTTGGCCGAAACGTGCAGGATGCCGTTGGCGTCGATGTCGAAGGTGACATCGATCTGCGGCATGCCGCGCGGCGCCGGCGCGATATCGGTGAGGTTGAACTGGCCCAGGCTCTTGTTGCCCGACGCGACGTCGCGCTCGCCCTGCAGCACGTGAATCGTCACCGCGGTCTGATTGTCGTCCGCGGTCGAGAATACCTGGTTCGCCTTGGTCGGAACGGTGGTGTTCTTGTTAATGAGCTTGGTCATCACGCCGCCGAGCGTCTCGATACCGAGCGACAGCGGGGTGACGTCGAGCAGCAGCACGTCCTTGACGTCGCCCTTGAGCACGCCGGCCTGGATCGCGGCGCCGACCGCGACCGCCTCGTCCGGGTTGACGTCCTTCCTCGGCTCTTTGCCGAAGAACTCGCGCACCCTGTCCTGCACCTTCGGCATGCGCGTCATGCCGCCGACCAGGATCACGTCGTCGATGTCGGAAACCTTCACCCCCGCGTCCTTGACCGCGATGCGGCAAGGCTCGATGGTGCGCTGGATCAGCTCGTCCACCAGCGACTCGAACTTGGCGCGGGTGATCTTCATCGTCAGGTGCTTGGGCCCGGAGGCGTCCGCCGTGATGTACGGCAGGTTGATCTCGGTCTGCTGCGAGGACGAGAGCTCGATCTTCGCCTTCTCGGCGGACTCCTTGAGCCGCTGCAGCGCGAGCACGTCCTTCGACAGGTCGACGCCCTGGTCCTTCTTGAACTCGGTGACGATGTAGTCGATCAGGCGCTGGTCGAAGTCCTCGCCGCCGAGGAAGGTATCGCCGTTGGTCGACAGCACCTCGAACTGCTTCTCGCCGTCGACGTCCGCGATCTCGATGATCGAGATGTCGAAGGTGCCGCCGCCGAGGTCGAACACCGCGATTTTGCTGTCCTTCTTGCCCTGCTTGTCGAGGCCGTAGGCGAGCGCCGCCGCGGTGGGCTCGTTGATGATGCGCTTGACGTCGAGGCCCGCGATGCGGCCGGCGTCCTTGGTCGCCTGGCGCTGATGGTCGTTGAAGTAGGCCGGCACGGTGATCACCGCCTCGGTTACCGCTTCGCCGAGATAGTCCTCGGCGGTCCGCTTCATTTTGCGCAGCGTCTCGGCGGAGACCTGCTGCGGCGCGATCTTCTTGCCCCGCACCTCGACCCAGGCGTCGCCGTTGTCGGCCTTGACGATCTTGTAGGGCACCAGGCCAATGTCTTTCTGCACCACGTCTTCGTCGAACTTGCGGCCAATCAGGCGCTTGATCGCGAAC
>DATFMS010000119.1:0-30237 GCA_035266805.1 Burkholderiales bacterium | reverse complement strand
ACCGAGATCTCCACCAGCGCGCCGCGCGGCAAGTGTCCGACCTCCACCACCGCCCGCGCCGGCGGCGTGCCCTTGAAAAAACCTTGATACACACCCTCCATGCGGCGGAAGTGGCTGATATTCGAGAGATAGACCGTGGCGGAGACCACGTTCGCCATCGTCAGGCGATTGCTCTCGAGGATGGCGCGGATGTTCTGCAGCACCTGGCGCGTCTGCGCCTCGATGCTGCGGCTCGCATCGAAGGCGCCGCTGGTCTGATCGATGGCGATCTGCCCCGACACGAACAGCAAGTCGCCGTAGCGCGTGGCCTGGGTATAGCGATTGAAAAGATCGCCCGAGGCGGCGATGGCGGCGCTCGAGGCGCCCGAGGGCGCGGGCGGCGCGGCCTGCGCCACAGCGGTCTGCGGCGCCATGCGCTCGGCCGGACCGGCGGCTGCGACCGGCGCCTTGCGCGCGGTCATCGGCGCCGCAGTGGGTGCGGCCGATGCAGCGGGCGTGGTGGACGCGGTGCTGGAGGTGCTGGATGAAGGCTCGGGCGGCGATTCGCGCTTGACCACGACGCCGGCCTTCTCGCTGATGCTCGAGGGCGCATCGCCCGGCCCTTGCTTATAGATAAGCGGCCGCCCCCCGGCAGTGGTCACGCCGCTGACGCCAGAACACCCCGTCAGCGCAACAGACAGCGCCGCGCACGCAAGCCTCACAAAATGGAATGGCAAGCATTCCGACATCCGCGCACCCCCTCTTTGTTCTTCGCCCTGCGCTTTTTCTCGCAGTAACTTGATGCTGATCACTACGTCAGCTTGACTGCAACATGACATTCAGAAGTCAGGTTGGCAACAGCTAAGCCCGAGATGGTGCGAAACAAGGCGCCTGGTTGACGGCCAAGGGCTACGAATATGGCCTTTCTGACTCCGTGCGCTGCTCAGAGTCGGACGCCATAAGCAAATAGATAAGGCGTACTTATATTGAGCAAAAACAATCTTTTGATGAAAATGAGTCGCGATCCCGAACGGTGAGCTTCCACGCGTCCCTAAGCCAAATGCTCAATGTGTTGTAGATGTGCAACAAATTGCCTGGACGATGCGATAACTGGATTTGGCGGCTACATACCCAACCCAGGGATCGTCACAGCGGCGGTTTGTCCGGTGCGGGGCCCTGGCACTGCGGAAGCGCTGGGGTCGGATCCCGGGAGGCGACCGGAAGACTTTCAAGCGATGCCGCGTTGCGGCGTTATTGCGCCATGGCTTCGAGAATGATGATCGAGCAGGCCGCCTCGTCGAAGCCGATCACGCCGCCGCCGTTCTCGGCCAGCCCGACGCGTGTGCGCGCGGCCTGGCGCTCGCCCGCCTCGCCGCGCAGCTGCAGCGCGAGCTCGTGGATCATGGACAGGCCCGTGGCGCCCACCGGGTGGCCCTTGGAGACGAGGCCGCCGGAGAGGTTGACCGGCAGCTTGCCGCCAAGCGCGGCGGCGCCCGATTCGACGAAGCGTCCGCCTTCGCCCGGCGGGCAGAAGCCGAGCATCTCGCACTGGTTGAGCTCGCAGAACGACGTCGCGTCGTGCACTTCGGCGAGATCGATGTCGGCGGGCGTGAGCCCGGCGGCGGCATAGGCGCGCTCGGCGGCGACGCGGCTCAGCCCCGGCCCGTCGAGCGCGCGGTACTTGCCGCCCGACAGGGTGCTGGCGCGCACCTTGACGGCGCGCTCGCACACGCGCGCGGGAAGGCCGGCAAGGAAGCGTTCCGAGCACAGCAGCGCCGCTGCGGCGCCGTCCCCGATGGGCGCGCACATGGCGCGCGTAAGCGGAAAACTGACGACCCGGTCGGCGAGCACTTGCTCGGGCGAAACCTCGAAGCGGTATTGCGCGAGCGGATTCTTCGCGCCCATGGCATGGTTCTTCGCGGCGCCGGCGGCGATCTGGCGCTGCGTGGTGCCGAAGGTCTTCATGTGGTAGGCCGCCTGCATGGCGTAGGTGTCCATGAACACGGTGCCGCCTCCGGCGTTGGGTGCGAACGGCTTGCCGGCGATTTCCCCGGCCTTGGCGTAGTACGCCATCCATTCGTCGCGATCGAGCTGATCGATGCCGCCCTCGAATATCTCCTGCGTGCGCTGGGGGTCGTTCGGCACGAAGGTCTTCTCGACGCCGATGGCGAGCGACAGCTCGGACTGGCCCGACAGGACGTCCTTCCACGCGCCGTGGAACGCCATCGACGCCGTGGCGCAGCCGCCTTCGACGTTGATCATCGGCACGCGCTCGGGAAACCGCCCTTCGCGCACCAGCGGCGTAAAACAAACCTGGCCGCGGATGTTGGCCTGCCCGAAGCTGCCCATGCCGCAGTTGCCGAACCAGCCCTGCTCGATCGCACCGCCGTCGTCGAGGCCCGCATCGGCCAGCACTTGCAGGTAGGCCTCGCGCGTGAGGTCCTTGAAGGACTTATCGGGCAGCTTGCCGAACGGGGTGCACGAAGTGCCGATGACGTAGACGGAGCTCATGAAAAATCAATCCATCGTCGATGGAGCGGCCCTGACCAGCACCGGAAAGTAGGACAATGCACAACGTGGCTGCAAGAGAATAAAGGATACCCCATGGCAACCCCGTTCAAATCCGTCAAGGCCGCGCAGGCGATCGTGCCGATCCGCACCGGCGATGAGTACATCGCGAGCCTGCGCGGGCGCAAGCTGAAGGTCTATCTGTTCGGCGAGCTGGTGCCCGAGCCGGTCGACCATCCCGTGATCCGCCCGTCGGTCAATGCGGTAGCGGAAACCTACGACCTCGCCGCGCGCAATCCCGAGCTGGGCAGCGCGCTCTCGCCCTACACCGGCGAGCGGGTCAATCGCTTCCTGCACGTGGCGACGAGCGCCGAAGACCTGGTGATGCAGAACAAGATGCAACGGCGCCTGGGGCAACTCACCGGAACGTGCTTTCAGCGCTGCGTCGGCATGGACGCCATCAACTCGCTGCACTCGGTGACGTTCGAGATCGATCAGGCGCATGGCACCCCATATCACGAGCGCTTCCTTGAGCTCGTCACGCGCATGCAACGCCATGGCTACGTGATCGGCGGAGCGATGACCGACGTCAAGGGCGACCGCGCCAAGGCGCCGCACGAGCAGGCCGACCCCGACCTGTTCGTCCACGTCACGCGGCGAACCGAGGAGGGCGTCTACATCCGCGGCGCCAAGGCGCACCAGACCGGGTGCATCAACTCGCACTGGCTCGTCGTCATGCCGACGCTGCGGCTCGGCCCCGAGGACCGCGACTACGCCATCGTCGGCGCGCTGCCGGTGGACGCGCCGGGCATCACCTATGTCTACGGCCGCCAGTCCTGCGACACGCGCAGCATGGAAGGCGACATCGACGCCGGCAACAAGCGCTTCTCCGGCCAGGAGGCGATGATCGTGTTCGAGGACGCGTTCATCCCCTGGGAAAATGTGTTCATGGACCGCGAGCACGAGTTCGCCTCGATGCTGGTCGAGCGCTTCACCTGCTATCACCGCCGCAGCTACGTGTGCAAGACGGGCGTGGGCGACGTGCTGATCGGCGCCGCGGCGACCGTGGCCGACTACAACGGCGTCGAGAAGGTCTCGCACATCCGCGACAAGCTGGTCGAGATGACGCACCTGAACGAGACCATCTACGGTACCGGCGTCGCTTCGAGCTACCAGGCGGCGCCGATGAAGTCGGGCGTGTATCTCGCCGACGACATGCTGGCCAACGTGTGCAAGCACCACGTCACCAAGCTGCCCTACGAGATCGGGCGACTGGCGCAGGATCTCGCGGGCGGCCTGATGGTGACGCTGCCCTCTGAGCAGGAGCTCAATCACCCCGAAGTGGGCGCGATCATCCGCAAGTACCTCAAGGGACGCGCCGAGATCGACACCGAGGACCGCATGCGGATCCTGCGCCTGATCGAGAACATGACGCTCGGCCGCAACGCCGTGGGCTACCTCACCGAGTCGATGCACGGCGCGGGCTCGCCGCAGGCGCAGCGCATCCAGATCGCGCGCCAGATGCAGATCGAGACCAAGAAGCGCATGGCGAAGGCCCTGGCGGGAATCGCCGGCGAGCCGCCCCAGGAGCCGTCGCGCGAAGGCGTGGAATACCTTGATCGCGTGTTCCGGGCGGTCGACGGGCAGGATTGAAAAGAAGACGTCGCGCGCGCCGTGCTTTGCGGGCGCTGCGGTCCGCGCCGCTGGCAATGCGGGTCGGCATCGCGGTGCTCGCGCTGCTCGTACTTTCATTCGCGGTCAATTGGGTCTATCAGGTCGCGCGCAAGCCGGCCGAGCTGTTCTTCCCGGTGAGCGGCGTGCTGTCCAAGACGCCGATCGAGACATGGCACCAATACGGGCCGATCTTCCGCCAGCACGCCACGACCACGATCACGCCCGACTTTCTGGCGGCGCTGGCCCAGGTCGAGGGCGCCGGCAACCCGGTGGCGCGGACCTACTGGCGCTGGCGCCTGACGGCGGAACCCTTCGATGTCTATCGCCCTGCATCGAGCGCGGTCGGGATGTACCAGACGACCGATGCGACTTACCGCGAAGCGAAGCGCTACTGCATTCACGACCACGTTGTAGTCGAGCGAGGTGCCTGGTATGACCTCGGTTCGTGCTGGTTCAACAGTCTGTACTTGCGCGTGGTGCCGAGCAACGCTGTCGAGATGACCTCGGCCTACTTGGACCGCCGAGTCGCCGCTGCGCTCGAACGCCAGTCGATCGCCGCCGCCACGCTGCAGCAGAAGCAGGACCTGGCCGCGGTAATCCATCTGTGCGGTGCGGCGACTGGGGATGCCTATGCCAGGCGCAAATTCCACTTCAGCGCCGGCCAGCGCTGCGGCGACCACGACGCGGGGCGCTATCTGGCGGGGGTCAATGCGATGAAGCGTGTTTTCGCCCGGTTGGCGAACGTGCATTGAGCAGGGTCCTTTCACGACTGCGACTTGGCGGTCCCGCGGCGGAATTCGCGGGCAGCGCTCCGTGCCGCCGGCCTCACTTGCCGCCCGCGCGGGATTGAGCCAAGCTTAGGGCCGGTCATTTCGCCAGTCGGCCGCACGCCCGGATCCCAGCACGCGATGTCCCCCGAAACACTCGGCCGCTACCGCATCATCGGTGAGCTCGGGCGCGGCGCCACCGGTACGGTGTACCGCGCAATCGATCCGTTGATCGAGCGCACGGTGGCGATCAAGACGCTGACCACGAGCCTGCCGGAAGACGTGCTGAACACCGTGCGCGAGCGCTTCCTGCGCGAGGCGAAGTCGGCGGGCCGCCTCAGCCACCCCAACCTGGTGACGATTTACGACGTCGGCGTGGAGGGCGAGATCGCGTTCATTGCCATGGAGCTGCTGGAAGGGCAGTCGCTGCAGCGCATGCTGCGCCAGCAGGGCAGGCTGGATTTCGCGCTGGCCGCGGACCTCGCGGCGCAGATTGCTGAGGGCCTCGAGCATGCGCACCGGCACGCCATCGTGCATCGTGACGTTAAACCGGCCAATGTCATTGTTTCGCCGGCCGGGCACGCCAAGCTCACGGATTTCGGCGTGGCCTACGTGCCGTCTTCGTCGATGACCCAGACCGGCGTGGCGCTCGGCTCGCCGAAGTACATGTCGCCCGAGCAGGTGCTCGGCCAGCCCGCCGACCCGCGCTCGGACGTCTTTTCCCTCGGCGTTATGCTGTACGAGATGCTGGTGCATCGCACGCCGTTCGAATCGGCAGGCGAGATCGCGATGTTCGAGCTGATGCGGCGGATCATGATGGAGCCGCATCGCAACGTCTCCGAGCTCGACAGCATGCTGCCGACGGAGTTCGACCGTATCCTCGCGCGCGCGCTGGCCAAGAAGCCCGAAGAGCGCTATCAGCGCGCCGGCGAGATGGCCGAGGCGTTGCGCAAGCTGCGCGGCGTTCCCGGCCCGCGCAAGAGCCTCGAGCAGGCGGACCCGGCAGTCGTGCAGCGCGCCGCGTCAATCGATCAGACCAGCGAGCTCCTACTCGCCGAATTCGACGAGTTTGCGCGCGGCCTCGAAGAGCGGCAGCAAGCCGAGCTGCGCGCCGAGATCGAGGCGCGCCGGCGCAAGAAAGAGGAATTGGAGCGCTGGGCCGAGACCCAGGCGCGCCAGCGCGAGGAGTACGAACGCCAGCGCCAGGGCGAGAGCGCGGACTCGCCCTTGTCCGCTACAACGCGGCGCAATGCCGCGATCGAGATGTTGAGAAAGCAGGCCACGAGCCGCACCGCCGGGCCCGCGTCGGCGCTCAGAACAGAGGACATCGGGCGGCTCGACCGCAGCCTTCGCGCCGCCTTCAGGTACCTGGCCGAGTTCGCCCAGGAGGTCAACGCCGCGACCCCGATCCTGGGATTTCGCTACCGGATGATCTACATGGGCGAGCTGCCGCTGCTGAAGCTGAGCGACGCGTTTGCCGACTACCGCATGCGCAAGATCGGCGAACGGGAATTCCACGACTTCGTCACCCTGTCGTGCCGCTTGCGCCCGGTGCGCGAGGCCGCGGTGGAGTTGTCGATGCTGGACATCGCCCGCTTCCAGCAGGAGCTCGACGCGCTGCAGATCGAGAGCGCGCGGCGGGATTCGAAGAACGAGTTCAGGCAGGTCGCGCGCGCCACCTTCACCCTGGGCGCGATTCCCTGCCAGGTGCGCATCCGGGCGGACTATGAAGCGTTCGCCGTCACGGTCGAACTGCTCAACGTCGGAAATCTGGGCCGCTCCCACCGCACTTTCACCCTCGACGCCTTCACCGAGGATCTGGTCGATGAGCTTGCGCAGTACGTTCTCGGGCTCGATCGCGGCTACGAGAACCAGCCAGAGGGATCTTGAGCGGCGCTGTGCGCCTGATTGCGGCGCTGCTGGTGCTTGTCGGCGTCGGCGTGCTCGGCTGGTGGTTCTGGCCGCTGATGCCGGGCGCGCAGTCTGCGGTGCGCGATGTCGAGGCGCTGATCCGCTCGTGGGGGGCGTGGGGCGTGGTCGGCTCCATCGGCCTGATGGTGGCGCACTCGTTTCTGCCGTTCCCTTCGGAGATCATCGCCCTGGCGAACGGCATGCTTTACGGGCCGCTGTGGGGCACGGTGATCACCTGGGTCGGCGCGATGCTCGGCGCCGCGGCCGCCTTCGGCGTGGTGCGCGCGCTCGGACAGCCCGTGCTGCGCAAATTGCTCCCCGCGTCCAGGCATGCCCGGCTGGCGCGCTGGTCGCGCGAGCAGGGCGGGTTCGCACTGCTGGTCGCCCGCCTGATTCCTGTGATCGCGTTCAACCTGATCAACTACGCCGCGGCGCTGACCGAGATCACGTGGTGGACTTTTCTCTGGGCCACCGGGCTCGGCATCCTGCCGCTGACAATCGTTCTCGCTGTGCTGGGCGACAACGTGCTGGACATGCCGCCGTGGGGCTGGGCGCTGTTGCTCGCCGCCGTGGTCGCAACCTGGCTGCTGTTGCCTCGCTGGCGACGCGGCAAGTCAGCGCCGATTTCTTGATCTGCCTCAAATCGGCTTGCACAAGCGGTCGCAAGATAGGTTGACCTGGGTCAACCTGACGCGTCGACGCGCCCGTGCAAATGAAGTCATCAACGAACTTGTTACCATCGCCAAGCCGGCACTTCCATAATCCGCGGACGTGTCGCGGTGAGCGCGTCGCGCCTGAAGCAAGGGGTTAGCATGTCGAATCGAATCAGCGTAATGGTGGTTTCCGGCAGCCGAGAGCGGCTGCAGATGGCGGCGATGGTCGCCTCGGTGGGGGCGGTCAGCGGCAACGACGTACATGTGTTCCTGTCGATGAATGCGCTGTCGTATTTCGTCAGGAAGACCCCGCAGGAGCCTCCCGCGGAGGGTCCCGTGGGCATCCTGCTGACGGAGAAGAAAGTGCCGCCCTTTCGCGAGCTTTTTGCGAATGCGGTCGACCTGGGAGAGGCGAAGATTTATCCTTGCTCGATGGCGATGGACGTCCTGGCGCTGGAACCCGAGGACCTGGAGGATTTCGTCGGCGAGCCAATGGGGCTGACGAAGTTTCTCGATGAAGCGAGCGCGGGTCAGGTCTGGACGTTCTGACATGACGACGAGAGGCATACACCGATGAGCACGCGGAAATTGGTGGACGCGCGGGGCAGCTTCTGCCCGGGGCCGCTGATGGAGCTGATCGCGGCAATGAAGGCGGCGCAGGTCGGCGACGAGCTGGAGGTGCTGTCCAGCGACAAAGGCTCGGCGCACGACATTCCGGAGTGGATAAACAAGGTCAAGCACGAGCACATCGAGACCCGCGAAGAGGACGGGGTGTGGCACGTGGTTGTGCGCAAGGCGAAATAGGGGATCTGTTCGATTACGTAGGCGACATGAGGAGGAGGCGGCGATGAGGATTCTTGTCGTAGGTGGAGGAATGGGCGGCACCATCCTAGCGAACAATCTGGCGAGGCGACTCGCCGCAGAGTTGCGCTCGGGTAAGGCGCGGATCACGATGCTCTCGGCGTCGGACAAGCACATGTATCAGCCGGGTCTGCTGTATCTGGCGGTGGGACGGATGACCCCCGACGAGCTCTACCGGGACCAGCGCAGCCTGCTCGAGCCGGGAATCGAGTTTCACGCCGACCCGGTCGAGGAATTTCAGCTCGACAAGAACCAGGTCAAGACCAAGAGCGGCAAGATGCACGCCTACGACGTGATCGTGATCGCGACCGGCTCGCGGCCGGTGGCGGAGGAGATCCCGGGCCTGGCGGAGAACGCCGAGCAGTTCTATACCGAGGAGTCGGCGCTCAAGATGTTCAAGCGCCTGCAGGCGTTCCAGGGCGGCAAGGTGCTGATCACGGTCGGGGTGCCGCACAAGTGCCCGATGGCGCCGCTCGAGATCATGTTCATGCTGTACGACTACTTCAAGGACCGCGGCATCCTGGACAAGACCCAGATCCACTATACCTACCCGATCGGCCGCACCCATTCGCTGGAGAACGTGGCGAAGTGGGCGACACCCGAGATGGAGCGCCTCGGCATCACCTACGAGACGCTGTTCAACATGAAGGAGGTGGACGGGGCGAAGAAGGTGGTGCGCAGCGAGGAAGGCACGGAGGCCCCGTTCGACCTGCTGATCACCATCCCGGCGCACCGCGGCATGGAGGTGATCGAGAAGAACGCGCTCGGGCAGCGCGGCTTCATTCCCACCCACCGACACCGCTTGAACATGGAAGGGCGCGAAAACGTATTCGTGGTCGGCGACACCACCAACCTGCCGATCAGCAAGGCGGGCTCCACGGCGCACTTCGAAGCCGAGGCGCTGGCCGAGAACATCGCGGCGATGGTCAAGATGGGAACGCCGGTGCGCGACTACGACGGCAAGGTGTTCTGCTTCATCGAGGCGGGCAAGGACCGGGCGACGTACGCCATGTTCAACTACCAGAATCCGCCCGACCCGAAGGCACCCACGCGCGCGGTGCACTGGTTCAAGATCGCGTACAACAAGCTGTACTGGGCGTCCGCCCGCGGCCTGCTCTGAGGAGGCGACCATGAGCACCTCAAACGAGGCAATCTCGACCGAGCTCGAGGTTAAGCGCGTGGTCGAGGCCGCGCGCGATGCGCTGACCGACGAGATGGTCGGGCGCCTGACCGAGGCGGTGGGCGAGGGGCTGAGCCTGCTCGACCAGGTGAACCGTTCAGGACTGGAAAAGGCGCTGCCGTCGATCGCCAGGATGGTGCGCGACGGCGATCTGGAGCGGCTGGTGCAGCTGGCACGCGTATACGGATCGGCAGAGGACGCCATGAGCGACGAGATGATCGGGCGCCTGGCGGAAACAATGGCCGAGGGGCTGTCCTTGATGGATCGCCTGAGCCGGGGCGGCGTGCTGCGCCTGGTCGAAATGATGGAGCGCATGCAGGCATCGGGCGCGCTTGAGCGAATCGCGGTGACCTTGCCCAGGCTGATGGAGCGGCTCGAGCACATCGAGCACGTGCTCGGCAGCCTGGAATCCGCAGTCGCCGAGGCCGAACGCATGCCGCGGCCGCAGGGCGGCATCGGTGGCCTCTGGCAGATCGCGCGCGACGCGGAAACGCAGCGCGGAATGCAGCTGCTGCAGACCTTCAGCAAGAACCTCCGCAGCGCGGCCAAGTGAGCGCAAGGCTGGCGACGCGACCGGGTTGACCGGTCGCGGCCGCGCCTTGTTGCGTAATTGGATGAGAATGGTTATCATTGGAGAACTTGTCTCACAATGCACTTCCCCGGATCGCTGGTGATTGGATAGGTATTTGAATGCAAATTAGAAAATGGATTCTGAGCCTGGTCCTTGCGTTGCCCATGAGTGCATACGCGCAGTTGCCTCACTTCAGCCTGAGCATCAAGAATCACCGTTTCGAGCCGAGCGAGATCACGGTGCCCGCAGGCGAGCGCTTCAGGCTGGTGATCGACAATCAGGACCCGACGCCGGAGGAATTCGAGAGCAGGTCGCTGCGGGTCGAAAAGGTGATTCCCGGCGGCAGCAAAGGCTCGGTTACCGTAGGTCCCCTGAAGCCCGGCGCGTACCAATTCGTGGGCGAGTTCCATGAATCCAGCGCCAAGGGCACCTTGCACGCGAAGTGAGGGAACATGCTCGGCTCGGCAGTCGTCGTATTTCGTGAAACGCTGGAAGCGGCGCTGATCGTCGCCATCGTCATGGGCGCAAGCCGGGGCGTGGCGGCGCGCGGGCGCTGGATTACGGGCGGCGTCGTGCTCGGGATCGTCGGCGCGCTGATCGTCGCCGCGTTTGCGGGCGCGATTTCGGAGGCGGTGCAGGGCCGCGGGCAGGAGCTGTTCAACGCCGGCGTGCTGCTGGTCGCGGTGGCGATGCTCGCCTGGCACAACGTCTGGATGAGCTCGCACGCGCGCAAGCACGTCGCCGAAATGCGCCATCTCGGTCACGACGTCAGCGTCGGCGTCAAGCCAATGTCGGCGATGCTAGCCGTCACCGCGCTGGCGGTGCTGCGCGAAGGCGCCGAGACGGTGCTGTTTCTCTACGGGCTGATGGCGACCGGCGGCAGCGCCGGGCTGGCGCTGGGCGGGATCCTGGGGCTGGTGGGCGGGACGGCGATCGGTGTGCTGCTTTACTTCGGGCTGCTGCGGGTGCCGCTGCGGCACTTCTTCACCGTCACCGGGGTGATCGTGCTGCTGCTGGCGGCCGGGCTCGCGGCGAGCGCCGCGGGCTTCCTGGTCCAGGCGGGTCTGCTGCCCGCTCTCGTCAATCAGGTCTGGGACACGTCCGGCATGCTGGACGTCGGCAGTCTCGCCGGCCGCATGCTTCACGTGCTGGTCGGCTACAACGACCGGCCGACGGGGATCGAGCTGCTGTTCTACGTCGTGACGCTGGTAACGATTCTGACGCTGATGCGCATCTTCGGCGCCCGCTCAACCCGAACCGCGCGCGCCCAGGCGGCGAAGGAAGGCGCGCCCGCCTAACGCGCCGGCGCGCGCGCTACACTTGCGCGCGTGTCCATTCGCAAGCTTCCGTCGCGCATCACCGTCGAGGGGCTCGACCGCGCCCCGCACCGCGCGTTCCTGCGCGCCCTGGGACTCTCCGACGACGATCTGCGCAAGCCCTTCGTCGGCGTCGCCTCGACCGATGGGCGCGTCACGCCGTGCAATGCGCTGCTGGGAGAATTCGCAAACGCCGCGTGCGCCGCGATACGCGAGGCCGGCGGGGTTGGGTTCGATTTCGCGTCGATCTCGGTCGCGGACTCGATGTCGATGGGCCACGGCGGGATGCGCTTTTCCCTGCTTTCGCGCGAAATCATCGCCGACGGCGTGGAGGCCGTTGCCAGGGGGCATGCCTACGACGCGCTGGTGACCTTCGCCGGTTGCGACAAGACGCTGCCGGGAATGATGATGGCGATGACGCGCCTCAACCTGCCTTCGGTATTCGTCTACGGCGGCGCGGCGCTGCCCGGCACCTGGAATGGGCGCGACGTGACGGTGCTCGACACTTACGAGGCGGTCGGCGCGGTGATGGCGGGCGACATGGCGCGCGCCGAGCTCGATCAGCTCGAGCACGTATGCCTGCCTACCCTGGGTTCGTGCCCGGGGCAGTTCACCGCCAATACCATGGCGATGGTCTCGGAGACGCTCGGCCTGGCGCTGCCCGGATCCGCCACCATGCCTGCGGTGGCGAAGGAGCGGCACGGTCAGGCGCGTGAGGCCGGGCGCCAGGTGATGGACCTGCTGCGCAACGGTGGCCCGCTGCCGCGCGAGCTGGTGACGCGCAAGAGTCTGCAGAATGCCTGCGCCGCGGTCGCCGCGACCGGCGGGTCGACCAACGCCGGCCTGCACATCCCGGCGATCGCGCATGAAGCCGGCATCCGCTTCTCGCTCGACGATTTCGCGCGTGTCTCCAAGCGCACGCCGCTGATCGCCGACCTGAAGCCGGGCGGGCGCTTTCTCGCCAAGGACCTGCACGCGGTGGGCGGCGTCTACGCAGTGTTGAAAGAGCTGCTGCGGCGTGGTGCGCTGCACGGCGACTGCCTTACGATCTTCGGCACCACCCTCGAGCAGGAGCTGAGGCAACATCCCGGCGCCGACGGGACGGTGGTGCGCAAGAAGCCGCTCGTTGCCAGCGGCGGCATCGTGCTGCTGAAGGGCAACCTGTGCCCCGATGGCGCGCTGATCAAGATAGCGGGGCTGAAGTCGCTCGCGTTCGAGGGCGTCGCGCGCATATTCAATTCCGAGGAGGCTTGCGCCGATGTGGTCCGCCGGCGCCGCTACCAGGCCGGCGACGTGCTCGTCATCCGCTATGAAGGGCCGAAAGGCGGGCCGGGAATGCGCGAAATGCTCGGCGTCACGGCGCTGATCTACGGCCAGGGCATGGGCGAGAAGGTGGCGCTGCTGACGGACGGGCGATTCTCCGGCGCGACGCGCGGCATGATGATCGGCTATCTTTCACCGGAGGCCGCCGTCGGCGGACCGCTCGCGCTGGTCAGGGACGGGGATCGCATCCGTATCGACGCGCAAAAAGGCTTGCTTTCGTTGCGCGTGCCGGCGGCGGAGCTGGCGCGAAGGCGCCGGGCGTGGAAGCCGCCGCAGCGCGCGCCGCTCGCCGGTGCGCTGGAGAAATACGCGGCCCAGGTCGGATCGGCATTCCGCGGCGCCGTCACGCACAGCGGAGGATTCAGCAGAAGAAGACGGAAGTAAGCGGCGGCGGTCAGGCGCGTAGCAGCGACTCGGCGAGCTCGCGAAGCTTGCTTTTCTGGATCTTGGTGGCGTTCGCGCCAGGCGTGACCGGGAATTCTTCCAGCGCGAATGCGCGCAGCGGGACCTTGTAGGCGGCGAGCCTGGCGGCAACGTGCGCAAGCAGCGCCGCTTCGTTCAGGGCTGCCGCCGGTTCGAGCACCACGAACGCGACCGGCCGCAGCCCTTCGGCGCGCGGCACGCCGACCACCTGGCAGGCGCGAATGCCCGGGAACGTCTGCACCACAGCCTCGATCTCCGGCGGGCTGACCAAGAACCCGCCCAGGCGCAGCGCGTCGCCCATGCGGGCGAGAAAGGTGAAGCGTCCGTCGGCGTGCGTGCAGCCGAGGTCGCCCGAGCGGTAGTAGCCGTCTGCGGTAAGCGCCCTCGTGGTCGCGTCCGGGTCGCCGAAATAGCCGACCATGCGGCTCTCGGGCGCATCGAACTCGAGTTCCCCCGCAACGCCGTGGCCAAGGATCTTGCCGCTTTCGGGGTCGCGCGCGCGCACTCTGGCGGCCGCGCTTAGCGGATTGCCTCCTGCCGCCGCCCGCTCCGCAAGCGTCGCGTTCTCGTCCTGGCGCGCGAACAGCGCCTGAATTTCGCTGATGCCGTAAAGGCCGACCAGCCTGAGGCCACGTGCCTGCGCCCGGGCGGCAATGCCGCTGTGTGCGGGGTTGAACGCGGCATAGCCGAACAAGCGCGCGTCGGGGAACGGGTGCTGCGCCGTGCTCTGATCCAGTAGCTGAGCGATGGCTTCGTCGGTGCCGTTGGCATGGGTTACACGGTGCGTCACGATGTCTTCTGCGGCCTGCCGGGCGCTCCATGCCGGCCGCATCACGAGGGGGCGAGCCGCGGCGAACGCCGCCATCGCGCTGCAGAAGCCGTACACGCCGCAAAGTGGCGGCGCGAGCAGCATTGCCGAATTCGAGTCCAGGCCGAAGCCGCGCGCGACGTTGGTCGCGTGCGCGATCACGCCGTGCTGGTCATGGAGGACGAATTTCGGCGCGCTGGTCGTGCCGGAGGTGGTGAATATGACGCAACCCGCGGCGGGCGCAGCCGCGCTCTCCAGCAAGGCAGCGCCGGACGCAAGCGTTTCGTAGCCGATGGCAGGCTTGCCAATCACGGCTTGCGGGGCGGGCGTCCCTTCCTCGGAATAGACGACGATGGACTCGAGCCGTTCCATGGCGGCCGGGTCGCACTGCGCCAGAATCGACGCGAAATCGATGCCCTTGAAGCCCGGCCAAAGTACGAGCACCCGGGCACTCGAACGCGCCACGATATCGGCCACTTCCTGGCTGCGGAAGCGCGTGTTGACCGAAACCGCTATGGCGCCGAGTTGCGCGCAGGCGAAAAACGTCGCCAGCCACGCTGGCAGATTCGGCAGCCAAAGCGCGACCCGGTCGCCGGGACCGACGCCCAGCCGCTGCAGACCGTGCGCAACGCGGCGACTCTCTTGCGCCAGGTCGTGAAAACCGACCGGGCGTCCGCGATCGATCAGCATCGGGCCGACGAGCGCCGCGCGTTCGGCCAGAAGATGCTGCAGCGTGTGCCGAGGTGCATTCATCTACGATCACATGGCGCATTTTGCGCGCGACTAAATGGAATCATAAATGTTTGCGATTCGCCGTGTGCAAAGTCACGCTTGCGCGTTGTGTTCTGCGAACGGATTCGCTACGATGCACGCTCGCTAGCGTTGCTGGCAGCGCGACAGCGGCCTGGGAGATGCCCGGGATTACATCGGGCAGAAGAGGAGAACCTATGCCATCTGTGGTCACCAAGTCCGACCTCGTGCAGGCTGCAGCCAAGGCCGGCAATCTGAACAGGACCACCGCAGGGGACGCCGTGAACGCGGTATTCGAAGCCATCGTGGCGAGCGTCGCAAAAGGCAATCGCGTCACGGTCGTGGGCTTCGGTACCTTCCTGCCGCGCAAGCGCAAGGCGCGCGCCGGTCGCAGCCCCGCCAACGGCAAGGAAATCAAGATTCCCTCCAAGACAATCCCGGCCTTTGCCGCCGGCCAGGGCTTCAAGGACGCGGTCGGCAGGCGCTAGCCTCGCGTCTCATTGGTTGCGCCGCAGCGAAGTTGGCGCGATACCGCAGCAAGAGCGCCTAAGGGCGCGAAACGTCGTGGCATTGCAAAGCACAAAAAGGCTTGGCAGAATTCTTGCGGAAACAAGCTTCGTGCCATGAACAACCTGCTCATCCTCTCGCTCGACAGCCACGGCGTGCCGCACCGCTGGATCAGCTGGCAGCAGGCGTGCTTCTATTACGCCAAGAACCTGGTCGCGTGGACCATGGGCGAGCGCACCTTCACGTTTTACGGCGGGATCAGCCGCTTGACGGGGGAGCGCTCGAGCATCACAGCGCACTCGATCATCGCCATCCGCGGCCGCGCACTGGCGGCGCGCGGGTTCAACCAGGTTCCGCCGCTCAACAACCGCGAGCTTTTCCGCCGCGACCGGCAGGTTTGCGCCTACTGCGGGGGTGAGTACAACTTTTTCAAACTGACGCGCGACCACATCACGCCGCTCTCGCGCGGCGGGCGCGACACCTGGATGAACGTGGTCACCGCCTGCAGGCAGTGTAACGGGCACAAGCGCAATCGTCTGCCGCAGGAAGCGGGGATGGAGCTGCTTTATGCGCCGTACATTCCGAACAAGGCCGAATATCTGATCCTCACCAACCGCCGGATCTTCGTCGACCAGATGGAGTTCCTGCGCCAGCACGTGTCGGTGCATTCGCGTCTGGGACTGGCGCCCGCCTAGCCGGCGCGGCCGCCGCAGAACCGCTGTGTCCGACTTCTGGCGCAGTAGCGGTTTTCATCTCCTGCAACGCGATGCCGAGGGCCGTCTGCGGGTGACCGACGACTTCCTGCGTGCCTATTACCTGCGGCCGGAAATCCATCCCGTCGAGGATTCGTGCGACGCGGAACTGCGTCTCCATGCCTGCCTTATGGACGATCCGCGGCGCGCAGTCGCCCAGCAGGAGATCGACGACATCGCGGACGGCGATGCGCGCGACAACTATCGCATTCTGCTGCGCTTTCGCGAGCGCCTGCTCGAGGCCGGCACGGTCGAAGGCTGCTACATGAACCTGTTCAAGAGCGATGTCGACGTGCCGCCGCTGTTCGTCGAGCAGCTTGTGCATGTCATTCTGCGCAATCTGCTGGACGCATGCGAGGACCCATTGCAGCTGCGCGCCGCCGAGCTGATGTTTCGCGACCAGAAGGCGACGCTGCGCGACGGGCACGTGCTGGTCGCAGACCTGGAGATGATCGAGATGCATGCCGCCGGGACCCGTTACGGCGGCATCGGCAGGCTCATCGTCGAGGCGCAGGGCGCGCTGGGCAAAGTCGATCTCGACGTTCTCGATCGCGGCAACGCGGCAATATACTGGGATCGCGAGTCGCGCTTCGACACGGTGCTCAGCCTCGACTACGGTCAGGCCGGGCTGGATGCGCTGTGCCGCGTGATCGAGGCGTGGGTCGCGCACTTCTTCGGCGTGCGCGTCGCAGTCCGTCCGCTGAGGAGCATCGAAGAGCGAAAGTGGGCCTGGCACATCGGGCTGGATGCCGAATCGACTGCCATACTGAACGAGCTTTGGAACGGTGGCGAAGTCGAGCAGGGGCGGATGCGGCGAATCCTGGCGCTTTTGCGCATGGACTTCCAGGGCCCGGGGGATCTGCGGCCCGAGCTGGCCGGGCGACCGGTGTATCTCGCCCTGGCGTGCGACGAGAACGAGGTGGTGCGCATGAAACCGCAGAACCTGCTGCTCAACCTTCCGCTCGCGCAGACGTGAAGCCGGACTACTGGGACAAGGCCAAGCGCGAGCTGTCACGCGGCGACCCGGTGCTGGGCGCAATTATCCGGCGCTACCCGCGCATCCATCTTGTGCCGCGGGGAAATCCGTTCCATACGCTCGCGCGCTCGATCGTCGGACAGCAGATTTCGGTCAAGGCGGCGCAGGCGGTCTGGAACAGGCTGCTGGAGGCGCTCCCTGCGGTGACCCCGGAGCATGCACTCGAGGCCGGGCCGGACAGGCTGCTCGCTTGCGGACTGTCGCGGCGCAAGGTCGAGTACGTGGCCGACCTCGCGCGGCATTTCGCCTCCGGTCGCATCGTGCCTGCGCGCTGGCAGACGATGGACGACGAGGCGGTCATCGCCGAGCTGGTGGAGATCAGGGGCATCGGACGCTGGACCGCCGAGATGCTGCTGATATTCAGCCTGCTGCGGCCTGACGTCCTGCCGGTCGACGATCTCGGCTTGCAGCGGGGGGTGAGCGTCGGCTACCGCGACGGGCGCAAGGTGAGCGAAACGGGCATCCGCCGCATCGCCAAGACCTGGGTGCCGTGGCGATCGGTCGCCACCTGGTACCTGTGGCGCTCGCTCGATCCGCTCCCGGTCGAGTACTAGCGTGCCTGCTTGGGCGTAGAATGCCGCACCGATGAAGACCACCTTCCTCGATTTCGAGCAGCCGATAGCTGAGCTCGAGCAGCGCATCGAGGAGCTGCGCTTCGTGCAGGACGACTCCGCGGTCGACATTTC
The DNA here is from genome assembly GCA_035266805.1 of Burkholderiales bacterium. Classification (GTDB taxonomy): domain Bacteria; phylum Pseudomonadota; class Gammaproteobacteria; order Burkholderiales; family SG8-39; genus DAHVFK01. The sequence goes on along the minus strand of DATFMS010000119.1, from coordinate 12,532 downwards.
CGAGGAGATCGGCCGGCTGACCAAGAAGAGCCAGTCGCTCACCAAGGAAATCTACGCCAAGCTCAATCCGTGGCAGGTGGCGCAGGTCGCGCGTCACGCGCAGCGCCCCTATACGCTCGATTACGTCGGCATGCTGTTCACCCATTTCGAGGAGCTCCACGGCGATCGGGCGTTCGCGGACGACGCATCGATCGTCGGCGGACTGGCTCGCTTCAACGGCGAAGCGTGCATGGTGATCGGGCATCAGAAGGGGCGCGACACCAAAGAGAAGATTCTGCGCAACTTCGGCATGCCCAAGCCGGAGGGTTATCGCAAGGCGCTGCGCCTGATGCAGCTGGCCGAGAAGTTCCGTCTGCCGGTGTTCACCTTCGTCGACACGCCCGGCGCGTACCCGGGCATCGACGCCGAGGAGCGCGGCCAGTCGGAGGCTATCGGCCGCAACCTGTATGTCATGGCGGGCCTGAAGACGCCGGTCATCGTCACCGTGATAGGCGAGGGAGGTTCCGGCGGCGCGCTCGCAATCGCGGTCGGCGACATCGTCCTCATGCTGCAGTACGCTACCTACTCCGTTATTTCGCCGGAAGGCTGTGCCTCGATTCTGTGGCGCAGCGCCGAGCGGGCGCCTGAGGCGGCGGAGGCGCTCGGCATCACGGCGAGTCGGCTCAAAACCCTCGGCTTGATCGACAAGATCGTCAGCGAGCCACTCGGCGGCGCGCACCGCGACCCTCAGGCTACCGCGCAGGCTCTCAAGAAGGCGCTCACGGAGGCGCTGAAGCAGGTCCAGGGAAAGAAGCCGAAAGAGCTCGTCGAGGAACGCCTCGAGCGTCTCATGGGCCATGGCAAGTACAAGGAAGTCGTCGAGCGCTGATCGCGCCGAGCCGCTCGCGGCGGCGCAGCGCCTGCTGCGCTCGCTAGATTTGCGCGGCAAGACAATCGTCGTCGGGCTGTCGGGCGGCGTCGACTCGACGGTGTTGCTGCACTTGCTGCGCGCGCTCGCGCCCGCCCACGGCTACGCATTGCGCGCAGTGCATGTTCATCACGGCATCAGCCCCAATGCGGACCGCTGGGCGCGCTTCTGCCGCAAAATGTGCCGAGAATGGAGCGTGCCGCTGACCGTCCGGCGGGTGAGTATCGGCTCGCCGCGCGGCAAGGGGCTGGAGGGCGCCGCGCGAGAAGCCCGTCGCGCCGCGCTGGCGGCTTTGCGGGCCGACGCAGTGGCGTTCGCCCACCAGCTCGACGATCAGGCCGAGACGGTCCTGTTGAGCCTGCTGCGCGGCGCGGGTGTCCGCGGCGCAAGCGGTATGCCGGCGCTCGGCAGGCTCGGCACAAAGCCGCTGTTGCGACCGCTGCTCGAGGTGCCACGCGCCGAACTGCTCGGCTATGCGCGCCGCTACGGCCTGCAGTGGATCGAGGACGAATCGAACCTAGACCCGGTCCATGCGCGCGGCTTCTTGCGCCTGCGAGTCACGCCGCTGCTCGAGCAACGCTATCCGCGATGGCGCCAGGCGCTCGCCCGCGCGGCGCGTCATTTCGCGGAAGCCGACGCTTTGCTGCGCGAACTCGCGCCCGCGCAGCGGGCAGACCGCCTGCGGCTCGCGGACCTGCGCGGCTGGCCCGCCCCGGCGGCCAGGCTGCTGCTGCGCGAACACCTTGCGGCACACGGCCTGCGCCCCCCGACGACGCGGCGGCTGGCTGACATGCTGCGTCAGCTGACGACTGCGGCACCCGGCGCGCGCGTAGAGTTTGCCCACGACGGCGCCGTACTGCGCGCCTACCGCGGCGAGTTGCGCGTGGAACGTCTCGCACTCGCCGCCACCTCCGTGCTCGGGCCCGTGCGCTGGACCGGCGAGCGGCGGATCGTGCTGCCGGCCCTCGGCGGTGAAATGCGCTTCAAGCGCGTACGCGGCGCGGGCGTTGCGCTTGCCAAGCTCCAGGGTCAGCCGGTTCAACTGCGCCTGCGTCACGGGGGCGAGTGGCTGCAGCCGGATTCGCGCCGACCCCGTCGTACGCTCAAAAATCTGTTTCAGGAGGCGGGGATACCGCCGTGGCGGCGAGACCGCCTGCCGCTGCTGTTCTGCGGCGAAGACCTTGTCTGGGTTCCCGGGCTCGGTGTCGATGCTCGCTATCGCGCCGGCGCGGGAGCGGCGGGGCTGCAACCCGAATGGCACGACTCTGGCCACGCAACTCATTGAATTTACGCGGTTCAGAACCGTGCCGTGCTAGAATTTCGGTTTCACTTTTCACGCTTGCTAGGGAGAACGAGGAATGGCGGTCGAGAGGACCCTGTCCATCATCAAGCCGGACGCGGTAAAGAAGAATGCGATCGGCCAGATCTGCGCGCGTTTCGAGGCGGCGGGCCTCAAGATCGTCGCCGCACGCATGATGCATTTGTCGCGCGCCCAAGCCGAGGGGTTCTACGCAGTACACCGCGAACGGCCTTTCTTTCACGACTTGGTCGAATTCATGATTTCGGGCCCGGTGCTGGTGCAGGTCCTCGAAGGCGAGGGCGCGATCGCCAGGAACCGGGAATTGATGGGCGCCACCGATCCGAAGAAGGCGGCCAAGGGCACGATCCGCGCCGATTTTGCGGATTCGATCGACGCCAACGCGGTGCACGGCTCGGACGCCCCTGATACGGCGCGCACGGAGATCGGCTATTTCTTTCCTGCTTGCGAGACCTTTTCCCGCTGAAGCGGGTCAGAGTGCCGTGATGAACGACAACCTGCTGGATTTCGACGCGCAAGGCATGGAACGCAATTTCGCCGCACTGGGCGAAAAGGCGTTTCGCGCGCGGCAGGTGCTGCGCTGGATACACCAGTACGGCGAGTCGGACTTTGCGCGCATGAGCGACCTCGCCAAGGATCTGCGCGCCAAGCTCGCGCTTGCGGCGCGGATCGAGGCGCCTACGGTCGTCGCTGACGACGTGGCGCCCGACGGTACGCGCAAGTGGCTGCTCCGGGTCGACGACTCGAACTCGATCGAGTCGGTGTTCATCCCGGAGGATGATCGCGGCACATTGTGCGTGTCGAGCCAGGCGGGATGCGTACTCGATTGCGCCTTCTGCGCCACCGGAAAGCAGGGATTCAACCGCAACCTGACGACTGCGGAAATCATCGCCCAGCCGTGGATCGCAAACCGCCTGATGGGCCGCGACCCGAAGGGCCAGCGTGTCATCACGAACGTCGTAATGATGGGCATGGGCGAGCCGCTGCTTAACCTCGACGCCGTGATTCCGGCCCTGCGCCTGATGCTCGACGACAACGCCTACGGACTGTCGCGGCGCCGCGTCACGGTCTCGACTTCCGGCGTGGTTCCCGGCATTGACCGCCTGCGCGAGGAGTGTCCCGTCGCGCTCGCGGTGTCGCTGCACGCGCCGAACGACGCCTTGCGCGACCGCCTCGTCCCGCTGAACCGGAAGTACCCGCTGCGCGAGCTGATCAAGGCCTGCAATCGCTACCTCGAGAAGGCGCCGCGCGACTTCATCACCTTCGAGTACGTGATGCTCGAGGGCGTGAACGACTCGGACAGCCAGGCGCGCGAGCTCGCCGCCATCGCCCGGCGCGTGCGCTGCAAATTCAACCTCATCCCGTTCAACCCGTTTCCGAATGCAGGATTTGATCGCTCCGATCCCGACAGGATCCGGAGCTTCGCCGAGATCCTGCGGCGCGATGGGGTCACCGTAACGACCCGCAAGACGCGCGGCGACGGTATCGCGGCGGCGTGCGGGCAGCTCGCCGGCGATGTGGCCGACCGCACGCGCCGCAGCGGCCGCAAGGTTCACAGGATCACGGAGCTGCGTGCATGAAGATATATTTTCTGGGTCTCGTCGCCGCGGCAGTCCTGGCGCTTGCCGCGGGCTGCGCTACCCGGCCCCCGGAGACGTCGTCGTCCGGCGTCGATACCGGGGTGATCGTGGGCGAGGTCGGCGACCCGCGAAACCGTGCGCGGATACATACCGAGCTGGCGGCGGCCTACTACAGCCGCGGCAGCATGGCGGTCGCGCTTGAGGAATTGCGCACCGCGGCCGCCGCCGACCCTACTTACGCCGCCACCTACAGCATGTTCGGTCTGGTGTACATGGAGCTGCGCGAAACCAAGCTCGCGCAGCAGAATTTTGAGCACGGCCTGAAACTATCGCCGAACGACCCCGACATCAACCACAATTACGGCTGGTTCCTCTGCCAGACCGGGCACGAAACGGAGTCGATCCGGTATTTCCTGCGCGCCATCGGCAATCCGCTCTATCCGACCCCGTGGCGCTCCTACACGGCGGCCGGAGTTTGCTCTTTGCGCAAGGACAAATTCGGGGATGCCGAGCAGTTCTTTGAGCGCGCGCTCAGGCTGCGGCCGAACGAGCCAATGGCTTTGCTGCAGATGGGAGAGATTCGCTACCGGGCGGGCAAAATGAGCGAGGCGCGCAAATACGTGTCGCGCTTCAACAGCGTGGTGTCCCCCACCGCGGAATCGCTATGGCTCGAATTGCGCGTGGAACGCAAGCTGGGCCAGCGCGTGGCGGAGGCGAAGCTGGCCAGTCAGCTGCGGCGCCGCTTCCCCGGGTCGCGCGAGAGTCAGGCGCTGCAGCGCGGGGACTATGAATAGCAACACGGTCCACGAGCCCGCTTTCGAGGATCGCCCGGCGGAGGCTGTCGGCGAGCAGGAGCACGTGGGCGAGATCCTGGCGCGGGCGCGCGCCGCACAGGGGCTGACCCTGGACGATGTCGCACAGCAGCTCAAGTTCGGCGCCCGCCAGATCGACGCCCTGGAGCAGGGCCGCTTCGAGAGTTTGCCGGGAAGCACGTTCGCGCGCGGCATGGTCCGCAGTTACGCGCGCCTGCTCAAGCTCGATGCGGAGGCGCTGCTCGGACAGGTCGAGGGTAAATTTGAAGTCCCGGACGCGGATCGCCTCGCTACGCGCTATCGGGAACCGGTGCCGTTTTCCGATGGATCGAGGCGCACCAACATCACTTACGCTCTCCTGTCGGTAGCAATCCTGCTGGTCGTGGCAGGCGTCCTGTACGGTTGGCAGCAGGAGCGCGTAGGCGCGAACCGATTGACCTTTGTCCCGGCTGCGCGGGCGCCGCTGGAGCCGCCACGCACGACTCCGGCCACTCCGCCGCGGCCAGCCGCCACGGCACCGAACGTGGTCGCACTTGCCGGCGACCGCACCAGCCCGAGCCCCAGCCCCAGCCCCAGCACCAGCACCAGCCCCAGCCCCAGCACCAGCCCGAGCGCCAGCCCCGGCGCATCGGAGTCGACCGCCGCATCTGCGAGCTCATCTTCCCCCGCCCCAATTGCGCTCGCCACGGGGCGCATCGTGCTGCACTTCGACGCCGAATCGTGGGTCGAGATTCGCGACGGAACCGGCAAGCTGCTGCTGTCGCAACTCAATCCCGCCGGAAGCGAAAAGGTGGTCCAAGGCAGCCCGCCGTTCTCGGTCGTGATCGGCAATGCCCAGAACGTGCGCGTGACCTACGATGGCGAAGCCTTTGACCTGACGCCCCATATCAGGGTCGAAGTGGCGCGTTTCACCCTCAAATGAGTGCGCCCGCATCCGCGGCCAGGCGCCGCCACTCGACGCAGGTGCTGGTCGGTGGTGTGGCAATCGGTGGTGGCGCGCCGGTCGTCGTGCAGTCGATGACGAATACCGACACGGCGGACGTCGAGGCCACGGTCAAGCAGGTTTCAGATCTCGCACGGGCAGGATCCGAGCTGGTGCGGATCACAGTCAACAGCCCTGAAGCGGCGGCCCAGGTGGCGCCGATTCGTGAACGACTCGACGCCCTGGGCTGCGCGGTGCCGCTGGTGGGCGATTTCCATTTCAACGGGCACAAGCTGCTGACTCAGTTCCCGCAGTGCGCGCGGGCGCTGGCGAAGTTCCGTATCAATCCCGGCAACGTCGGCAAGGGCGTCAAACGCGACGAGCAATTCGCCACCATGATCGAGTGCGCGATCCGGTTCGGCAAGCCGGTGCGCATCGGAGTCAATTGGGGCAGTCTGGACCAGGCGCTTCTGGCGAAGCTGATGGACGAGAACGCCGCGTGTGCCGAGCCGCTCGAGGCCGAGGACGTGATGCGCGAAGCTGTCGTGCGCTCAGCTCTCGATTCGGCGCGCCAGGCCGAGGCCTGGGGACTGCCCGCGGATCGCATCGTTATCTCGTGCAAGATGAGCCAGGTGCAGGACCTGGTGGCCGTCTACCGCGACCTTGCACGACGCTGCAGCTACGCCTTGCATCTCGGACTCACCGAGGCCGGGATGGGCTCGAAAGGTATCGTCGCCTCGGCGGCGGCGCTCGCCCTTCTGCTTCAGGAGGGGATCGGCGACACGATCCGTGTTTCGCTTACGCCCGAGCCAGGAGGCGAACGAACGCGCGAAGTGCGGGTGGCGCAGGAAATTCTGCAGACCATGGGTCTGCGCAGCTTTGCGCCGATGGTAAGCGCGTGTCCGGGCTGCGGCCGCACAACCAGCACCTATTTCCAGCAACTCGCCGGGCGCATCGAGTCTTATCTGCGGGCGCAAATGCCGCTCTGGCGCGAGCGCTATCCCGGTGTCGAGGAAATGCGGGTCGCGGTGATGGGTTGCGTGGTAAACGGCCCCGGCGAGTCCAAGCACGCCGACATCGGCATCAGCCTGCCCGGGACCAACGAATATCCGGTCGCGCCGGTGTACGTCGACGGCGAGAAGACGGTGACGCTCAAGGGCGAGCGCATCGCCGAGGAGTTCCAGCAACTGGTCGAAGACTACGTGAGCGCGAACTTTGGCCCTGGCCGCCGGCGCCGTCGGCAGCGCGCGGCGCAAGCCAGAGAGATCCCGGTCAAGGCGGTTTCCTGACCGCCGTCGCAAGTATGAGCGCCAGCATTCAAGCCGTCCGCGGCATGAACGACGTCCTGCCAGACGAGGCCGCGTGGTGGCGCCAATTCGAGGCCACGGTGGAAGCCTGGCTGGAGCGCTACGGCTACCGCAACATCCGCATGCCGCTGGTCGAGCATACGCAGTTGTTTCGGCGCGCGATCGGCGAAGTTACCGATATCGTCGAGAAGGAGATGTATTCCTGGCGTGACGAGCTCAACGGGGAGGACCTGACGCTGCGCCCGGAGGGTACGGCTTCATGCGTGCGCGCGGCGATAGAGCACAACCTGCTCTACGACGGCCCCAAGCGCCTTTGGTACGCAGGGCCGATGTACCGCCACGAGCGGCCGCAAAAGGGACGCTATCGGCAGTTCCACCAGTACGGCGTCGAGGCGCTGGGGCTCGAAGGCCCGGACATCGACGCCGAGCACATCGTCATGTGCGCGGCGCTGTGGCGCGACCTCGGGCTGGGCGGCATTCGCCTCGAGCTCAATACCATCGGCTCGTCCGAGGAGCGCGCGCGCTACCGCGCGGATCTGGTGCGGCATCTCGAAGCGAACCTCGACCGGCTCGATGCAGACGCCAGGCGACGCCTGCATACCAATCCGCTCCGGGTGCTCGATTCGAAGAACCCCATGGTGCAGGAGGTGGTGGCAGGTGCGCCGGCCCTGATGGGATATCTGGGCGAGGAATCGATTGCGCATTTTGACGGATTGCGGCGGCTGCTCGCGGCCGCCGGCGTGGAGTACACGATCAATCCGCGCCTGGTGCGAGGGCTCGACTACTACAATCTGACGGTATTTGAATGGATCTCGGACGCGCTCGGCGCGCAGGGCACGGTATGCGGCGGCGGGCGTTATGACGGATTGTTCGCGCAGATCGGCGGCAAGCCCGCTCCGGCGACGGGATTCGCAATGGGCAACGAACGCCTGATCACGCTGCTGCGCGACTCGGGCCGCGCGCTGGTTGCGCGGCCGCCCGACGCCTACCTGCTGTCCCACGGCGAGGGAACGCAGGAGTATGCCTTGACGCTGGCCGAGCTGCTGCGTGGAGCGGGCTACGCAATTGTGCAGCACGCCGGCGGCGGAAGCTTCAAATCGCAGATGAGGAAGGCGGACGCCAGCGGCGCCTGGGCCGCGCTCATCGTTGGCGCTGACGAAGTGCGCGACGGAGAGGTTTCGCTCAAATTCCTGCGCAAGGCGGAGCCCCAGTATCGGATCGGCAGAGCGGTCATCGTCGCCGCGTTCGCGGACGCATTGCAGAGAGCAAGGACCTAGCATGGCACTGGATCACGAAGAGAAGGAACAGCTGGCAGCGCTGAAGGGCTGGTGGCAGGAGCACGGTAATCTGATAGTCACGGCGCTGGTGGCCGTGGCGCTCGCAGCTGGCGGCTGGCGCGGCTGGAACTGGTACCAGAGCAAGCAGTCGCTTGAGGCGAGCACGCTGTACCAGATGCTCACCAGAGCGGTGCAGGCCGGCGACGCGAAGACGATGCGCGACGCGAGCGGCGCGCTGGCCGAGGATTACCCCCGTACGCTGTACGCGTCGATGGGGGCGCTGGTTTCCGCCCGCTACTACTTCGACCATCGCAATCTCAAGGATGCGAAGGCGCAGCTCGAGTGGGTGCTCGAGCGCTCGCGGTCGGACGACTTGAAGGATCTCGCGCGGCTGCGCCTCGCGGCGGTGCTGCTCGACGAGAAAGCCTACGACGAAGCGCTGAAGAAACTCGCTGCGGAGCACGGCGAGGCTTACGCCGCGCAGTACGCGGCGTTACGCGGCGACGTGCTGGTCGCCAAACGCCAGGCGAAAGAAGCGAAGGCGGCCTACCAGGTGGCGCTCGACAAGGCAGCAAAAGACGACAACGCATTCCGCGAAAGCGTGCGGGTTCGCCTTGAGGCGCTCGGCGGGTGACGGTGATGCGGCGATTGCTCACAGGACTCGCCGTTGCCGTCACGCTGGGCGGTTGCGCGAGCTGGTTCGGCAGTGGATCGACCGGCCCCAAGCCCGCGCCGCTTACGGCCATCAACAATGCACGGACGGTGCGGGTGCTGTGGTCGGCAAGCGTGTCGGCCGCGGACCAATTCTTCTTCAGTCCCGCGCTGGCCGCCGACAGCGTATACGTGGCGGGCCGCGACGGCACGGTCGCGCGGCTGGACGCGGCTACCGGCCAGACCCGCTGGAGCACCACTCTGGAAGCGCGTCTTTCCGGCGGAGTGGGCAGCGACGGGCGGCTGGTCGTGGTCGCGTCGGACGAGGGCGTGGTGTTCGCGCTGGACGCGAACAGCGGCAGCGTGCGCTGGCGTGCGCGTGTTTCGAGCGAAGTGCTGGCTGCGCCGGCGATCGGAGACGGGCTGGTGCTGGTGCGCAGCGCCGACAGCCGCGTGTTCGCGTTCGGCGTCGACGACGGAAAGCGGCGCTGGGTTTACCAGCGCGCCGCGGCGTCGCTCATCGTTCGCGCTCCGGCCGGCCTCAGTATCGAAGGTGATACGGCGTACGCGGGCTTCTCGGGCGGCAAGCTGGTCGCGATCGCGCTGGAAAATGGCGGGCCGCGCTGGGAGGCGACGGTGGCCGTGCCGCACGGCGCGACCGAGCTCGAGCGGGTAACCGACGTCGAGGGGGTGCCGATCGTGCAGGGCCGCGAAGTGTGTGCCGCGGCGTACCAGGGCCGGGCGGGCTGCTTCGACGTGCGCAACGGCAACCCGATCTGGACGCGCGAGATCTCCTCCCTCACAGGCGTGAGTCTCGACGCGCGCTACGCATACGTAAGCGACGACAGGGGCGCGGTGCATGCCTTGGACCGCAGCAACGGGCGCAGCGTGTGGAAGCAGGACAAGCTCGCGAATCGGCAAACGTCGCTGCCGCTGCCGTTCGGTGCCGAAATCGCCGTCGGAGACCTGGAAGGCTACGTTCATTTCCTTGCCCGCGACTCGGGCGCCTTCGTCGCGCGATTTGCCACCGACGGCGGACCGATCCGCGCCGCGCCGATCAAGTTGCCGTCCGGGATCCTGGTTCAGACCCTGAGCGGCAGACTCTACGCACTTTCGCTTTGAAATCTGTCATCGCGCTGGTCGGGCGCCCGAACGTCGGCAAGTCGACGCTGTTCAACCGTATCACCCACAGCAGGGACGCGATCGTGGTCGACGTCCCGGGGGTGACGCGCGACCGGCACTACGGGGAAGGACGGTTCGATGAGCGCTCCTTCATCGTTATCGACACCGGAGGGCTGGAGCCGGGGGTGAGCGAAGGGATCTTCGCCGAGATGGCGCGCCAGGCCGAGCAGGCGCTGGCCGAAGCGGATGCAGTGGTGTTCGTGGTCGATGGCCGCAGCGGCCTGATCCCGGCGGATCGCGAGATCGCCGCGCGCCTGCGCAAGCTGAAAAAGCGCATCTGGATCGCGGTCAACAAGTGCGAAGGGCTCGCCGCGGATACGGCGACGGCTGAATTCCATGAGCTCGGTCTCGGCGCGCCGGCCGCGATATCCGCCGCGCACGGGGAAGGGGTGCGCGACCTGGTCGAGGCGGTGGTCGAGAAATTGCCGCCCGAGGGCGAGGCCGAGGCGGTGGACGAGGGTCACCCGCGGGTGGCGGTCGTGGGACGCCCGAACGTAGGAAAGTCCACCCTGGTAAACGCGCTGGTGGGCGAGGAGCGGGTCATCGCCTTCGACCAGCCTGGAACCACCCGCGACCCGATCGAGGTGCCGTTCGAGCGCGCTGGCCGGCGCTATACCCTGATCGACACGGCGGGGCTTCGGCGGCGCGGCAAGTCGGGCGAAGCGGTGGAGCGGTTCTCGATCGTCAAGACGCTGCAGGCCATCGAGGCGGCGAACGTCGCCGTGCTGATGCTGGATGCGGCTCAAGGGGTGACCGACCAGGACGCCCACGTCGCCGGCTACATCCTGGAGCGCGGCCGCGCAGTCGTGGTGGCGGTCAACAAGTGGGACGCCGCGGACAAGGAGGCGCGCGAGCGGGTCAAGCAGGAACTCGCCAGGAGAGTCGGTTTTCTCGCCTTCGCCGAAACCCACTTCGTCTCGGCGCGCAACGGCAAAGGGCTCGGCGAGCTGATGCGCTCGGTGGACGCCGCGTACGCGGCGGCAATGGCCAAGCTTTCGACGCCGAAGCTCACGCGCGCGCTGATTGCGGCGGTGGAGCAGCAGGCCCCGCCGCGCAAGGGGTTGGTGCGGCCGAAGCTGCGCTACGCGCATCAGGGCGGCATGAACCCGCCGCGCATCATTATTCACGGCAACGCGCTCGATTACGTGCCGGACACCTATCGGCGCTACCTCGAGGGCAGGTTTCGCAGCGCATTCAGTCTGCGCGGCACGCCCCTGGCGGTCGAGTTCCGAACGCGCGGCAATCCCTACGCCCGCCGCCTGGCTTCGAGGAAACGCTGAGCTGGCCGCGCTTGCGTTGAACGAGCGAGGGTGATATGTTGTCATCAGCTACATATGCCTTGAGGTCGATGTGGCACATGGCAACATCTAGCCGGCAAAGCTATCACCACGGCGACTTGCGCGCCGAGCTGGTGCGGGTCGCGGGCGAGGTCCTCGACCAGGGCGGGCAGGCGACGCTTACCTTGCGCGAGGCGGCGCGGCGCGCGGGCGTGTCGCACAGCGCCCCCTACCGTCATTTCGCCGACCGCGAGGCGCTGCTGGCCGAGGTAAGCGCGCAAGGCTTTGCGCAGCTCGGTGCCGCGCTGCGCCAAGCCGCGCCCGCCGGAGGGGTCGAGGTGGCGCGCGCCTATCTGCGCTTCGCTCTCGGCCACCCGCGTCGCTATCGGCTCATGTACGCGGACGAAAACTCGCTCGCGCGCCGCGCCGGGCTGGTGGACCTGGCGCAGGTGGTGTTGCGCGTGTTCGCCGAATCGATCCCAGGGCTCGGTGGTGCGGAGCAGGCGCGGCGCGCAGGGACCGCGGCGTGGGCATTGCTGCACGGTCTGGCCGAGCTCTTGCTCGATGGGTTTTTGGGGCCGCTGGCAGCGGACGGCGCCGATGCCGAGCGCCTGGTGCGCGAAGTCGTGGGCATGGTGCGCTTCGCGGCCAGGCCCGCCGCTGCGGCCTGAGCCCGCCGCGCATGCCTGCCGCGCTGCGCCTGGCCGCTTTCTATTTCGCCTACTTTGCCTACGTAGGCGCATTCACGCCCTACTTTCCGGTCTATCTGGCCGGGCGGGGGCTGCAGCCGACCGAAATCGCCACCGTGCTCGCGATGCCGCAGCTGGCCCGCATCTTCGCCCCGACGTTCTGGGGCTGGCTCGCGGACCGGGCAGACGCCCGGCGAGCGGTGGTCGTGGCGTCGTGCGCGGCGCTTGCGGCCGGTTTCGCGGCGATGCCGTACGTGCCGGGCTTCGCGGGTATTACCGCGCTGGTAGCGGTGACGAGCATCATGGCCGCGGGCGGCTTGCCGCTGGTCGAAGCGATCACTCTGTCGGCGCTCGCCGGGCGCAGCGGAGGCTACGGCCCGATCCGGCTCTGGGGGTCGATCGGTTTCATCGTCGCCGTGCTGCTGGTCGGCGCCTGGCTCGACGGTCATGCCTCCGCCAGCCTGGCCGCGGTGTTTCTGGCACTCGCGCTGGCGGCGCTTGCGGCCTCCGTCGCGCTGCCCGGCGGCGGCAGCGCTTCGCCACGCTCGGGCGACAACATCGGCGCAGCGGCCGGCCGGGCAACGCAGTCGGTGCGGCTCTTGATCGGCGC
>DATFMS010000118.1:0-9825 GCA_035266805.1 Burkholderiales bacterium | reverse complement strand
ATCGTCTACGCCACTTTCGCCGTCATCCTGGTCGTGCTGCCGGTGATGGCACTGTCGGGCATCGCGGGGCGCCTGTTCGGGCCGCTCGGGCTCGCCTACACGCTCGCCGTGCTCGCCTCGCTCGCGGTCGCGCTCAGCGTGACGCCCGCGCTCGCGATGGCGCTCCTCACGCGGCGCGGGCTGCCACGGACCGACCCGCCCGCGGTAAGGTGGACGCGCGGCCGCTACGAAGCGCTGCTGAAGCGCGTTGCGCGGCGGCCGCGCGCGCTCGTCGCCGCGGCGCTCGCGTTCACCGCGGCCGGCTGCGCCGCGCTGCCGCTTCTCGGCGCGAGCTTCATCCCCGAACTGAAGGAGGGTCACTTCATCGTCCACATGTCGGCGGTGCCGGGCACTTCCATCGCGCAGTCGATGCGCATCGGCGAGCGCGTCGACGAGGCGCTGCTCGCGCTGCCGGTGGTTCGCTCGGTGGGCCAGCGGGTCGGCCGCGCCGAGCTGGCTGACGACACCTGGGGACCACACTACAGCGAGTTCGAGGTCGACCTCAAGCCGGGCCTGTCCGGCGGGCAGTCCGAGGCCGCGCTCGCCGAGGTGCGCAAGGCGCTCGAGAGCTTCGTCGGAGTGAACTTTGCGGTCAACACTTTCCTCAGCGAGCGCATCGACGAAACCCTGTCCGGCACCACCGCGCCGGTCGCGGTGAAACTCTACGGCGACGACCTCGAACTGCTCGATCGCAAGGCGCAGGAGCTCGCGCGGGTGCTGCGCGCGGTGTCCGGCGCGGCGGATGTCCAGATACAGTCGCCGCCGGGCCTGCCGCAGGTTACCATCGCCCTGCGGCCGGCCGACGTGGCGCGCTGGGGCTTCGATCCACTCGACGTGCTGGAGCGGATCCGGACCGCATACCAGGGCGACATCGTCGGCCAGACCTATGAGGGCAATCGGGTTTTCAACGTCATTGCAATTCTCGATGCGGCGACCCGGAACGACATCGCGCGCATCCGCGAGCTGCCGCTGCACAGCCCGGGCGACGTCTACGTTCCGCTCGGCCGCATCGCGGACGTCTACCAGGGCGCCGGCCGCTACCAGGTGCAGCACGAGGGTGCGCGCAGGTTGCAGACGGTGACCGCGAGCGTGAGCGGAACCGACGTGGGCAGCTTTGTCGCCGCGGCCAGGCGCGCGATCGCGGCCAAGGTGCGGCTTCCGCCCGCAACCTACGTCGAATTTTCCGGCACCGCGCAGGCGCAGGGCCGCTCGCGGCGCGACCTGCTGGTGGATTCGCTCGGCGCCGGCCTCGGCATCGTGCTGCTGCTGTCGGTGGTCACGCGCAACTGGCGCAACCTGCTGCTGGTGCTCGCCAACCTGCCGTTCGCCCTGGCGGGCGGCGTGCTGGCGGCGCTCGCGATCGGCGGCGAGCTCTCGCTCGGCGCGATGGTGGGCTTCGTCGCGCTGTTCGGCATCTCGCTGCGCAACTCGATCCTGATGATCGACCACTACGAGCGCCTGGTCGGCGCGGAGGGCATGCGCTGGGACCTCGCGACCGCGGTGCGCGGCGCCGCGGACCGGCTGACCCCGATCCTGATGACTTCGCTCGTGACCGGGCTCGGCGTGCTGCCGCTCGCGCTGGGCATGGACGCGCCGGGGCGCGAGATCGAGGGGCCGATGGCGGTGGTGATCCTGGGCGGCCTGCTCACGTCGATGGTGCTCAACCTGCTCGTGCTGCCGACCCTTGCGCTGCGCTACGGGCGCTTCGAGGCGCCGGCATGAAACCGCTCGCGGTCTGGCAGCGCCTGTGGCTGCTGTTCACCGTTATCTGGGGCGTGGTCGGGCTGCTCAACATCCTTACGCTCGCGGTCTTCGGCGAGCCCGGCGCGGGCCAGTTCGTGCAGCCGGTCGTGCTCACGCTCACGGTGCCGGCGCTGGTCTACCTGCTGGCATGGGCCTGGGCGATCTTGCGCGCGCGGCGCGAAGGAGAAAGGCGATGAACATCGGAGCGTTCAGGAAGCCGCTGCTGTGGGCGCTGGTCGCGGTCGCGGTCGTGCTCGCGGCGCTGGCCGCCCGCTGGGGCTACTCGAACTACCGCCAGCACAACCTGCGGCAGGCGGTCGTGCCGCAGCTCCAGGCGGCGGACGAGCGCCTGCGCACGGCGCTCGGCGCGCCGCTCGAGCCCGACGCGGCGCAGGCCGAGCAGGTCGCGGCCGGGCTGGACGCCGCGGTGCAGGACATCGAGGCGCGGCTCGCGGCGCTGCGCGCGCTCGACGCGGCGCCGGATCGGGCGCGGGTCGAGGCGGCCGAGGAGGTGCTGAACGACGCGGCGGCGATCCTGCGCCGGCAGGCGGACGCGGTCCGCGCCGGGGCGGCGTTCGCGCGCTCGCGCGAGGCGCTGCGGGCGCACATACGCGGTGCGCGCTCGCGCTCGCGCGACTGGGTCAGCGAGGCGGTCGAGCTCAAGCACAAGGTGGACAAGGCCTACTTCGACTACAAGTACGCGCTCGACGGCGTCGCCGCGCGGCTGGGGGACGTCCCGGACCGGCAGCTCGCGGCGCAGACGCGCGCGCGCATCGACGCGGCGCTCAAGCAGGCCGCGGCCGCGCGCAAGGCGGCGGGCAGGCTATGAGCAGGAAGAGGCCCGATCCGCAGCAAAACCGGCGCGAAGCCGAGCAGCTCGCGGAGCGCTCGACCCCGCGCACGCCGGTCATCTACGAAACCGTGCGCCAGCACGGCGAGGAGGAGATGGCGCGCCCGGCGGTGTCGCTGTGGTGGTCCGGGGTCGCGGCCGGCCTCTCGATCGCGTTCTCGCTGCTCGCCGAGGCGCTGCTGCGCCTGCACCTGCCGCAGGCGCCCTGGCGCCCGCTCGTCACCAGCCTGGGCTACCCGGTCGGGTTCCTGATCGTCGTGCTCGGGCGGCAACAGCTTTTCACCGAAAACACCATCACTGCCGTGCTGCCCGCCATGGCGCGGCCTTCGCGCCGCAGCTTCGGCCGCCTCGGGCGGCTGTGGGGCATCGTCTTCCTCGCCAACATGGTCGGCACCCTGCTCGCGGCGCTGTTCTGCGCCTTCGCCCCGGCGCTGTCGCCGGCTCAGCTCGGGGCGATGCTCGAGATCAGCCGCGAGGCGATCGCGCACGGCTGGGGCACGATGTTCTTCCTCGCCATCCCGGCCGGCTTTCTCGTCGCGGCGATGGTCTGGCTGCTGCCGAGCGCGGGCGAGAGCGTGCAGTTCCACGTCGTCTGGCTGATGACCTACCTGATCGGCCTGGGCGGGTTCGCGCACATCGTCGCCGGCAGCGTCGAGGCTTTCCTGCTCTTGTGGCACGGCGAGCTGGGAATCGGTGCCCTGCTCGGCGGCTTCACGCTGCCGGTGCTCGCCGGCAACATCGTCGGCGGCACGGCGCTGTTCGCGGTGATCTCCTACGCCCAGGTGATGCAGGAGATAAAGTGAGCGCGCGCGCCTTCCCGCGCTAGCGCTTGTTTTTCCTCGCGGCGAGGAATTCGCCGATCATCGCGCGCGGCTCGTCGCCGGCGTAGGCGGCGGCGAACTCGACGATGCTCAGGCGCACGCATTCGTCCAGCGGCGCTTCCTCCCACAGCTTGCACAGGCGCTTCTGCGCGCGCAACGCCGCGTCGCCCGCGGCGAGCAGCGCCTCGAGCACGGCGTCGAGCGCGGCGTCGAGCCGCGCCGCCGGCACCACGCGCTCGACCAGGCCCCAGGCGAGCGCCTGCGCGGCGTCGATGTTCTCGCCGCTCAGCACCAGCCAGCGCGCACGCCCGGCGCCGATCAGGCGCGGCAGCAGCGCCGCTTCCACCACCGAGGGGATGCCGAGGCGCACTTCCGGCATGCCGAACGCCGCGTTGGCCGCGGCGATGCGCAGGTCGCAGGCCGCGGCCAGCTCGAGCCCGGCGCCGAGGCAGAAGCCGTTGACGCGCGCGATCACCGGCGCCGGGCACTCGCGCAGCGCGGCGCAGGCCTGGTGCACCCGGGTGATGAATTCGCGCGCACTGACCGGGTCGAGCGCGGCGAGCTCGTCCAGGTTGGCGCCGCCGGCGAAGGCGCGCCCGCCGGCGCCGGTCAGCACCACCGCGCGCACCTCGGCCGGCAGTCCGCGCGCCGCCTCGGCGAGCGCGGTGAGGGTGGCCGAGTCGAGCGAGTTGAGCTTCGCCGCCCGCTCGATCGTCAGGCGCGCGACGAGCGATTCGCCGCGGCGCTCCATGCGGACCGAGAGGCTGCCGCTCATCGCGCGGGGTTCACGCCGCGCGCCGGCCGCCCACCAGCGACGCGACGAGCTTCTCGAGCTTGCGCGCGTCGGCGTCGAAGCGGCGGATGCCGTCGGACAGCTTCTCGACCGCCATCTGGTCCTCGTTGTGCATCCAGCGGAAGGCCTTCTCGTCGAGCGTGACGCGCTCGATCTCGGCCGCCTGGTCGGGGACCAGCCTGCGCTCGACCTCGCCCGGCGCCGCGGCGAGCTGCTCGAGCAGGTCGGGGGCGATGGTGAGCAGGTCGCAACCGGCGAGCGCCAGGATCTGCCCGGTCTTCCTGAAGCTCGCGCCCATCACCTGCGTCGCATAGCCGAACTTCTTGTAGTAGCGGTAGACGCGCGTCACCGACGCCACGCCCGGATCGTCTGCGAGCGGGATGTCGTCGACCTTGCGCGCCGCCTTGTGCCAGTCGTATATGCGCCCGACGAAGGGCGAGATCAGGGTTACCCCGGCGTCGGCGCAGGCCACCGCCTGGGCGAAGGAAAACAGCAGGGTCAGGTTGCAGTGGATGCCCTCGCACTCGAGCTGCCCGGCGGCGCGGACGCCCTCCCAGGTGCTGGCGACCTTGATCAGCACCCGCTCGCGCGATACCCCGGCGTCCTCGTAGAGGCCGATCAGGCGCCTGGCCTTGGCGATCGAGCCTTGGCTGTCGAACGACAGCCGGGCGTCGACCTCGGTCGAGACCCGGCCGGCGATATGGCCCAGGATCTCGCGCCCGAAGTTGACGAACAGGTGGTCCATGGTGGCCTCGGTGCCGCCCTGGCCGCGGGCCACGGCGTCCTCGACCAGGCGGCGGTAGCGGGCGTCGCCCGCCGCGGCCAGCAGCAGCGAGGGGTTGGTGGTGGCGTCCTGGGGCTTCCAGCGCGCCACGGCATCGATGTCGCCGCTGTCGGCGACCACCGTCGAGTGCTTCCTGAGGGATTCGAGCTGATTGGTCATACGGGCAGCATACCGCCTTGCGCGCGGGTCAATAAACCCTGACGCTAGTGTTTGATAGTTAAAGGATAAGGCTTCTCTATGGGGGGTTGAAGGAGTAAACTTGCGGTTTCCCCGCGGACCCGGCAGCAGGCCGAGGAGTCGTCGTTGCAGAAAACAGACATTCGCAATCCGGACTACTTCCACAAAGTGGTCGATTGCCAGTGGGCCTGCCCGGCCCACACCCCGGTTCCCGAATACATCCGATTGATCGCGGCGGGGCGCTACGCCGACGCCTACCTGGTGAACTGGCAGTCGAACGTCTTCCCCGGCATCCTCGGGCGCACCTGCGACCGCCCCTGCGAGCCCGCCTGCCGCCGCGGCCGGGTCGAGGAGGAGAACCAGGCGCGGCCCGAGCCGGTCGCGATCTGCCGCCTCAAGCGCGTCGCCGCGGACTTCAAGGACGACAGCTTCAAGGCGCGCCTGCCCAGGCCCGCGGCGAAGAAGAACGGCAGGAAGATCGCCTGCGTCGGCGCCGGGCCCGCGTCGCTGACGGTGGCGCGCGATCTGGCGCCGCTGGGCTACGAGGTGACCCTGTTCGACCGCGACCCGAAGGCGGGCGGCATGATCCGCACCCAGATCCCGCGCTTCAGGCTGCCCGAGGAAGTGATCGACGAAGAGGTCGGATACATCCTCGATCTTGGTGTTTCTCTTGTTAACAGAGAAATAGAAAGCATGAAAGCGCTGGTGGCGGAGGGATACGACGCCATCTTCGTCGGCAGCGGCGCGCCGCGCGGGCGCGACCTCGACATCCCGGGGCGCAAGGAAGCGGCGAAGAACATCCACATCGGCATCGACTGGCTGTCGTCGGTGTCCTTCGGCCACGTCGACCGGATCGGCAAGCGCGTGATCGTGCTCGGCGGCGGCAACACCGCGATGGACTGCTGCCGCACCTCCAAGCGCCTGGGCGGCGAGGACGTGAGGGTGATCGTGCGCTCGGGCTTCGACGAGATGAAGGCGAGCCCCTGGGAGAAGGAGGACGCGCAGCACGAGGGCATCCCGATCCTCAACTATCTGGTGCCGAAGTCCTTCGACGTCAAGAACGATCGACTGGTGGGAATGACGTTCGAAAAGGTCAAGGCGGTGTACGACGCCAAGGGGCGCCGGTCGCTGCTGCCCACCGGCGAGCCGGACCAGTACGTCGAGTGCGACGACGTGCTGATCGCGGTCGGGCAGGAGAACGCCTTCCCCTGGATCGAGCGCGACTCCGGCATCGAGTTCGACAAGTGGGGCCTGCCGGCGCTCGACAAGGCGACCTTCCGCTCCTCGCTGCCGAACGTGTTCTTCGGCGGCGACGCCGCGTTCGGGCCGAAGAACATCATCTGGGCCGTGGCGCATGGCCATGAAGCGGCGATCTCGATAGACAAGCTCCTGAATCAGGAAGATGTCGGTGAAAGACCCGCTCCGGGCGTCACCCTCGTGTCGCAGAAGATGGGCATCCACGAGTGGAGCTACGACAACCAGATCCACCCCGAGGCGCGCTTCAAGGTGCCCTGGCGCGACGTCAACCAGACGCTGCGCAACATCAAGGTCGAGGTCGAGATGGGCTTCGACGTCGCCACCGCCTGGAAGGAGGCGCAGCGCTGCCTCAACTGCGACGTGCAAACGGTGTTCGCCTCGCGGCTGTGCATCGAGTGCGACGCCTGCGTCGACATCTGCCCGATGGACTGCATCACCTTCACCGCCGACGGCGAGGAAGCCGATCTCAGGCAGCGGCTCAACGCGCCGGCTGCCAACGCGGAGCAGGACCTTTACGTGCAGGACGGCCTCAAGACCGCGCGCGTGATGGTCAAGGACGAGGACGTGTGCCTGCACTGCGGCCTGTGCGCCGAGCGCTGCCCCACCGGGGCCTGGGACATGCAGAAGTTCCTGCTCGACATGACGCATGCGGGGCCGGACTGCCGCCGGCCGCAAAAGAAAGCAGCCTGAGGGGGGGAACCATGAGCGTCACTTCGCTGAAGAAGAACACACCTACGGATTCGGTGGAGCGGCGCCTCAGGGTCCAGCTCGCCGCGGCCTACCGCATCGCCGACCACCTCGGCTGGTCGGAGCTGATCTATACCCACATCAGCCTGCGCGTGCCCGGTCCGGAGCACCATTTCCTGATCAACCCCTACGGCCTTCGTTTCGACGAGGTCACGGCCTCGAACCTGGTCAAGATCGACCTCGAGGGCAACCCGGTGGGCGAGCAGGCCTACGGCGCCAACAAGGCGGGCTTCGTGATCCACGGCGCGATCCACCGCGCGAGAACAGACGCGCAGTGCGTGTTCCACAGCCACACCCTGGCGGGGATGGCGGTCTCGGCGCAGGAAGAGGGTCTGCTGCCGGTGCACATGTACTCGCACAACTTCTACGGCAAGCTCGCCTACCACGACTTCGAGGGCCCGAGCATGCGCCTGGACGAGCAGCAGCGCCTGGTCGCGAGCCTCGGCGATCACTGCGCGCTCGTCCTGCGCAACCACGGCCTGCTCACGCTCGGGCGCACCATCCCGGAGGCCTTCGTTCGCATGTGGCGCCTCGAGCGCGCGGCCCAGATCCAGCTCGCCGCGCAAGGCGCGCGGATGCGCCTGCCGTCGTCCGAGATCTGCCTGCAGTCGCAGACGCTGGGGGAAGAGTTTCTCACCGACAGCGCGCCGCTGGGCGAGCTGGAGTTCGCCGCGCTCGAGCGGGTGATCGAGCGCAAGGACCCGTCATACAAGGATTGAAGAGGGCACGAAGGCAGGAAATGGCCAAGCGCATCGAAGCGGTAAACGATTTCGTCGTCAAGTTCGCGAACGTCAACGGCTCGGGCTCGGCCTCCGCCAACGAGCTGTTCGCCAAGTCCTTCCTGCGCATGGGGATCCCGGTCTCGCCGCGCAACATCTTCCCCTCCAACATCCAGGGGCTGCCGACCTGGTACGAGGTGCGCGTCACCGAGCGCGGCTGGCTCGGGCGCCGCGGCGGCGTCGACCTGATGGTGGCGATGAACCCGCAGACCTGGGACCAGGACATCGCCGAGATCGAGCCCGGCGGCTACGTCTTCTACGACGACACGCGGCCGCTGCCGGCGTCCAAGTTCCGCCCCGACGTGCACGTGATCGGGATGCCGCTGACCGAGATCTGCAACACCAACTACGTCGACGCGCGCGAGCGCCAGCTGTTCAAGAACATCATCTACGTCGGCGCGCTCGCGGCGCTGCTCGGCATCGAGCCCGAGGTGGTCGCCGAGCTGATCGGCGAGCAGTACAAGGGCAAGGAAAAGCTGCTCATGCCGAACGTGAAAGCGTTCCACATGGGCTTCGACTAC
The DNA here is from genome assembly GCA_035266805.1 of Burkholderiales bacterium. Classification (GTDB taxonomy): domain Bacteria; phylum Pseudomonadota; class Gammaproteobacteria; order Burkholderiales; family SG8-39; genus DAHVFK01. The sequence continues at coordinate 1,314 of DATFMS010000118.1, read as the reverse complement.
GCGCGCGAGCGCCTCAAGGACGCGCTCGGGCTCAAGGTCCAGCGCAGCGAAGCGGTCGGCGACAGCATCTTCATCGACGGCAACTCGGCCGCCGCGCTGGGCTGCGTCTACGGCGGCGCGACGGTCTGCGCCTGGTACCCGATCACGCCCTCGTCGTCGCTGGCCGAGGCCTTCCAGCGCTACTGCTCGAGGCTGAGAGTCGACAAGGACAGCGGCCGCAACAATTTCGCCATCGTGCAGGCCGAGGACGAGCTGGCCTCGATCGGGATGGTGATCGGCGCCGGCTGGAACGGCGCGCGCGCCTTCACCGCCACTTCCGGGCCGGGCGTGTCGCTGATGACCGAGTTCATCGGCCTGGCGTACTTCGCCGAGATCCCGGCCACCATCATCAACGTGCAGCGCGGCGGGCCCTCGACCGGGATGCCGACCCGCACCCAGCAGTCCGACGTGCTGGCCTGCGCCTACGCCTCGCACGGCGACACCAAGCACGTGCTGCTGTTCCCCGAGGACCCGAAGGAGTGCTTCGAGTTCGCCGCCCAGGCGCTCGACCTCGCCGACCGGCTGCAGACCCCGGTGTTCGTCATGACCGACCTCGACATCGGCATGAACCAGCGCCTGTGCCGGCCGCTCGAGTGGGACGACGCCAGGAGCTACGACCGCGGCAAGGTGATGAGCCGCGACGAGCTCGAGGCGGGCAAGGACTTCGGCCGCTACCTCGACGTCGACGGCGACGGCATCGCGTACCGCACCTACCCTGGCACCCACCCCAGGCGCGGCGCCTACTTCACCCGCGGCACCACCAAGGACCGCTACGCGCGCTACTCCGAGGCCGGGCCGGACTACGTCGACAACATGCGGCGGCTGCAGAAGAAGTTCGAGAGCGCCAAGACCCTCGTTCCCAAGCCGCTGCTCGACGCCTCGCCGCAGCCGGCGCGCTTCGGCGCGATCTACTACGGCTCGACCAGCCCGGCGATGCACGAGGCGCTCGAGGCGCTCGCGGCGATGGGCATCTCGATCAACGCGCTGCGGGTGCGCGCCTTCCCGTTCCAGGACGAGATCGCCGACTTCGTTTCCTCGCACGCCAAGGTGTTCGTCATCGAGCAGAACCGCGACGCGCAGCTGAAGACCCTGCTGGTCAACGACGCCGGCATCAACCCCGCGAACCTGATCTCGGTGCTGCACTACGACGGCACCCCGATCACCGCGCGCTACATCACCAGCGAGATCGCGCAGATCACCCGGACCCTCAACGTCCGACCCATTAAGAGGGATAGAGCAGCATGACTTTCCTGAAAGTTACGTGTTGCAACGCAG
>DATFMS010000117.1:0-4232 GCA_035266805.1 Burkholderiales bacterium | reverse complement strand
GAGGGCAGCCAGCACACGCTGGGCGCTTTCTCGCGTCCCTGGAAGTGAAATGAAGATATCGCTCGGTCCGATTCTCTATTACTGGCCGCGCACTCGGGTGCTCGAGTTCTACGCCGAGGTGGCCGAGTCGCCGGCCGACGTCGTCTACCTGGGCGAGGTGGTCTGCTCGCGCCGGCACGAGCTTGGGTTCGACGACTGGCTCGAGATCGCCGAGCTGCTCGCCGCGCACGGCAAGGAGGTGGTGCTCTCGGCGCAGGCGCTGACCGAGTCCGCGGGCGACGTGAAGCTGGTGCGGCGGGTGGTCGAGAACGGGCGCTGGCGCGTCGAGGCCAACGACATGGGCGCGGTGCGCATGCTGCAGGGGCGCAGCGGCTGGGTCGCCGGGCCACACCTCAACGTCTACAACCCGCAGACGCTCGAATTCATGGCCGAGCTCGGCGCCACGCGCTGGGTGGCGCCGATCGAGGTCACGCGCGAGCTGTTCGGCGCCATCGCCGCGGTGCGCCCGGCGGGAGTCGAAGCCGAGCTGTTCGGCTGGGGCCGGCTGCCGCTCGCGTTCTCGGCGCGCTGTTTCACCGCGCGGCGCTTCAACCTGCAAAAGGAAAGCTGCGCCTACCGCTGCATCGAATTCGCGGACGGCATGCCGCTCGACACGCGCGAGGGCGAGCCGTTCCTGGCGCTGAACGGGGTGCAGACCCAGTCGGCGCGGATCTACAACCTGATAGGGGAAGCGGCAACGCTCGGGGAGAGCGGGGTGGACGTGCTACGCGTCAGCCCGCAGGCGGAGGGCACCGTCGATGCATTGCGCGCCTGGCGCGCGGCGCTCGACGGTGCCCGCACGCCGCCGCTCGAGCCCGGCAAGTACTGCGACGGCTTCTGGCACGGCCGCCCGGGGCTGGAGCAGGGCTTCCTCGAGGCTCGGCGAGACGCCGCATGAAGCTGCCGCTGCCCGAGCTTCCGCCCGCGCTCGCGCTATGCGCCGCGCTCAACCTCGCGCTGCGCGCGGGGCTGCTGTCGCGCTCCGCGCTCGAGCCGGCCGCGGGCAGGCGGGTGCGCATCGAGTTCGAGGCACCGCGCATCGGCGTCACCGTATCGTTGCGCAGCAGTTACTTTCTTCCCGCGCGCGGCCAGCCCGACGTCACCATCCGCGCCAGGCCGCGCGACTACCTCTCGCTCGCGCTGCGGCGCGAGGACCCCGACACCCTGTTCTTCAGCCGCCGCCTGGTCATGGAAGGCGACACCGACCTCGGCCTGATCGTCAAGAACGCGCTCGACGCGGTCGACTGGGACGCCCTGCCGGCGCCGCTGGCGCGGTTTTCGGCCCGGCTCGCCGGGCACTGACGGCGCTACTCGCCGCGCGCGGGCGGGCTCGCGGCCAGGTCCTTGAGCGTGACCTTGCCGAGCGCGCTCTTCATCGCGTCGTCGTAGCGCTTGAGCAGCTGCTCGACCGGCTCCGGTCCGGGCAGCGCCCCGGCGCTCAGGTAGCGGTCCTCGCCCGCGGCGCGCACCGCGTCGAGCAGATCCTTGGCGCTCACCGCCGCCAGGTCGCGCACCGGCAGCCAGCCGGGCGGGTCGTCGCCGGTGCAGGCGAGGATGCCGCGCGCGCGCAGCGCCTCGAGCAAGACGTCGACCGCGCGCACCGGCATGCGCAGCGTCTGCGCCAGCGCGTCGGTGCTCCACGGCGCGGCGCCCTCGAGGTGGTTGCGCGCGATCAGGCTCATGATCACCAGCGCCAGCCGCTCGCGCATGCGGTTCGACAGGCGCGGCTCGCCGCTCTTGGCCACCAGGTGCTCGGGATGCTGGACGTAGAACGACACCGCGGCGCCGAACAGCAGGATCAGCCAGCTCAGGTACAGCCAGAGCATGAACAGGATCAGGATCGCGAAGCTGGAGTAGATCGCGGCGTAGCGGGTCGACGAGGCGGCGAACAGGGCGAAGGCCCAGCCGGCCGACTGCCACAGGATGCCGCCGACCACGCCGCCGACGAGCGCCGGCGCGAGCCGCACCCGGGTGTTGGGCATGAAGGTGTAGACGAAGGTGAAGGCGCCGATCACCAGCACGTAGGGCAGCAGGTGCCCGACCTGCAGCGCGAGCCAGCCGATCGCCTCGACCTTCATCACGTCGCGCACCACGCCCATGCTCGCCGCGGTGGCGGTGATGCCCATGGCCGAGAACACCAGCAGCGGGCCGACCAGCAGCGCCGAGAGATAGCGGCTGAAGCGCTCGCCGATGCCGCGCGCGCGGCTCACGTGCCAGATGTAGTTGAACGCCTCCTCGATCTTCTGCACCAGCGAGACCGCGGTGTAGAGCAGCAGCGCGAGGCCGACCGAGCCGAGCACGCCGACGTTGATGTTCTCGATGAACTGGATGATGCGCTCGGTGATCTCGACGCCCTTCTCGCCCAGCGGCTCGAGGAAGCCGAGCAGCGCCGGCCGGATCTGGTTGTAGACGCCGAAGGCCTTGAGCACCGAGAAGCTGAGCGCGAGCAGCGGCACCAGCGACAGCAGGGTGGTGTACACCAGGCCCATCGCGCGCAGCGTGAGCTGGCCCTGCGTCAGGTCGCGCACCAGCACGAGCAGCAGGCGGGTGAGGCGCACCAGCCAGGTCTGCGTGCGCGGCCGCCCCTCGGTGGGGCGGCGCCAGACGGCCTCGTCGACCCACTTGAACAGCGCTGCCGGATAGCGTTTCATGCCCGGCATTGTAGCCGGGCCGCGTTATGCTCGACCCGGCTTCAGAATTTCGACCGAGCGCGCGGCCTCGCGGGCGAAAGCGATCAGGCGCTCGATTGCCGTGGCTTAAGCCAGCCGCCCCTCGAGCTCGGCCAGCGCGCACAGCAGCAGCGCGACGGCGAGCTCGCGCGCGAGCTCGAGCGGCAGCGGACCGGCGTGCCCGGCGTAGACCGCCCTCCAGGCGCCGAACGCGCACAGCAGCGCGGCCGCGGCGAGCACAGCTCGCGCCAGGCGCCGTGTGCCGGGCGCGGCGGCGAGCGGGGCGCGGGCGCGCCCGAGCCGCCAGGCGAGCAGGGCCGCGAGCGCGAGCCCGCCCGCCAGGTTGCCGAGCGCCGCGGGCGGCGCCGGCGCGCTGCCGGCGATTGCGCCGAGCACGGCGAGGAAGACGACCAGCGCGAGCGCGCCGAGCGCCGGGGCGACGCGCACCCGGCGCGCGAGCGCGTCGCCGGCGAGCAGCAGCACGAACAGCCCGGCGAGCGAGGCAGCGACGCGGTGCACGTTGCGCGCCAGGTCGACCGCGGGGCCGGGCTGCGCGCTCAGGCGGATGAAGGCGCTGGCGGCAATCACGGCCAGCATCAGCGCCAGCGCGGCCGCGGCGAGCGGCGCGGCGGCTCGCGATTCAGGCGCGCGCATCGGCGCGCAGCTCGGCGGCGAGCCACAGCGAGACCGCGAGCAGCAGCACCGCGACGCCCTGGTGCGCCGCGCCGAGAGCGACCGGCACCGCGAGCAGCAGGGTCGAGATGCCGAGCGCGACCTGCAGCGCCAGCACCGCGAGCAGCGCGTGGCAGGCGAGCCGCGCGCGCGGCGCCAGCGCGGCGCGGCGCGCGGCGAGCCAGAACAGCGGCACCAGCAGGATCAGCAGCCAGGCGATCGTGCGGTGCACGAACTGGACCGTGGCCATGTTGTAGAGGAAGTTCTCGTACCAGGGCTCGAGCATCATGATCTCGGGCGGCACGAAATGGCCGTTCATGAGCGGGAAGGTGTTGTAGGCCTTGCCTGCACGCAGCCCGGCGACGAAGCCGCCGCTGAGCGCCATGACGAACACCGTTGCCGCGAGCGCGAGCGAAAAGCGCAACAGGCGCGGTTGCGGCGCGCGCGGCGCGCGCGGCAGCAGCAGTCCCAGCGCGACCCACAGCTCGGCCGCCAGGATCGCCAGCGCCACCCCCAGGTGCGCGGTGAGGCGGAAGTGGCTCACGCGCGGATCGTCGATCAGCCCGCTCGCGACCATGTACCAGCCGAGCGCGCCCTGCAGCGCGCCGAGGGCGAAGATGCCCGCCAGCTGCCAGGCGAGCGGGCGGTCGATGCGCCGGCGCACGGCGAACCATAAGAAAGGAACGAGGAACACCGCGCCGATGGTGCGTCCCAGCAGGCGGTGGAAGTATTCCCACCAGAAGATGCTCTTGAACCCGGCCAGGTCCATGTCGTGGTTGACCTGCTTGAACTCCGGGGTCTGCCGGTACTTGGCGAACAGGTCCTGCCAGTCGGCCTCCGACAACGGCGGCA
>DATFMS010000116.1:0-3889 GCA_035266805.1 Burkholderiales bacterium | reverse complement strand
TAGAAAAAATATTCGACCTCGTGAAACGCCACCACGTCACGCACTACTGCGGCGCGCCGATCGTTCACCAGACGCTGATCAACGCGCCGGCCGAGCTTCGGCGAGGCATCGACTGGAAGGTGAACGCGATGGTCGCCGGCGCGGCGCCGCCGGCGGCGGTGATCGAGGGCATGGAGAAGATGGGCTTCTCGATCACCCACGTCTACGGCCTGACCGAGACCTACGGTCCGGCGACGGTGTGCGCCAAGCACCCCGAGTGGCAGGCGCTGCCGTTCGCCGAGCAGGTGCAGATGAACGGCCGCCAGGGCGTGCGCTACATCGTCGAGGAAGGGCTCGCGGTGATGGACGCCGAGACGATGCAGCCGGTGCCCGCCGACGGCGAGACGATGGGCGAGATCATGTTCCGCGGCAACATCACCATGAAGGGCTACCTGAAGAACCCCAAGGCGACCCAGGAGGCCTTCCGCGGCGGCTGGTTTCATTCCGGCGACCTGGCGGTGATGCAGGCCGACGGCTATATCAAGATCAAGGACCGCTCGAAGGACATCATCATCTCGGGCGGCGAGAACATCTCCTCGCTCGAGGTCGAGGACGTGCTCTACCGCCACCCGGCGGTGATGGCCGCGGCGGTGGTGGCGATGCCCGACCCGAAGTGGGGCGAGACGCCGTGCGCCTTCATCGAGTTGAAGCAGGGCGCGAAGGCGAGCGAAAAGGAGATGATCGAATTCTGCCGCGGCCAGCTGGCGAAGTTCAAGGTGCCGCGCGCGGTGGTGTTCGGCGAGCTGCCGAAGACCTCGACCGGCAAGATCCAGAAATTCGCGCTGCGCGAGAAGGCCAAGTCCGCATTCGCGATCGATTCGTGAAGGAGGCAAAATGAGCGCAATACCGAAGAGCCAGGAACCGATCCTGCTGCGCGAGGACCGCGACGGCGTCGCGACCCTCACGCTCAACCGCCCGGAGCAGTACAACGCGCTCTCGGGCGCCATGCTTGGCGAGCTGCAATCGGCCTTCGACGCGCTGGCGAAGGACGCGAGCGTGCGCGTGGTGGTGATCGCCGCGCGCGGGCGCGGCTTCTGCGCCGGCCACGACCTGAAGGAGATCGGCGCCCTGGGCACGCAGGAGAAAATCGAGGCGCTGTTCCAGAAATGCGGCCGCATGATGGTGTCGATCGTGTCGCTGCCGCAGCCGGTGATCGCCAAGGTGCACGCCACCGCGACCGCCGCCGGCTGCCAGCTGGTGGCGCAGTGCGATCTCGCGGTCGCGGCCGAGAGCGCGAAGTTCGCCGTGAGCGGGGTCAACTTCGGCCTGTTCTGCTCGACCCCGAGCGTCGCGCTGGCGCGCAACGTCGGGCGCAAGCAGGCGATGGAGATGCTGCTCACCGGCGAGTTCATCGACGCGGCGACGGCCAAGACCTACGGCCTGGTCAATCGCGTGGTGCCCGCGGCCGAGCTCGACGCCGAGGTCGAGCGGCTCGCCACGCTGGTCGCCTCCAAGCCGCAGGGCGCGGTCGCCGCCGGCAAGCGCCTCTTTTACCGCCAGCTCGAGATGGGGCTGGAGGGCGCCTACAAGCTCGCCGGCGAGGTCATCTCGTGCAACGCCGCGAGCGACGAGGGGCGCGAGGGCATCGCCGCCTTCGCCGAGAAGCGCAAGCCGGTCTGGAACAAGAAGTAGCCGCCGTGGCAGCGGGCCGCTACTACGAGGAGTTCACGGTAGGCGACAGCTACAAGCACTGGCCCGGCCGCACCATCACCGCGGCCGACAACACCTGGTTCACGCTGCTTACCATGAACCAGCACCCGTTGCACTTCGACGAGGAGTACGCCAAGGGCACCGAGTTCGGCAAGCCGCTGGTCAACAGCGCGCTCACGCTCGCCATCGTGGCCGGCATGAGCGTCGCCGACGTGAGCCAGAAGGCGATCGCCAACCTGGGCTGGACCGACATCGTGATGCCGGCGCCGGTGTTCAACGGCGACACGCTGTACGCGGAGTCGACGGTGCTCGAGAAGCGCGAGTCGAAGTCGCGCCCGACCCAGGGCATCGTCAGCGTGGCGACGCGGGCCTGGAAGCAGGACGGAACGACCGTGATGACCTACAAGCGCACCGTGCTGGTGCCGAAGCGGCCATGAACAGCGCGGACGAAACCCAGATTCTCGACGCGATCGGCAAATGGCTCGAGCGCGACGTGCGGCCGAAGGCGCGCGAGCTGGAGAAGAAGGACGAGTACCCCGAGGCGATGGTCGAGCAGATGAAGGCCTTCGGCCTGTTCGGCGCCACCATCCCGCAGCAATACGGCGGCCTCGGGCTGCCGGCGGCGACCTACGCCAGGATCGTGGCGCAGATCTCGGAGGTGTGGATGTCGCTCACCGGCATCTTCAACTCGCACCTGATCATGGCTGCCGCGGTGGCGCGCTTCGGCACCGAGGCGCAGAAGAAGGAATTCCTGCCGAAGTTTGCCAGCGGCGAGGTCCGCGGCGGGCTGGCGCTCACCGAGCCCGACTGCGGCACCGACCTGCAGGCGATTCGCACCCGTGCGCTGCGCGACGGCGACCATTACGTCATCAACGGCACAAAGACCTGGATCTCCAACGGCATCAAGGGCAGCTGCTTCGCGCTGCTGGTCAAGACCGACCCCGCGGCGCAGCCGCGCCACAAGGGGATGAGCCTGTTCCTGGCGGAGAAGGGCAAGGGCTTCCGCGTTTCGAAAAAGCTGGAGAAACTCGGCTACAAGGGCATCGACTCGGCCGAGCTGATCTTCGAGGACTACCGCGTGCCCGCCGACCGCCTGATCGGCGGCGATGAGGGCAGGGGCTTCCAGCACGCCGTCGGCGGGCTCGAGCTCGGGCGCATCAACGTCGCCGCACGCGGCGTGGGCGTAGCCAACGCCGCGCTCAAGGACGCGGTCGCCTACTCGCAGGTGCGCAAGACCTTCGGCAAGCCGATCTGCGAGCACCAGGCGATCCAGTTGAAGCTGGGCGAGATGGCCACCCGCTGCGAGGCGGCGCGGCTGCTGGTCGAGAGCGCGGCGCGCGCCTACGACGCCGGCGAGCGCTGCGACATGGAAGCCGGCATGGCGAAGTACTTCGCCTCCGAGGCGGCGCTCGAGAACTCGATCGAAGCGGTGCGCATCCACGGCGGCTACGGCTACTCGACCGAGTTCAACGTCGAGCGCTACTACCGCGACGCGCCGCTGATGTGCATCGGCGAGGGCACCAACGAGATGCAGCGCATCATCATCGCCAAGCAGCTGATCGCGCGGAACCCGGCCTGATGCCGCCGCTGGCCGGGCTGCGGGTGATCGCGGTCGAGGTCTACGGCGCCGGACCCTTCGGCAGCGCGCACCTGGCGGACCTCGGCGCGGAGGTGGTCAAGATCGAGCAGCGCGAGGGCGGCGACGTCTCGCGCGCGGTCGGGCCGTATTTCCTGGGCGAAAACGACAGCCACTTCTTCCAGTCGCTCAACCGCAACAAGAAGTCGCTCACCCTCGACCTCAAGCACCCGCGCGGGCAGGAAGTGCTGCACCGGCTGGCAGCCACCGCGGACGGGCTGATGGGGAATCTGCGGGGGGATCAGCCGGAGAAACTTGAAATTACTTACGAGTTTCTCGAGAAAGCCAACCCCAGAATCGTCTGCGCGCACCTCTCGGCGTACGGCCGCGACGGCGCGCGCAAGGGCTGGCCCGGCTACGACTACCTGATGCAGGGCGAAGCAGGGTACCTGTCGCTCACCGGCGAACCCGACGGGCCACCGGCGCGCATGGGGCTGTCGGTGGTCGACTACTCGACCGGCACCACCTGCGCGCTCGCATTGCTGGCCGGCATCCTCGAGGCGCGCCCGCGCCCGCTCGAGCGCGACCTCGATGTTTCTCTCTACGACGTGGCGATGCACCAGC
>DATFMS010000115.1:0-18339 GCA_035266805.1 Burkholderiales bacterium | reverse complement strand
CCAGCTGCCCGTGCTGCGCGCGATCGAGTCGGGATCGGCACCGTTGTCGGCGAACGTGACAGCGTCGCTGCTGTCGAGCGACGCACCCGAACCGCCCTGCTCCACGACCTGGAGCGCCGAGGCCGGTTCGACTTCGAAGCTCAATTGATCCGAGGGCGCCAGCGTCAGCACGCGGCCGTCGGCTGAAATCGAGTCGATCGTGTACACGCCGTCGTTTGACGACGACCCCGAAACCGCGATCGATTGCCCCGGGGCAAACCCCTCGTCGCTCCAGCTGCCCTGCGTACGCACGATGGAATCGTTGAACAGGAGGTCGGGAAGGAACGTCATGGTTCCGCTCGACAGCCGCGGGATGGGTTCGAATTCATCCGGCCCGACGAAGGCGCGTGTGGTGATGTCGAGCACCGGCACGCTCGCCGAGCCGGCGATTCCGACCGAGCCCGCCAGGCCAGCCGATGCGCTCAGCGAAACGATGTTCTCGCTCGAGCCGGCCTTCACCACGACGTCGCCCTGCGCGCTCACTGCCGCGGAAGCCGCGACGAAAGCCTCGGTGTCCTTGTTGAGCGTCAGCACGTCCGCGGCGAGCCCGACCCCGGCGGAGCCCCCCCCGGCCAGCGCACCGGCCAGATCGAAGACCGTCGTATCGTCGGAGGCCCGGACCTCAACGTTCTGCGCGTCCGCCCCGCCCGCGGCCTGGTTGATCTGCGCGCCGCGATCGACGAACGCGAGGCTGTGCTCGCCGAGCACGGCAACCGTCGCCGAGCCGACCCCGCCGAAAGTGCCGCCGAAGGTGCCGGCCACGGCGGCCGTGTGGATCTGCTCCGAGGCATGTGCGGTGACCGATACCCCTGGCGTCGCCACATGCGCGCCGCCCATTGCCGCGGCGTCGACCGTTGCGTTGACGCCCACAAACGCGTCCACCGCGTCGTCGGTAACGGTCGTGGCGCTGGCGATGCCGATCCCGGCGCTGCCGCCGCCGCCGACGTTGCCCGCCACCGCGGAGACGACCGTGTCGTTCGTCGCCACGACCTGGACGTCGCCCCAGGCGCTCACCACGGGGTCCTGGCCGTCGGCGTAGTCGGCCAGCGGCGTCCCGATGTGCGCGCGGATCCGGCTCGTCACCGTGTTCACCGACACCGACCCGGCGACGCCGAACTTGCTGGCGGCCCCGCCGCCGATGGCGCCCGAGGAAACGGTGGAGGCGATCGGCAGGCCGAGCGTGGTCAGCGCGTCGCGCGCCAGGCCAGAGCTCGGCTCCGCCGGCGCCTGGGCGGCCGTCAGGCGCACGTCTCCCGCCGACGAGGCGACGGTCGCATTACCCGTGATCGCCGCCTCGACCGAATGGTCGACGATGTTGACCGAGGTCGAGATGCCCACCCCCGCCGCACCCGAGGTGCCGCCAATGCTGCCCGCGAGCGAGAAGATCGTGGAATCGCCGTGCGCATCGATCACGACGTCGCCCACGGCGTTGACGCCGGTGTTGCGCTTGCCGTCGATCAGCGCGAGCGTCTGGTCGCTGATCGTGTTGACCGACACGGCGACCGCGGCCGCCAGCGGGCCCTTGCTCGCGCCGATCGCGGCCGACACCGCGTCGATCTCGTCGTCGCTGCCGGCGCTGAGAACGACCGCGCCCGAAGCCTCGATGTCCGAGCCGCGCACGCTCGCCTCGGTAGTCGCGTCGACGTGATTGACCCCGACCGAGGCGCCGATCGACGCCTTGCCGCCGAACGTCGGCGCCGCCGCGATCGCCTGGATGAGCGTCTTGTTGTCCGCCCCGATGTCCACCGTCTGCACGGCGGTGAGCGAGCTGTCGTCGAAGCCGGCCCTAGCGCTGGCGTCGATATGGTTGACCGACACCGAGCCGGCCACGCCGGCCTTGCCGCCGCCGGACAGCCCGGCCGAGATGCCCACGATCTTGCCGCTGTTGCTGGCCGAGAGCGAAAGGTCTCTTCCGAGATCGATCGTCGAGTCCGTGACGAGCGCCTCGGTCTGCAACGTGATCGTGTCCTGCGTCCAGGCGCCCGACGCGCCGATGCCGTCCTGGGTGGTGGAAACCGACACCGCGCCCGCCACGGCAAGGATGTCCGAATCGTCCTTTGCCAGGATCACCGCGTCGGTCCCGCCCGACAATGAGGCGTTGTCGACCGCGGCCCGGGTCACGTCCTCGATCGTGTTCACCGCCACGTCGACCGACAGGCCGAAGCCGTACTTGCCGCCGTTGGACGGTCCTTTCTGGCCTTCGGGATCCGGCTTGCTCGAAGCCTTCGTGATCACCGCCCCGGACACCGTTATCGAGTCGATCGCGCCGCTGTTGACCGCGGCGATCTTCACCCGGTCGCCGGCGTAGTCCCATCCCGGGCCGGTTTGCGGATCACGCAGCAATTGCGTCTCGTTCGAGGCTCCCGAGGCGTCGAGCGCGACCGCGACCGGGGTTTCCGCGTAGGCGTCCTCCAGCGTCTGCGCGAGGCGTATCGTGCGCGGATCGACCACGATTACGTAGTAGGTGCCCGGGGTCACGATCGGCGTGCCGCCCGCCGGGTCGTACTCGACCGCGTCGCCGGTGACGTAGCCGTGAGGCCGGTCGAAGCCGATGGTGCCGTCGGCGCTGTCGACGGCGCCGGTGTCGAACGACTCGGCACGCTTGCCGACCAGCGCCTCGGTGTCGCGCCCGATCTCGTTGATCGCGACCGAGAAGCCGACGCCGACGCTCTTGCCGGCCGTGACGCCGCCGCCCACGTTGATGACCTTGGAATCGTCCTCCGCGACGACCAGCTGGTTCAGGTTGGTCTGCAGGCTCTGGTCGTCGGCCGCCGTGACGTCGGCGTCGTTCGCATCGACCACCCCGTCGCCGTTGCTGTCGAGCGCGACCAGCTTGTCCTCGACTTGCGCCGGCCCGAACAGGAACGGGATCTCCACCCCGACCGTTCCCGCGGCGTAGCGGTCGCGAATCACCCTGGGAATGGCGAGCATTCCGGTGCCCGTCTCGACGTAGGCGCCGTCGTCGATGCGCGCCAGCGTCAGGTTGTCCTCGCGCACAAGCGAGAACGCGCCGTCGATCGCCAGGTCCTCGGCCTTGCCGCCAGCCTCCGCGATCGACGTGTTGTGGGTCTTGGAATCGGCGCGCACGATCAGCGCGTCGGCATAGACGTGCGCGCCGGCGTAGATCTGCGCCGTCACCGCGCCGCCGTACGTGACCTTCAGGTAGGAGCCGCCGACGCCCCCTTCGCCGCCCTGGGCGCCTAAGAACGTCAAGCCGACCACCCCCGCAAGATGGACCGCCTCGACCAGGTTGGTGGCCTCGACGCGGACGACCTGCGCGCCGCTGCGGTACGCCGAGTTCTGATTGACCCGTGCGCCTTGCGCAATGTAGGCGTGGCTGCTGTCGTCGATGTTCACCACGTCGACGGAAAACGCGCCGGCGGTCTTGGTGCCGGCGGCATTGCTTTGCGCCCACGAGGTGAATATCCCGTTCTGTATGCCGAAGTTGCTGTTGGCGTGATCGGCAAGCGTGCCGCCCAGGTCCGACGGCGAGGGATGCTCCGAGATGCGCAGCCAGTCGATCACCAGCGGAATCGACGTTTGCGACTCGACGGCGACCGTTCCGGTGGCGTCGACCGCCGCGCCCGCGCCGAGGTGCGCGTCCGCCTGGTTGTCGTAGTAGCCGAGCACGAAGGCGGCGCTGAGCGAGTTCTCCTTGGTGTTGCCGGCGGGATTCTTTTCGCTGATCTTCTGCGAGTCGATGAAGGCGCGCGCGCTGATCTTCGGCGCATCGAGGATGTCCGCCTCGACCTTGACGTCACCCGCATGAGCGCCCACCTGCGCGCCGGCGTCGATCCTCGCCAGCGCCAGATTGGAATGGTCGGCGTAGGCGAACGCGGCCGAAAAGGCGAACTTGGTCGGACCCTGGCCGCGCTGGTCGGGCGGCGGCGTGATCTGCTGGAAGAACGAGCCCGTCGCGTTGGCCAGGCCGACGGCGTTCTTGGCGGCGATCACCGGCTTGGCCAGGATGCCGGTGCCGACCGTCGCGCTGGCGGAGGTTTCGTTGTCGACGACCGTCGTGTCGGCTTTCACCTCCACGCCGCCGCCGACGTCCGCGGAAGCGTCCAGCAGCGCGTTGACCGCGCTGCCCGCGCCCGACAGCGCCACCGCCCCGCCGACGGCACCGTCTTCGTAGGCGCCCGCGGAAGACGAGACCTGGAAGTCCTTCGAAATCGACGCGTCCACCTTCAGGTTGCCGCCGACGTCGAGCATCGCGCCGGATTGCACCCACGCCGTCGACTCGATGGTTGTGCTGCCCGCCGCGAGCGTGACGTCGTAGGCGGTCGCGGGCTTGTTCGGCCCGAGCAGGGATTGCGCGGCCTCGACGTCGACGCGGCTTTCAGCCACCGTGTCGATCGTCAGATCGCCGGATGTGTTCAGATGCGCCCCGTCGCCGACAGTGACTCTCGCGGTGGGGTTCGACTCGCCGTACGCAACGGCGAGCCCCACGCCGACGCTCCTGACGACCGCTTCCGAGTGGGCGTTGGCGCTGAGCGTCAGCGTCAGAGCGTCGATCTCGGTCGTGCCGCTGAGCGATACGCTCGCGTCCGCGTTGGCGATCGCCACCCCGCCGAACTCGTTCAGGCTGTCCAGAGTGCTGATCACCACGTCGAATCCCGGACCGGCTTCGTTCCAGCTCCTGTCCGAGCGGGCGTTCGCCTCGATCGTCACGCTCCCGCCCCTGATCGTCGCCCCGTCGACCGTCACCGAAGCGGAAGTTTCCTGGCGGTCGAAGAACAGCGTGAACACGTCCGCGGGATTGTCGGTCGCGTTGAGATGGACGTCGCCGAGCGCATCGACCGGGCCGGTCAGCACCGTCGAGATCGTCACCCCCGGCTCGACGGTGATCTGCTCGGCGTTGATCGTGAGGTCCTTGCCGGGCAAGGTGAGGTTGCCGCTCACCGTGACCTCGTCGCGCCCGTCGCCGCCGTTGACGGTGAGGTCGGCGTTCAGGCTGAGCGCCTGGATGTCGAGCTGGTCAGCGCTCATCGGCAGACCGAGGTCGCCGCCGAGATCGATGGTGAGCGAATGGGTCGGCTTGGCGAACGTGAGGCTCTCGAAGGTCGGGATCGCGTCGAGGCTCTGGATCGTGAGATTGCCGCCCGACTCCGACAGGCGCGCGTTGTCGGTCAGGTCGCCGGTCGTGAACGTGCGATCGGCGACCATGCTCAGGTCGGTCACCGGCTCCAGGCCGGCGTAGGCGATGACGCTGCCGTCGCGGTCGATGGTGCCGGAATGCGGGCCGCTCGCCGCGTAGGCGACCGAGCCGAAGCTGCCGCCGTCCAGCACCAGGCTGTCGAAGCCGCCCGTGCCGCCGTCCAGCAGCCCGGCAAGGCTCGCGTCTGCGCCGACGACGAAGGTGTCCTGGTTGTCCGTCGCGCCGACCAGGTTCTCGACGTGCGTGAACTGAGTATCGCCGACCTCGCCCGTGCCCGCGCCGGTGATGTTCCAGGCGCTGTCGGCCGCCGGCCCCTTGAGCGTGTCGCTTCCTGCGCCGCCGTCGAACTGCACGCTGACCCGGTGCGCCAGCACCCCCGCGTCGAAATCGATCGTCAGTGCGTCGTTGCGGTCGGCGCCGAGCACCTTCAGATTGACGTCCTGGTCGAGCGCGGCTGCCTCGAGCACCGCGCCCGAACCGTTGTCGACCAGCTGCACCACCTGAGTGCCGCCGACCTCGGCGACCCTCACGCTGGCGTCGAGCGCGACGCCGTCGGCGGCGCTGTGCACCAGGTCGGCCGAGAGCAGCAGCCGCGGCTCGAGCGGCTCGAAGCGCATCGAGCGCCGTTGCTCCGCGAATTCCTTGCCGAGCCGCCCGCGCTTGCGCCAGCGCGCGAGGCGCCGCATGCCATTGGCCAAGGGGCTCCAGAAGAGCTGGTACAGCGACGGGGGCGCGCAGGACGCGAAGTCTTTCGGCTGTCGTGCAGTGGTGCCCATCGATTCTCCCAATGCACGACCTCGCGCCGTGCGACAGTAGTTGTTTCGCTTGTTCTTATCCTGCCCTCAGCGTGAAGCTGAGTCGATCGCTGGCGCGCCCACTCCGCGGCGACGAAGCCCGCGAAAGACGGCCCTCACCTAGAGCGATTTATAGCGGCATGCAAGGCACCACGCAACCTTTTTTACCCAAAATCAAAAAGGCGCGCGGCTGCGCGAGCGGTTGCGCGAACACGACGCGATCCGAAGAACGTTTGTCCGCAAACGGCCTGAAGACACTCATTTCGCTGCGAAACTCGAGCGAAATTCGCATCAGAGTGAGCGCAGGCGCGCGCTCACCCCATCGTACGCTTTCGCCTACCTGTCTTTGCCGGGCAGCTCGCGGCCCATGCGATCGAACTCCGCGCGCTGTTTCCGGGTGCCAGGTTTCGCCAGCAGATCGACGTTGAACGGCGCGAAGCGCGGGGTCCCGACGAACCGGCGCAGGCGCACGACAGTCCGACCACGGCGCTGCAGCGGCGTTACCGCCGCCTGCCCGAGCGAATCCGCTAAACTCCGGTTTTGCCTGCAGATATTCAACTTGATCAAAGACCTCATTTTCCTTGCGGGCTGCAGCCTCGTCGCCGCTGCCCCCGCCACGGCCCAGTCCCGGCACGAATACGACTGCCTGATCGAGGCGCGGCAGACCGTCGACGTGCGCTCGCCGGTCGAAGGCGTCATCGAGTCACTCAAGGTCCAGCGCGGCGACGCCGTAAAAAGGGGGCAGCTGCTCGCCACCCTGGACTCCGGTACCGAGCACGCGGCGCTCGCGGTGGCGCGCTCGCGCGCGACCATGCAGGGCGAGATCCTGTCCGCCGAAGCGAAGGTCAACCTGGCGAAGAAGAAGTGGCTGCGCGCCGAAGAGCTGCAGAAGAAGAATTTCGTCTCGGCAAACGCGCGCGACGAGGCCGAATCCGAGTACCGCCTGGCGACAGAGCAGCTGCGCGCGGCGCGCGAGAACCAGCAGCTTGCCCAGCTCGACGTCAAGCGCGCCGAGCAGGTGGTCGAGGAGCGCTCGATCAAGAGCCCGGTCAACGGTATCGTGGCGGAAATCATGCTGCGCCCCGGCGAGCTGATGAGCTCCAACCAGAAGGACCCGATCATGCGGCTGCTCCAGGTCGATCCGCTGAACGTCGAACTGGTGCTGCCGGTGAGCCAGTTCGGCAGGATCCGCCGCGGGCAGCGTGCGCAGGTGCTGCCCGAGGAGCCGGTCGGCGGCAAGTACGTGGCGCAGGTCGAAGTCGTCGATCAGGTGCTCGACGCCGCGAGCGGCACTTTCGGCGTTCGCCTGCGACTGCCCAATCCCGGCAACCGCATCCCCGCTGGGGTCAAATGCCGCGCCCACTTCTAGCCGCGGCGCTCGCCTTGGGCTGCGCCGCCGCGCTCGCCGGCGCGCCCCGGCCCGCCACCGCGGCAACCGCGCAGGTCACGATCGAGGTGCCGCAGGGCAAGTTGAAGTCGGTGCGCCTGCGCCATCTGCCGCGCGGCACGCTGGTTGCCATCAGCATCAGCGCGACCGGCAGGCTCGGCGTCGCGCTGGTGAGCGCAAAGCAGCTCAAGGCGGGCAAGCCCAGGGCCTTGTTCCGCGCCGTGCTCGACCGCAGGATATCGTTCAAGGTGGCGATCCCCGAGTCCGACGACTACTACCTGGCGCTCGACAACCGGCGCGGCGCCAGCGCGGTGACGGTCACTGCGACGGTGCAAGCCGTGCAGCGCAAGAGAAACGCGCCGGGCACGCCGGCCAAGCCGAAAAGCGGCGGCAAGTTCGACGAGACGCGCGCCGCGGACGCGGCGCGGGCCTAGCAATTGCTACTTGCGGTCCGCGGGTGCCGCCTCGGGCTCGGGCGCTATTGGCGGCTCCGGAGGCTGAGCTGGCTTCTGCGTGCCTCCCAACCGCTCGACCATCGCCGAGAAATTGCGCATCGACTGCAGGTGCAGGTACAAGAGTTCCAGCTCGTCGGTCTTCGCCAGCTCGGCGAGCTTGTCCCCCGGCAGCGCCTTGAGCTTGTCGCGGCTCACCGCCATGAAGCCCGTCAGCGCCAGCCGCTCGCCCGAGGGCAGGTTCGCCTGCGCGCGCATCGGCTCGAGCAGGCCCAGATCCTTGAGCTTGTTGCAGAACGCCTGCGTGCGGCGGAACTCGAGCTGGTATTGTTCGAGGAACTTGAGCACGTTCGAGACATAGGCGCTGGGCTTCTTGTCCTCGGCGAACAGGCGCTGGCCGCGGCCCTGCTGGTTGAAGCCTGGAAAGGCCTCGTCGATGCACAGCGTGAACGTCTTGCCGTCCTGCGAACTCGAGAACACGAACGGATAGCGACGCACGAACGCCGGGATGTACTTCGCTTGCCAGCCGCCCTGCTGCGCGAGGTAAAGATTCTCGTTACCGCGCATGCCAAGGATCACCGCCGGGATGAACGCCTCGGCGGTGCCGCTGAATACGATCGCGTATTCCGTTGCGGCGTGCGGGAACTCCACCGCCATCAGCGGCACCGAGTTCACGCCCTTGCTGAAGCTGTAGTCCGCGCCGACCTCCACCGACCACTCGCCGTGGCGCGTGTTGGATACGGGAACTGCCGATTCATAGATGAGCAATTGTGAAGTCACTTTGTCGTCTCCTTATTCTCCACCGCCTGAAAATGCGAGCACATCGCCGAGATAATCGTCGAGGTCGAGCAGGTCGCGACGCGCGCGCGAATGCGAACGCTCGGCGCGCCACTGCGCGGCAGCGAACACCGATTGGCCGAACGCGAGCGGCAGTCGGTCGAGATGGCGCAGTCGCGCCGCCGCGAGCGGCAGGAAATTGGCGACAAGGTCCTCCTCGATGGCGAGGATCGCCTCGCAGCTTCCGGGATCGCCCTGCCGGCCGCAGCGGCCGAACAGCTGGCGGTCGATGCGCGCCGAGTCGTTCAGCTCGGTGGTGATGACGTGCAGGCCACCCGCCTCGGCGACCCCCGGCGCGAGCTTGATGTCGGTTCCGCGGCCGGCCATGTTGGTCGCCACCGTCACGCAGCCCGGATCGCCGGCGCGCGCCACGATCTCCGCCTCCTCGCGGTCCTGGCGGGCGTTCAGCAGTCGGAACGGGATAGCCGCCCGCTCGAGGTGGCGCGCGAGCGCCTCGGAGGCACCCACCGTACGGGTGCCGACCAGTACCGGACGTCCGGCTGCACGCAGCTCGCCGATGCGCGCGATTACCGCGCGCCACTTGAGGTCGCTGCGCCCGTAGATGCGGTCTGCGTGGCGCGCGCGGCGCACGGGCTTGTTGGTGGGAATCTTCGACACCCGCAGCCGGTACACCGCCCACAGCTCGGAGGCGACCTCGCTTGCCGTGCCGGTCATCCCCGCGAGGTGGACGTAGCGGCGGAAGAAGCGCTGGTAGCTGATGCGCGCCAGCGTCTCGCGCCGGCCGGTGACCTCGCATTGCTCCTTGATCTCGATCAGCTGGTGCAGACCCTGTTCCCAGGAGCGGTCGGGCATCAGGCGGCCGGTGTTCTCGTCGATGATCACCACCTTGTCGTCGCGCACCAGGTAGTGCTTGTCGCGCTGGAAGATATGCAGCGCGCTGAGCGCCTGGCGCACCAGCTGCTCGCGGCGGCGCGGTCCGCGCCACACGCCGCTCAGCGTCTCGCACAGATCTTCGAGCCGGTCCAGGCCGGCCTCGGTGATCTCGATCCCGTTGTCGCGGATGACGTAATCGTCCTCGCCGAGCTCGCGCGCGAGGCCCAGCGCCTGCTTGTGCAGCTCTTCCTCCTGGCTCTGCTTGGCCTCGGTCGACAGAATGAGCGGCGTGCGCGCTTCGTCCACCAGCACGCTGTCGGCCTCGTCGACGATCGCGAACTGGAGCCCGCGCAGCAGCAGGCGCTGCCCGGCGCCGGCGCCGGACAGGGCGTCCATCTTCATCGCGATCGCGCGCGGCTTGCCGCCGAGCACCATGCGGTCGCGCAGGTAGTCGAACGCGATCTCCTTGTTGCTGCAGTAGGTGACGTCGCAGCGGTAGGCCGCGCGGCGCGCGGCGGGGTCCATGCCCTGCTTGACGCAGCCCACGCTCAGGCCGAGCGCGCGGAACACCGGTCCCATGGTTTCGGCGTCGCGCTCGGCGAGGTAGTCGTTGACGGTGACGACGTGCACTGCGCGCCCGGCCAGCGCCGCGGTGGCGGCGGTCAGCGTCGCGGTGATGGTCTTGCCTTCGCCGGTCTCCATCTCGGCGAGCATGCCGTTCAGCATCGCCCAGCCGCCGATCAGCTGCACGTCGAAGTGGCGCTGCCCGATGCTGCGCCGAGCCGCCTCGCGCACCAGCGCGAAGCAGGCGCCCGCGAGCGCCAGGTCGCGAAAGCCCGCGCGCCGCAATTGCTGCCGCAGCTCGGCCGCGCGCGCGAGCAGTTGCTGGTCCGAATCCGACTCGAGGCCGGCCGGGGCGGCATTGGTGGCCGCCACAATGCGCGCCAGGCGATTCTTGCCGGTGCTCGCGCCGCCGGTGATATAGCGCGCCGCGGTGACCAGCCGCTCGAGCCTGCCTTCGCGCGCCTCGGGACGCTCGGGATAGCCGGTGCCCGGCAGGGCCGGCGAGTTCGCCGCCATCAGACCGCGAAGCGCCGCAGGAACAGCTGCCTGACCGAGCGGTAGATGCGCCAGGCGAGAGGCTCCGAACCGAGTTCGAAGCGCGCATAGACGTGCTCGCCGAGCACGAAGGCGCGCGTCGCCGGCAGCTCGAGATCGAACTCGAACCAGGTGTTGAGTGTTTTCGCCTTCTTCATGTCCTGCGGATCGAGCGGCGCGGACCCGCCGCCGACGCTGGACATGGCGAGGTTCGTCACCCGGTCGCTCGCCGCCGGGACTTCGCGCACGATCTCTGCGTCGATGGTCTCGTACATGCGGCCCGCGAGCTTGACCCGCACCTGCCGGGTGCGGGTCTTGACCAGGTCGATGTCGTCCTGCGACACCAGCACGCGCGCCGTCACGGTCGCAGCGGGCACGACGTAGCCGACCTCCTGTCCCTTGCGCAGGAAGCGGTCGGGCATGTCGGCCGCCGCGCTGCTGAGCACGAAGCGGCCGTCCACCGGGCTGCGGATGGTGAGCTCGCGCTGGCGCAGGCGCGCGTCCTCGAGCTGGCTGCGCGTGGCGCGGATCTCCTCGCGCGTGATCTCCCAGCGCACGCGGTCCTTCTGCAGCTCGGCATGCGCGCGCGTCTCGAGCAGCCGCAACTGCGCTTCGAGCACCCGGATCTTGGGCTCGAGCTCGAGGTTCTCGGCCACGATCAGCGGCCGGCCGCGCCGCACCATGGCCCCCGACTCGACCGCCACCGTCTTGACGAAGCCGTCGGCCCCGGCGCGCACCAGGGCGTCGTCCGGCACCCAGATCACGCCCTCGGCCCGGCTCCAGAGAGGAACCGGGACGACGAACAGCAGCGCCGCGAGCGCGCCGACGATCACCGCGGTGACGCCCAGCGCGCGCATGCGGTTGCGGCGCAGCCGCGCGTGCGCCACCAGGTAGCCGATGCCCTTGGCCAGCGGAATCACGAACGACGCGAACAGCGCCCACAACGCGAGCAGCACGCCGATGATCATGTAGTGGCTGGCGATGAATAGCGCGATCGCCAGCATGACGAAGGTGCGGTACAGGAACGAGGCGATGGCGAAGAACACGAACCAGCGCTTTTCGCCGCGGCTCGCCTCGAGCTCGGGCAGCTTGAGCCCGAACAGCCGCGTTTCCGTGAGGTGGGCCAGGTACTGCTGGGCGCGATTGCGCAGGTTCGGGATCTGGATCAGGTCCGACAGGATGTAGTAGCCGTCGTAGCGCAGCAGCGGATTGGCGTTGAAGAACACCGTCGACACGCCGGCGATCAGCATCACGTTGTAGAGCACCGCGCGGAACACGCCGGGCTGGACGTCGAGCCACAGGAACAGCGCGAGCGAGGCGATGAACACCTCGACCACCATGCCCGCAGCGCCGACCAGGACCCGGCGCCGCGTGGCGCGGAAGGCGCTGGCGGCGGTGGCGTCGACGTACGGGATCGGCATCAGGACGAGGAACATGATCCCCATCTCGTGCACTTCGCCGCCCCAGGACTTGGTGGCGCAGGCGTGGCCGAACTCGTGGAACAGCTTGAGCAGCGGGAAAGTGAGCCACATGAGCAGCAGGTTCTGCGGCGCCAGTACCCGGTCGGAGAAGTCCTTGCTCAGCTCGGGCCAGTGCTGCGCCGCCGTAAACAGGGCGCTGCCGACGACCAGCAACCAGATCAGGAACCCGACCCAGCCGAATAGCGGCCGATACCACGCCAGCCAGCGCTCGAGGAAGCGGTCGGGGTCGATGAGCGGGATGCGCACCGCCATCGGCGAGAGCAGGTTCTGCTTCCAGGTCTTGCGCGCGCCCTTCTTCGCGCGCCGCAGGAGCTCGGCAACGTCGGGCGTGACTTCCGACTGCAGCACGTCGGCCGAGTGCAGCTGGCCCAGCAGCCGGATCATTTCGTCCTGGGTCGGCGCGTCGTCGCCGAAGCGCGTGATGGCCGCATCCCAGATTTCCTGCACGCTGCGGCGTCCATCCATGAGGCCGATCGCGTAGTGCGCCACGGGGTTGAAGCGGTGCATGCGGCGCGATACCCGATCCTCGAGCACGTACCACAGCTCGCCGCGGTAGTGATGGCGGTGGATGCGGACGTGGCTGCGCAACCGCGGCCGCAGCTCGGAAACGCGGTACCAGGAGGGGCTGTGCAGGTCCGTGGACATGCGGCAAGACCTTTAGACGCCGCGGCTCACGGCATCCACGACCAGAGCCACAGGCGCACCCAGTCGGTGAAGCTGTGAGTCCAGATCCAGACCAGCTTGCGGTCGTCGATGTG
Organism: Burkholderiales bacterium; assembly: GCA_035266805.1. GTDB lineage: Bacteria > Pseudomonadota > Gammaproteobacteria > Burkholderiales > SG8-39 > DAHVFK01. The sequence continues at coordinate 5,501 of DATFMS010000115.1, read as the reverse complement.
AATCTTGCCCACGCCTTCCATCCCCGGCCGCAGGCGCGAGCCCGGCGCCTGCGCGAGGGCGGCCTCGACGCGGAAGAAGTTGCGCCCTTCCTTCGCCGTGTTGACCGGCGTGATCTTGCTGACCGTGAAGGCGAAGCGCTCGCCCGGGATCGACGACACGGTGAGCTCGCCGCGCTGGCCGAGCGCCACCTGGGCGATGTCGCGCTCGTCGATCTGCAGCGCGACCCGATAGTCATTTATCGGCGCGATCTCGAACAGCACCTGACCGCGCTCCACCGGCGAGCCGAGGCTTTGCGACAGGTCGCCGCTCACGATCAGGCCGTCGAATGGCGCCACCATCAGGGTGCGCGCCAGCTGCTCGTCGACCAGTGCCAGCTGCGCCTCGCTCTGCGCGATCTGCGAGCTGACGATCTCGGCCTGCGCGCGCTCGTGGTTGGCCATGGCCTCGCGGTACTGCCTGATGTACTGCTCGCGCTGGCTCGCGAGCTTGACGTGCTCGAGCCTCAGGTCGCGGTCGTCGAAGCGCCCGATGATCTGACCCTTGGTGACCTTGTCGCCGGCGCGCAAGGTCGCCTCCTTCACGTAGCCGTTGATCGGCGCCGTAATCGCGCGCTGCACTGCGCCCTCGATGGTCGCGTTGCCCGAGACGCGATAGGCGCCGGTGGCAAAGGCGAGAAACGCGGCCAGCGCGGCCAGGCCCAGCGCGCCGAGCTTGAGCCCCGCGTGACCTGCGCCGACCAGCTTCTCCCACAGCCCCTTGACCGAGCGCCCTGCATGCAGCGGCAGGCTGGTTTCGTTGCCGCGCTTGAGCTCGACGATCGGGCCCGCGACCGAAGCCACGGCCGCGCAGACCTCGAGCGTCGGAACGTCGAAGCGGTAGCCCTTGGCGCGCTCCAGGGTGAGCGCGCCCACCACGCGCTCGCCGTGCACCAGCGGGAAGGTCGCCGCGCTGCCCGCTTCGGACTCGTACAGCAGCGCCTCGTGCGCGCGCGCGACGACCGGGCGTGCGTCCTGCTCCGGCGGGTAGACCACGGTCTCCACCTGGTCGACCGCCTCTTCCATCGCGCTTTCGACGGCGCGCAACAGGTTGGCGCGCTGCTCGAACTGGGCGGAGTGCGACACCGCGCGCAGCTTGATGCGTTTGCCGTCGAGAATGCCGAGCGACACGCGGTCGCAGCCGAGCTGCGCGGCGAGCTCGGTGACGAAGGCGGTGGCGCTCTCGCTGAAGCGCGCCTGCTCGAGCAGCGTGGCCACCAGATCGAGCGCGAACTTCAGGCGCTGGCGCTCGGCCTGCTGCGGGTCGGCATGGCGCCGCAACAGCACCTCGAGCCAGCCCGAGCCCCATTGCAGGTCGCGGATCGCCGTCTGCAGGCGCGCCTCGGGTCGCCAGTCGATGTCGACCCCGACAACGCCGTGCACCTTGCCGTCCAGGCGCACCGGGTAGGCCAGCTGGTAGCGCGGGCCGGCGGCATCCGCGGCCTGGGTCGCGGTCTGCGGCTCGATGATGCCGCGCCCCTCCTTCAGCGCGCGCTCACTGATCGGCGCCAGCCGCGCGCGATCGGCCGGGTTCTCGGGAAAGAACGCGACCGGCGCGAAAGTCGAAGTCCCGGGTTTGACCAGGATCACCACGCCGTCGGACACGCCGCCGATCATGTGCGCCTGGATCATCAGCCAGCTGCGGCAGAAATCCTCCGGCGATTGATCGCCCGCGAAACTCCGCCAGGCCTGGTCGTAGGCGCGCCGGCCTGCCAGGTCGGCCACCTGCCCCTGGCCGTACTGCTCGTGGATTTCCGGTTCGACCGAGCTCATGTCAGCGGGGTCTCAGTGGGCCCCGAAGGCGGTAGGGGGTGACGCTGCGCTACTTCTTCGCGTCGCCGCCGGTCACGCCGCCGCCGGTCATGCCGGCTTCGATGTTGAGGGTACCGAAGCGCTTTTCATACTCGGTCACCACGTTGCCGAGCAGCATGCTCAAGCGCTTGGCGGCGAAGGGACTGATGACGATGCGGTCGGTCAACTGGATCGTGACCTCCTTCTGGCCGCGGTTCCAGGCCTGGTTCATGCCGAACAGAAGCACGACTTCCTCGCGCGTGCTGGTGACGTTGCAGACGTTGGCGTAGGAGCTCTTCATGTTCGAGTCGTCCCACTTGATCTTCATCGCCGCCATGTCCGCCTGCATTTGCGGGGTATCGGGTTTGGTTGCCATGGTATTGCACGCCTCCTGTTCTTCGTTTGGGAAATTGATTGCGATCGCCGCTCGGTCGCGGCATCCACAACCCTATGATACTTGAGATTATCTTACCCCCGGCGGCGCGCGGCCGCGCGGCCGGCTCAGTGCCGGGACTTCTTCTTGGGTGAGGTGTCGAAGCTCGCGAGATTCGACTGACCGCCTCCGCGCGCACCCTGCTTGCCCGAGGCCTGGAAAGGCGCCGCGAGGCCGCGGCAGGTGTCGTTCCAGTCGACCTTAGGCGCGTCCTTCGAGATCTTCGTTGCGCCCTTCCCTTGCGAATTTTGACCTTTCTGCGCGCCGGAATGGGGCTCCGTAGCGACCCGAATCCAGTCGTGCCCGCCGTCCTCGTGCCGTCCCGTCTCCTGCCGTTCACCGTCGCCATGGCCGCCCAGCGTGACGCCTTCGACCGAGAACAGCGCCGACTTGGCGCCGGAGTGCGCAAACAGGCTGAAGCCGTGCTCGGTCCAGTCTTCGTGAATGTCGGCCAGCCTGCCCCGATGCCCCGCGTCCATCCACTCGCGCCGCGCACCGTTCAGGTGCGAAGCAACCCATTCCGCGATCTCGCCGCGCTCGTGCCCGTGCTCATGCTCGCTCGCCGGCGGCACGATCTGCACCTCGCTCGAATCGCCCGCCGCGGCGGTGAACACGCCGCCGCCGGTGAACGCGATGTGCTCGATGCTCAGCAGCGTGTCGCTGCCGTCCACCGTGCCGACGTCGGCCGGATCGATCACTCCCGCCGCGCCGCGCTGCCTGCTCTGCGCGATCTGCTCCGGCGACAGCGCCACGTCGAAGAACGCAACCTCGTCGATACGGCCGTCGAAGGGGCGCTTGATCTTGAGTCTGGACAGGTCGTTCGTGCCGCGGTCGTGCGCGTTGCTGCCGCCGATAACGATGGCATCGCGGTTGGCGACCAGGCCGCCGGTGTAGGCGTTGGAGCCGATCAGGGCGCCGTCGAGGTACAGCTGCATGCCGTCGCTGCCGAAGGTGAAGCTGAGTTGGTACCAGGTGTTCGATTTCACCGGGTTGTCGAACGCGCTGTGACGGGTATCGATCAGGTGGCTGCCGTCCGGGCCCTCCAAGCGCACGGTGAGATCGCGGTGAGCAAGCGAGATCTCGAGTCCGTTGTCGGTTCCTTTCCCGTCCTTGGCGAACAGCGTCTGTGCATCCTTCGCATCGCGGGTATTGAACCAGAGCTGGACGCTGCCCTCGGCGACCTCGAACACGGCGTCGTGCGCGACCGCGATGTATTCCTTCTTCGAGTCGTGGAAGTCGGCCGAGGTCCCGGCGCCGAACGGCGCCAGCGAGGCCGGCACGCCGGAATCGTCGAGGTCGGGCCGGCGGCCGTAGAAGCTGCCGTCTTGCGGCGTGCCCGCAGTGTCGTGCACAGTCGAGCCACTGGTCTCGTTCAGGCTCCAGTAGGCCACCGGCGCCACGCCGTGCACCAGCGCGGTATCGTCGCCTTCGCCGCCGTCGAGCAGGTCGGCCCCCGCGCCGCCGATCAAGGTGTCGTCGCCGAGGCCGCCGCGCAGCACGTCGTCGCCGGCGCCGCCGATCAGGAAGTCGTCGCCGGCGCCGCCCATCAGCGTGACGCTCATCGTTTCGACGCCCGAGGCGTCCACCGTGTCGTCGCCGCCGCGCGCGTCGACCGTCACGCTGTTCGCACCCGCGAGCGTGCCGGGCGTGCCGTTGACGTCGAAGCTCACCACGCCGCCTGCATCGCTCACCGTGATGACGTCGTCACCTTCGGTGCCGCTGACCAGGGCGCCGACCGGGACGCTGCTTGTCACGCGGTTGTTGCCTGCGCCGGCGTCGACCAGGAGCTGGTATCCCGGGGTGCCGGTGATCACGATGTTGTCGTCGCCTCCGCCGGCCTGGACCGTGACCGTGCCCGTCGGATTGACGAAGTCCACCGACTCGCTGGACGGGCTGGTGACCTGAGTGCGCGAATCGCCCACCGCGACGTTGATGGTGTCGCTGCCGTCGCCGAAGACGAATTCACGGCTCGCGACCACGAGGTCGTCGGCGATCGGCTCGAGGCCCGTATAGGTGATCACGCCGCCGTCCACGGTCACCGTGCCCGAGTGGGCGTCAGTGGGCGCGTAGACAACCGAGGCGGCCGACCCGCCGGTGAGGGTCAAGGAGTCGTTGTCGCCCGGCCCGCCGCCGTCGTAAGCGATGCCGCCCGCCGGGATCGGGTTGCCGCCGATCAGGTCGATCACCAGCGTATCGTCGTCGGCCGAGCCGTTGACCGCGAGCGTGGTCACGTCGGCGAACGCCCTGGTGAACACCTGCGTGCCGTTCAGCTCGACCTTGAGGTCGCTACCGTCGAGGAACAGGCGGAAGCTGTCCGGATTGCCGTCGTTCGCCTGCAGGCCGGCATCGAAGTTCGAATCCTCGTTCACCGTCAGGCCGAAGCTCGCGAAGGCCTCGGCGTTCTGGGCGTCCTTGACGCTCAGGCTCACGCTGTAGCTGCCGGGCCCCTGGGCCTCGGTCGGAGTGAAGCTGAACAGGCCGGTGGACGGATCCAATGTCGCGCCTGCGGGGCCGTCGAGCAAGGTGAAAGTCAGCGTGTCGTCCGGCAGGTCGACGTCGTCCGCGGGGACGAAGAACTCGAGCGTCGTGCCCTCGCTGACCGACTGATCGGCGATCGGCGCTATCGTCGGCGCGTCGTTCACCGGGTTCACCATCAGGGACACGGTGGCGACGTTCGAGTCATCCTGGCCGTCGTTGGCCACGAACGTGAAGCTATCTTCGCCGTTGTAGTTCGCCTCGGGGGTGTACAGGTAGCTGCCGTCGCTCTGCACCGCCACCGCGCCGTGGCCCGCATCGGCCACCAGGCTGTAGGTCAGGTCGGTGCTGTCCACGTCCAGCGCGACCAGAATGCCGTCGAGCGGCGTGTCCTCGTTGGTCGAGGCCGCGGCGTCGTCCGCCACCGGTGCGTCGTTCACCGGGTTCACCGTCAGGCTCACCGTGGCGGTGTTCGAATCGAGCGCGCCGTCGTTCGCCTTGAAGCTGAAGCTGTCGTCGCCGAAGTAGTCCGCCGCCGGCGTGTACAGGTAGCTGCCGTCGGTCTGCACGTCGACCGTGCCGTGGCCCGCATCAGCCACCAGGCTGTAGCTCAGCGTCGTGTTGTCGACGTCCAGCGCCACCAGAATGCCGTCGAGCGGCGTGTCCTCGTTGGTCGAGGCCGCGGCGTCGTCCGCCACCGGTGCGTCGTTCACCGGGTTCACCGTCAGGCTCACCGTGGCGGTGTTCGAATCGAGCGCGCCGTCGT
>DATFMS010000114.1:0-5016 GCA_035266805.1 Burkholderiales bacterium | reverse complement strand
CAGCCCCTCTTCCTTTCTCGCGTTGATGAAGTACTGCACTTCGCGCGGCGCGAAGCGGTCCTCGTCGACGTCGAGCGCCTTCACCAGCCGCTTGACCGCGCCGAGCTGGTCCTGCGAGTCGAGGATTTGGAAGGTCTGCGGCAGCCCGGCATCGCGGTGGTGCGCGCGCAGCATGCGGTTGCACAGGCCGTGAAAGGTGCCGACCCACATGCCGCGCGGGTTCACGGGCAGCATCGCGCTAAGGCGCGTGAGCATCTCGCGCGCCGCCTTGTTGGTGAAAGTGACCGCGAGCACGCCGCCCGGCGTCACGCGCCCGCTCTTGATCAGCCAGGCAAGACGCGTGGTGAGCACGCGCGTCTTGCCGCTGCCGGCGCCGGCCAGGATCAGCGCGTGCGCGTCCTCGAGCGTGACTGCCGCGAGCTGTTCGGGATTGAGATGTTCGAGATGCAGCGACAAAGCACGCGCATTATAAGCCGCGCGCGCTACATCGAGACCTTCGGCTCGGCCACACCCATGTCGCCGCGCAGCCTGCCGGCGAGCGCTTCGGCATCGGCGCGCGAGGGCAGCTGCGTGATGCGCACGTGGTACACGCGCTTGCCGCCCGCCTTGGCCGGGTAGATCCGCGCCGGGTAGCCGGCGGCGCGCAGCCGGAGGTAGACGTCGAGCGCTTCGCCTTGCGTAGTCGCGGTGGCGAGGGTCAGCTTCCACTTGCCGCCGCGCATCGCGGCGCCGGCGCCTTTCGCGATCTCGGTTTCGGCCGCCCACTTCGCCAGCTGCTCGGGGCTGACCCGGCCGACCGGCAGCGACTTGCCGTGCTCGCGCTGGTAGAACTGCAGCGGCTGGTCCATGGTGATCGCGCCCTCGTTGTCGGGCTCGACCTCGATCTTGCCCTCGATCAGGCAGACGATCTGCTTGGCATCGGTCGAACGGCCCCACAGGTCGGTGCCGCGGATTCCGGCGGTGACCGTACGCAGGGTGATGCTGACTTCGCGCCGGCGCGCCTTGGCCAGCGCTTCGGTGGTGAAACGGAAAGCGCCCTCGAGCACGTTCAGCGCCGCCCGGAAGAAGCCGCCGCGGTTCGGCTCGATATTTGCAATCAGGAGCGTGGCGTTCGCCCCCAGCCTCACGCGGCTGCCCTCGGCGAGCCTGACCAGCAGCCGGGAGTCCGCGCCGGTTTGGACCTGATCGCCCTCGATCAGCGCCATGCCGGGCGCGAGCGGCGTGCGCACGCCGTCGTGCTCGACCCATGCCGGCATTTTCACGCCCTCTACCACCGCCGCCGGCGCGGCGATCGCCTGCGCCGCTGCCAGTGCCAGCCCGGCGCTCAAGACGATTGCGTGAATGCGCTTCATCGGATCCCCCTGTTACCTGCGCCCAGCCGGATGTACGGCCCGCAGGCGCAGGGCGGATTCGGCGAAAAGCTATAATTCGCGGCTTGCCGCCAACAAAGTCACAGATGCAAGAACGCTACGATCCGCAGGACGTGGAACGCGAGGCCCAGGACTACTGGGAGCGGCGCGGCTCGTTCCGCGTCGTCGAGGATCCCGCGCGGCCCAAGTTCTACTGCCTGTCCATGTTCCCCTACCCCTCGGGCAAGCTGCACATGGGGCACGTCAGAAACTATACCATCGGCGACGTTCTCACCCGCCACTACCGGATGCGCGGCATGAACGTGCTGCAGCCGATGGGCTGGGATGCGTTCGGGCTGCCCGCCGAGAACGCCGCGATGGCGAACAAGGTCCCGCCCGCCAAGTGGACCTACGACAACATCGCGTACATGAAGAAGCAGCTGAGGAGCCTCGGTTTCGCGCTCGACTGGGAGCGCGAGCTGGCCACCTGCCGGCCTGAGTACTACAAGTGGAACCAGTGGCTGTTCGCGCGGCTGTTCAGGAAGGGGCTCGCGTATCGCAAGAGCGGCGTGGTGAACTGGGACCCGGTCGACCAGACGGTGCTCGCCAACGAGCAGGTGATCGACGGCCGCGGCTGGCGCACCGGCGCGCCGGTCGAGAAGCGCGAGATCCCGATGTACTTCCTGCGCATCACGGCCTACGCCGAGGAGCTGCTCGCGGCGCTCGACGGCCTGCCCGGCTGGCCCGAGCAGGTCAAGCTGATGCAGAAGAACTGGATCGGCCGCTCCGAGGGCGTGCGGATCGGGTTCGAATACGAGATCGAGGGCGACAGGCGTGTGCTGTGGGTGTTCACCACCCGCGCCGACACCCTGATGGGCGCCACCTTCTGCGCCGTCGCAGCCGAACATCCCATCGCAGCTTTTGCTTCCAGATCGAATCAGGAGCTTGCGAAATTCGTCGAGGAATGCAAACAAGGCGCGGTGATGGAGGCGGACCTGGCGCAGCTCGAGAAGAAGGGCATGGCGACCGGCCTTACCTGCACGCACCCGCTTTCGGGCGAGAAGATTCCGGTCTGGGTCGCGAACTACGTCCTGATGGGCTACGGCGAAGGCGCCGTGATGGCGGTGCCCGCGCACGACGAGCGCGACTACGCGTTCGCGCTCGAGTACGGCCTGCCGATCAAGCCGGTGATCCGCCACTCTCTCGGCGACACGGTCCCGGAGCCCTGGCAGCCGCAGTACGCGGATTACGGCACCTGCATCAATTCCGGCAAGTACGACGGCCTGCCCTATGAAAAGGCAGTCGACGCGATCGCCGCCGACCTGAGCGGGAACAAGCTGGGCGAGAAGCAGGTGCAGTGGCGCCTGCGCGACTGGGGCATCTCGCGCCAGCGCTACTGGGGCTGCCCGATCCCGATCGTGCACTGTCCCGCCTGTGGCGACGTCCCGGTCAACGACGATGACCTCCCGGTCGCGCTGCCGGAGGACCTGGTGCCCGATGGCACGGGCAATCCGCTCAACAAGATGCCCGCGTTCCTCGATACACGGTGCCCGTCCTGCGGCCAGCCGGCCAAGCGCGAAACCGACACCATGGACACCTTCGTCGACTCGTCGTGGTACTTCGCGCGTTTCGCCTGTCCCGACAACGACCGCGCGATGGTCGACCAGCGCGCCCGCTACTGGATGCCGGTCGACCAGTACATCGGCGGCATCGAGCACGCAATCCTGCACCTGCTGTATTCGAGGTTCTTCATGCGCGCGATGCGCGATGAAGGCCTGCTCGAGGTCGACGAGCCGTTCACCAACCTGCTCACCCAAGGCATGGTGCTGGCCGAGACCTACTACCGCGACACCCCGACCGGCCGACGCGAGTGGGTCAACCCCTCCGAGGTCGAAGTGGGCCGCGACGCGAAAGGCAAGATCGTCTCGGCGAAGCGTGCCAGTGACGGCGCCGAGGTCAGCTTCGCCGGCATCCGCACCATGTCGAAGTCGAAGAACAACGGCGTCGACCCGCAGGCGCTGATCGAGAAGTACGGCGCCGACACGGCGCGTTTCTTCGTCATCTTCGCCTCGCCGCCGACCAACACGCTCGAATGGTCCGACGAGGGCGTCGAGGGCTCGCACCGCTTCCTCAAGCGGCTGTGGGCCTTCGGCGCGAAGTTCGACGCTGCGGCCCCCGCGCCGGGCGAGGCGGCCGCCGACAGGGCGGCGCGCCTCGAGGTGCACTCGGTGCTCAGGCAGGCGAACTACGATCTGGCCAAGCACCAGTTCAATACCGTGGCTTCGGCCGCGATGAAGATCCTCAACGCACTGGAAAGGCTGCGCGGGCGCACGCCGGCCGCGCAGGAAGGCCTGTCGATCCTGTTGCGGCTGCTGTCGCCGATCACGCCGCACGTGTGCCACCACCTTTGGTGCGCGCTCGGCTTCGGCGAGGACGTGATGCAGGCGGCCTGGCCCGAGCCCGATCCCGCCGCGCTGGTCCAGGACGAGATCGAATACGTGGTCCAGGTCAACGGCAAGCTGCGCGGAACTGTGTGGGTGCCGGCGTCGTCAACCGAGGAACGCACAGCGGCCCTCGCCATTACCGCCGTGGAGAAATTCATTGCCGGGAAACCGGTTCGAAAGCGTATCGTTGTTCCGGGTCGTCTGGTAAATATCGTCGTCTGATGCGTGCACTGATCCTGCTCGCCGCGATTTCCCTCGCCAGCTGTGGCTTCCAGCTGCGCGGCGCGGCGCCCCTTCCGTTCAACACCTTGTACGTGCCGGGGGCGGGAGGCGGCATCGCGCTCGACCTCAAGCGCAACATCCAGGCCGGCACCGACGCCAAGGTGGTAGACGAGGCGAAGCAGGCCGACGCCGTGCTGCAGTTCACCCGCGAGGAGCGGCAGAAGGTGATCCTGTCGCTGACCGCGACCGGGCGGGTGCGCGAATTCCAGCTGCGCTACATCGTCGCCTTCCGGGTGGTCGACAACAAGGGCAACGACTACGTGCCGCAAAGCACGATCGAGCTGACGCGCGACATCACCTTCAACGACGCCGACGTTCTGGCCAAGGAGTCCGAGGAGCAGCTGCTGTACCGCGACATGCAGAACGACATGGTGCAGCAGATCATGCGCCGGCTCGCAGCGGCCAAGCGGCCGACGAGCAGCTGAGGGCGGATGGCGCTGCGCGCCGAGCAACTGCAAGCGCAGCTGGCGAAGTCGCTTGCCCCGCTTTACGTCGTGCACGGCGACGAACCGCTGCTTGCGCTCGAGGCCGCCGACGCGGTGCGCGCGGCGGCGCGCAAGGCAGGCTACGGCGAGCGCGAGGTGTTCTTCGCCGAGCGCGGCTTCGACTGGAGCGAGCTGCTGCACGCGGGCGCGAGCCTCTCGCTGTTCGGCGACAAGAAGATTGTCGAGCTCAGAATCCCGGGCGGCAAGCCGGGAACACAGGGCGCCGAGGCGATCACTGCCTATTGCGCGCGGTTCAGCGGCGACATCCTGACCCTGGTCTCGCTGCCGCGGCTGGAGCGTGCGGCGCAATCCTCGGCCTGGTTCAGCGCGCTCGCCGCGGCGGGCGTGGTGGTGGACGTATTCCCGGTCGAGCGCGCGCGGTTGCCGGCGTGGATCGGCGAGCGCCTCGCGCGCCAGGGCCAGCGCGCGCCGCGCGAGGTGGTCGAGTTTCTCGCC
>DATFMS010000113.1:0-42249 GCA_035266805.1 Burkholderiales bacterium | reverse complement strand
AGGTACTTCGGTCCATGCAGCTTGGCGACCAGGCCGACCGTCGGCGGCACGGTCGAAAGGTAGGTGAAGCCGATCGCGGCAGAGAAGACGAGGAAGCTGAGCTCGGTCTTGGGCGCGAAGAGGAAGAACACCAGGATGATCACGGCGCGCGCGGCGTAGATGCCCGCCAGCGACATCTTCATACGGCTGGTCTGGATCCGCATCCCGATCCACAGGCTGCCGCCGATGTTGAACAGGCCGACGACCGCCAGCGACCAGGCGCTCACCGTCGCCGGCAGGCCGCACAGCGCGACGTAGCCGGGAAGGTGGGTGACGATGAAGGCGACGTGAAAACCGCAGGTGAAAAACCCGGCGTTGAGCAGCAGGTAGCTGCGGTCGCCCGCGGCCTCGCGCAGCGCCTGGCGCAGCGACGCGGCGCCGAGCGAGGCGGCCTGCGACGCCGCGGCCTGCGCCGCGCCGCCGCGCGTGAGCCACAGCACCAGCGGTACCGCCACGAGTCCCGATGCGCCGAGCAGCACCATCGCCGGCTGCCAGCCGGCGAGCCCGATCGCGAGCTGCGCCAGCGGCACCATGGTGAACTGCCCGAACGATCCGCCGGCATTGATGACGCCGCTCGCGAACGCGCGCTTCGCCTCCGGGATCCAGCGGTTTGCCACCGACATCAGCAGCGAGGGCCCGAGCGCGCCGGCGCCGGTCGCGGCGAACACCCCGATCAGGAGCGCGAGCGCGAGGCCGCTGTGGGCGAGGGGTATGAGCGCGGTGGCGGCGGAGACCAGCAGCGCGCCGCTGATCATCACCGGACGCGGGCCGTAACGGTCGGCGATGCCGCCAGCCAACGGCTGCGCCACGCCCCACGCCAGCTGCGCGATGCCGAACGCGAGGCTGATGGTGGCGTAGCCGGCGCCGGTCGAGGAGTTGATCGCGCTGATGAACAGCGGCTGCGCCTGCCGCACGCCGAGTCCGAGCGCGAACACCGCGCCCGCCGCGAGCGCGACCAACAGGTAGTTGCGATGCTGAGCAGTCATGACCCCCCCCGGACGCATCCTAGCCGGCAGCCGAGCGGCGTCAAGCCGCACGAAGCGGCGTGCATCAGGTAGGCTTGCGGCCATGGCGAAACGACTGATCGTCGCGATCACCGGCGCGACCGGAGCGGCCTACGGCGTGCAGCTGCTGCAGGCGCTGCGCCGGCAGCGCGGCTGGGAGAGCCACCTGGTGCTGTCGGAGGCGGGGGCGCTGACCGCCTGGCAGGAGCTGGGCCTCAAGCGGCGCGAGATCGAGCGCCTGGCCGACGCCGCCTACAGCCCGCGCGACGTCGGGGCGACGATCGCCAGCGGCTCGTTCCTGACCGAAGGCATGGTGATCGCGCCGTGCTCGATGAAGACGCTCGCCGCGGCGGCCCACGCGCACGCCGACGACCTGGTGTCGCGCGCCGCCGACGTGGTTCTCAAGGAGCGGCGGCGCCTGGTGCTGCTGCCGCGCGAGGCGCCGCTCAACCTCGCGCACCTGCGCAACATGGTGGCGGTGACCGAAATGGGGGGGATCGTCTTTCCGCCCGTGCCGGCGCTCTATGCAAAGCCAAAGAGCATCGACGAGCTGGTCGAGCACACCGTGGCACGGGTGCTCGACCTGTTCGGCATCCGCGCGCCGGGGGTCAGGCGCTGGGCAGGGATGAAAGGAAGTCTTCCAGCGCGCGGTTGAACTCGGCGGGCTTTTCCAGGTTGGACAGGTGCGCCGCGTCGGGGATCAGCACCAGCTTCGAGCCGGGCGCGTTGTCGTGGATCTCGCGCGCCATCGCCGGCGGCGTGCCCGGGTCCTTGTCGCCGCAGATCACCAGGATCGGACACTTGATTTCCTTCAGCCTGGCGGTCAGGTTGATCTTCGGGATCGCGTGGCTGCAGCCGGCGTAGCCCGCCACCGGGGTGCCGGCGATCAGCACCGCCACCCGCTGCACAACCTCGGGATGCGCCTTGCGGAAGCCTTCCGTGAACCAGCGCTCGAGGGTCGGCTGCACCAGCGGCTGCATGCCGCGCGTCTCGACCGTCTGAATGCGCTCGTTCCACGTGCTTGCCGCATCGGCCGGGTAGCGGCTGGTGGTGTCGGCGAGCGTCAGGCTGCGGAACACGCCCGGGTACTTGAGGGCGAAGGTCTGCCCGATCATGCCGCCCATCGAAAGGCCGACGAAGTGCGTGCTCTCGATCGCGAGATGCTTGAGCAGGGCGTGCAGGTCGTCGGCGAGCTGCTCGAGCGTATAGGCGCCGGCCGGCGCCATGCTCTCGCCGTGGCCGCGCGTGTCGTAGCCGAGGATACGGTAGCGGCTCTTGAGGGCCTCGATCTGCGGGTCCCACATGCGCGTGCTGCAGGCAAGCGAGTGGCTCAGGGTGAGCCACGGTGCGCCTTCCTTGCCGTGGATCTCGTAGTAGGTCTCGATGCCGTTGACGGTCGCTTTCATCCTCTTCTCCCTAGGTCGCGGCGACCACCAGCGGGATCATCATCTCTTCCGCGCTCGCTCCGCCGTGGTTGCCGATGTGCAGGTGCCGGGGCTCGCCCGGCATCCAGTCCTTGATGGTAAACCTCTCGCTCATCATCAGCGTGACGTCGCCGACGCGCTCGGCGATGCGCGGGTGCGCGGGGCCGACGCCGAACCAGCCCTCGGCCAGCAGCTCGCGGCTCTCGCGCACCTGCGCGCGGCCGTCGAGCCATTGTGCCGCGCGTGCCATGAACTCCTTCACCCGTCCCTCCTGCACGTGGCAGTACGCGACGCGGCGCTCGCCGCACAGCGGCAAGCGCAGCAGCGCCGAAAGTCCGGGCCCGTCCTCGAGCTGCAGCGCGGCCTCCGGCGGGCAGTCGATGAAGCCGTGGTCCGCGGTTGCCACCACCGCGCTGTCGGTCCCGGCCAGGCGTGCCAGCAGCGCGCCGAAGGCCGCATCTATCTCGGCGAAGTGCTGCGCCGCCTGCGGGCTTTCCGCGCCATGGGCGTGCGACAGCGTGTCGTACAGCGGCCAGTAGACGTAGACGAACTTGCGCTCGCTGCCCGACTTCACCGCTGCCTCGGTCTCGCGCAGCAGGCCCTCCAGGTCGTCGTAGGCGCGCCGCTCGGCGCGCCCGCAATGGTGCAGGTTGTAGTCGGAATCGATGATCTCACGCTGCGAGACGACGATCGAGCGCAGCGGCAGTGCGTCGAACAGCGAGGGCGAGGCGTAGATCGCGCCCGGCTCGACACCGCGCGCGCCGAGCGGGCGGTAGTCGCCGCGGGAACGGAACGGCAGCGCCGCGGCGACGCAGCCGCAGGCGCCGAAATAGGTGAACCACCCGGTCAGGCCGTGCTCGAGCGGCGCGCAGCCGGTGTACGAAGTGGTGATCGCGCTGGCGGTGGTGGAGGGAAACACGGACGTGATCGCGCCCCGCCGCCGGCGCGCGAGCTCGCCGCCGGCGCCACGCCGCGTCAGGTAGAGGTCGCCCAGACCGTCGACGATCAGCAGCACGACATTGCGCGCTGCGGAGATCTCCGCCGGTGGCAGCTGCGCGAGCGTCGGCTGGAGCGCCCGGCCGCCGCGCGCCTCGGTCAGCGAGGCGATCAGGTTGAGCAGGCCGGCGCCAGCGTAATCGGGTCTTACCATTGCCCGAATGCTAATGGATTCGGGCTGCCCGGCTGCGAAACCGGGCCTGCGCTAGTGGAACACCATCGGGTTGGTGAGCAATGCCTCGTAGCTGCCGAGGAAAGCCTCGACCGACTCGTCGCTCGGCCCGCCCGATATCAGGTGCGCCATTTCGGCACGGAACTGACGTTCCAGGGCACCCTCCAAGTAGGCCCCGCGGCCGGCGCGCGTGTCCACCAGCTCGATGCCCCAGCCGGGGAACTCGGTGACGTAAAAATCGCCGTTGTTGTACAGAACGTTCATTGCAACCTCCTTCGGCGCACCGTTGCCAAGACCTTGGACAACTACAAGCAAACTTTGTGCCGCCGGGCCGGGATTCAAGCCCCGGCCGAGGCCCGGATGGTAGAATGTCACGCTTTTTTCGCAAGGATTGCGCCATGCGCGTCGAAGTTCACGTACACGCCGACATCCCCATTCTGGAAGGGGTCTCGAAGAAGCAGATCGAGCAGGCGCTGGCGCCGTGGCTCGAGTACCTGGACGCCGAGGGCCTGGGCGACGTCAAGAGCCTGGAGCCGGACGAACCGGGGCTCAAATTCGACGAAAAGGACCTCATGCTGTACGTCTGCTGGACCGGAGAAATCGGCCGCAGCTTCCATCGCGCGCTGGACGAGGCGCTGGAGAACCTCGGGCCGTACTGCTACGAAGCGGTCGAGGTCGACCTCACGCTGTACCAGGAGAACGGCGACCAGGAAGGGCGCCTGCTGTTCGTCGGCCCGACCGCGCAGGCGATCCACGAGGCGCAACGCCGCTGCATGATCGAGGACGTCTCCGCGCTGCTCGAGCGCCAGTTCGACAAGGAACGTGCGGCCGAGGTCGTAATGCTGGTGAACGACCTGTTCGACCGCGACTGGAAGGAGAAGGCCGCGCAGCCGAAGCCGTCCGAGCGCGCGTTCGAGGTCTACACGCGGCCGAGCCGCAAGCACCTGCACTAGACGAGCCGACCCTACGAACGCCCCTTGCGAGGGGCGTTTTCTATTGCGGAGCCCGCGATGGCAGCACCCAAATACCCCGCTCTCGACACGCTCGCGCTGCACGCCGGCCAGTCGCCCGACGCGACGACCGGCAGCCGCGCGGTGCCGATCTACGCCACCACCTCGTACGTCTTTCGCGACACCGAGCACGCGGCCTCGCTGTTCAACATGGAGCGCGCGGGGCACGTGTACTCGCGCATCTCCAACCCGACCGTGGCGGTGCTCGAGGAGCGCGTCGCCGCGCTCGAGGGCGGCGTCGGTGCGATCGCGACCGCGTCGGGACAGGCGGCGCTGCACCTGGCGGTCGCTACCCTGCTCGACGCCGGGCACCACGTCGTCGCCTCGAATTCGCTCTACGGCGGCTCGCACAACCTGCTGGGCTACACGCTCAGGCGCTTCGGCATCGACACGACCTTCGTCAGCCCGCGCGATCCGCGCAATTTCGAGCGCGCGATGCGGGACAACACGCGGCTGGTCTTCGGCGAGACGCTCGGCAACCCGGGACTAGACGTGCTCGACATCCCCGCCGTGGCGCAGATCGCGCACGCGGCGGGCCTGCCGCTGCTGGTCGACTCGACTTTCACCACGCCGTACCTGATGAAACCCTTCGAGCTGGGCGCCGACCTGCTCTACCACTCGGCGACCAAGTTCCTCGGCGGCCACGGCGTGGCGATCGGCGGCGTGCTGGTCGACTCGGGGCGCTTCGACTGGGGCAAGAGCGGCAAGTTTCCCCAGCTCACCGCGCCTTACGAGGGCTTCCACGACATGGACTTCGAGGACGAGTCGGGCACGCGGGCGTTCCTCTTGCGCGCGCGGCGCGAGGGCTTGCGCGACTTCGGCGCCTGCATGGCGCCGATGACCGCGTTCCACATCCTGCAGGGAATCGAGACGTTGCACTTGAGAATGCCGCGCCACGTCGATAACACGCGCAAGGTGGTGACTTTCCTCGCCGCGCACCCGATGGTCGAGTCGGTCGGCTACCCGGAGCTGGCCTCGCACCCCGATCATGCGCTGGCGCAGCGGCTGCTGCCGCACGGTGCGGGCGCGGTGTTCTCGTTCAACATGAAGGGCGGGCGCCCCGCCGGACGCGCGTTCATCGAGAGCCTGCGCATCTTCTCGCACCTGGCCAACGTCGGCGACGCGAAGTCGCTGGTGATCCATCCCGCCACCACCACGCACTACCGCATGTCGGACCAGGACCTGAAGAAAGCCGGCATCAGCGCCGGCACGGTGCGGCTCTCGATAGGGCTGGAGGACGCGCAGGACCTGATCGACGACCTGGGCCGCGCGCTGGGCGCGGCGAAGAAGGCATTGCAATGAATTTCGCTGTCGACGGCAAGCAGGTCTTTGCCTACACGGCCGCGCACGCGATCGACGCGGCGCGGCCGAGCGTCGTGTTCCTGCACGGCGCGGGACTCGATCACAGCTGGTTCGGGCTGCAGAGCCGGTACTTCGGTTATCACGGGCGCAACGTTCTCGCGCTCGACCTGCCGGGGCACGGCCGCAGCGACGGGCCGCCGCTCGCGTCGGTCGAGGCGATGGCGGACTGGGTCGTGCGGGTGCTCGACGGCGCCGGTCTCGGCGAGGCAGCGCTGGTCGGACACTCGCTAGGGTCTCTGATCGCGCTCGAGTGCGCCGCGCACCACCCCGCGCGCGTGGAGCGCGTCGCGTTGATCGGCGTCGCGTACCCGATGAAGGTCTCGGAGGCGTTCCTGGAGGCAGCGCGAAAGAACGCGCAGGAGGCGTTCGACATGTCCACCATCTGGGGCCACGCGCCGCAGGTGCCGCTCGGCGGCAACCCGAATCCCGGCATGTGGATGTACGGCGACACCCTGGCGCGGCTGGCGCGGCTTGCACCCGGCGTGCTGCACAGCGACCTCAAGGCGTGCAACGATTACGCCGCGGGACTCGACAGCGCGGCCAGGGTGAAATGCCCCGCCCTGTTCCTGCTCGGGCGGCGCGACGTGATGACTCCGCCCCGGGCTGCGGCGTCGATCGCGCAGGCGATTGCCGGCAGCCGCACGGTGCAGATCGCCTCTTCGGGGCACTCGCTGATGGCCGAAGCGCCCGACGCGGTGCTCGACGCGCTGATCGAGTTCTTCGCTTAGCGCACCCCCCACACCGCCCTGGTGACCGCGAGGGCAGTGAGCACGCCGAAGATCAGCATGGCGATGGCGATCACCGCGAACACGCTCTGCAATCCCGCGCCGGCGGCGAGCACGGCGCTGCCTCCGGCCACCACGATCAGCAGGCGCGCAGTGCCGGCCAGCACCGGCCAGAGCACCTGGCCCGCGCCCTGCGAGGCGAAGTACAGCGCGAGGCCCACGGCGAGGAACGGATAGCACAGCCCGACCGTGCGCAGGTAGCGTGCGCCGGCGTCGAGCACCGCGGCATCGGCGCTGAACAGGCCCATCCAGGCCTGCGGCACGATCGTGATCGTGACGCCGATGGCGAGGCTCACGCCCGCAGCGAGCCCGCCGCCGGCGAAGGCGATCTTTTTCGCCCGCAGTGCGCGCCCGGCGCCGACGTGGGTACCGACCAGCGCCACCATTGCCTGCCCGACCGCGAACACGAGCGGAATCTGCAGCAGCTCGAGGCGCAGTCCGACGCCGTAGCCGGCGAGCGCCGCGGTGCCGAAGCGCCCGACGAAGCCGGTAAGCACCACCGTCGTGAGCACGGTCTGCGCCGACGAGGCGACCGAAATCCCGCCCACCCGCAGGATTTCCCTGAACAGCCGCCGCTCGAGCCGGAAGTCGCCGGCGCGCGGCCGCAGCAGGCTGCCGCCGCGGAACACCGCGAACGTCATCGCGAGCGCCGACAGGCCGAAGGTGGTGACGTAGGCGACGCCGGCGCCGGCGATCCCGAGCTGCGGCATTGGCCCCAGGCCGAGCACCAGCGATCCCGAAAGCGGCACGTGCACCAGGGTGGCGGCGCTGAGCGTGAGCGCCGGCAGCAGCATGTTGCCGGTGCCGCGCAGCGCGCTGGCAAGCGTGTTGGCGAGCCACACCAGGATTGCGCCGCCGAACACGACGTTCGAGTAGGCGAGGGCGAATCCGACGGTCGCGTCCTGGGCGCCGAGCAGCCGGTACACCGGCCGGCCGAAGCCCCGCAGCAGCAGCGTGAACGCGATCCCCAGCGCGAGGGCGATCGCCAGCGCATGGACCACCAGGCGCCGCACGGTGACGAGGTCGCCGGCGCCGAGCGCGCGCGCGATCGCCGACGCGACGCCGCCGCCCATCGCGCCGGCGGAAGTCATCTGCAGCAGCATCAGCAGCGGGAATACCAGCGCCAGGCCCGCGAGCGGCACGGTCCCGAGCCGGCTGACGAACCAGGTGTCGCCGATCGAGATCATCGACTGGAACACCACCAGCAGCGCTCCCGGGGCCGACAGGCGCAGCAGCGTCGGCAGGATCGGCGCCGCGAGCAGGCGCTCGGTACGGGCGTCGGCGGCGGGCGCGGCGTGGCTCATCGCGTCAGCCTAGCAGGGCGGGTCGCGTGCAGGGCCCGCGTTTCGCCGGTGTTAACATTTGCCCGCCATGCTCGCTGCGATCACCGTGCTCCTGGTCTACCAGCTGGTCGGCGAGGTGATCGTGCAGGCCGCGGGTCTGCCGGTGCCGGGGCCGGTGGTCGGCATGCTGCTGCTGTTCCTGAGCCTCGCCCTGCGCGGCGGCGCGCCGGACTGGCTGAACGGAACGGCGCAGACGCTGCTGTCGCACCTGTCGCTGCTGTTCGTTCCCGCCGGCGTCGGGGTGATGCTGCATTTCAGGCGGCTCGAGGCGGAGTGGCTGCCGATCAGCGTCGCGCTGGTCGCCAGCACGGTGATCACCATCGGCATCACCGCGCTGGTGATGCGCGCGCTGCAGGCACGCCGATGAGCAGCCGCTTCACCGAGATCTGGGTCTACCTGTCGACCTCGCCGCTGCTCGGCCTGACCGTCACGCTGGTCGCGTACCAGGCGGCGTACTGGATCTACCGCCGCCTCGACATGAACCCGCTCGCCAACCCGGTCGCGCTGTCGGTCGCGTTCCTGGTCGCCCTGCTGTGGGCGACGGGGACGCCCTACCAGACCTACTTCGACGGCGCGCAGTTCGTGCACTTCCTGCTCGGGCCGGCGACGGTGGCGCTGGCGGTGCCGCTGTACGCCAACCTCGGCAAGCTGAAGAAGAACCTGGTGCCGGTGCTCGGCGCGCTGCTCGCCGGCTCGCTGGTCGCCGCGCTGTCGGCGGTCGGCATCGGCTGGCTGCTGGGGGCGGATCGCGTGACCCTGCTGTCGATGGCGCCGAAATCCGTCACCACCCCGATCGCGATGGGGATCGCCGAAAAGCTCGGCGGCCTGCCGTCGCTCACCGCGGTGCTGGTGGTGTGCACCGGCATTCTCGGCGCGGTGCTCGCGCGCGGCACGCTCAACCTGCTGCGCATCCACGACCACGCGGTGCGCGGCTTCGCAGTCGGGGTGGCGGCACACGGCATCGGTACCGCGCGCGCGTTCCAGGTTTCCGAGACCATGGGCGCCTTCGCCGGCCTCGGCATGGGCCTCAACGGCCTGCTCACCGCTTTCCTGTTCCCGCTCCTGGTAACGCTGTGGGGAAGATGAGCGCCGCGCTCCAGCCGAAAGCCACGCCCGCGGCGTCGGCCAGCATGTCGGCCAGCTCGAAATCGCGGTAGCCGAGCCAGCCCTGCACGAACTCCAGCGCCACGCCCAGGGCGGCGAATCCCAGGGCGTAAGCCAGGCGCGCGGGGCGCGCGTAATAGAGCTGGCAGAACCAGAACATGACCAGGCCGTAGCTGCCGACGTGCTCGAGCTTGTCGCCCTGCTCGAAGCCGAGCGAGGGCGGAGAGTGCATCACCGAGCCGAAAACGATCGCCGCCACCATTGCCCAGCCGACCGCGAGCCAGAGCCTGCGCACGCTCAGAAAAGCTGCATTTGCCCGGGGCGCGGGGGCGGGCGGAAAAGTGAGCAATCGAGCTCGCGGCGTGGCCGGGTGCCGCGCTCGGCGCCGTTCAGTCCGAGCCGGCGGCAGGCGATCTCGAAGCGCTTGGCCAGCAGCTCGGCGTAGTTTCCGCTGCCGGTCATTCGCGTGCCGAAGCGCGGGTCGTTGTCGCGCCCGCCGCGCAGCTGCTGCACGATGCTCATCACGTGCTCGGCGCGCAACGGGTAGTGTGCCGCCAGCCACTCGCGGAACAACTCCTTGAGCTCGTTCGGCAGGCGCATGAGCTGGTAGCCGGCCATGCTCGCGCCCGCCGCGGCGGCGGCCTCGAGCGATTCCTCCACCGACTTGTCCGACAGCGCGGGGACCACCGGCGCGAGCATGACGCCGACCGGCACGCCGGCTCCGGCAAGCGCGCGGATGGTGTCAAGGCGCCGCTGCGGGCTCGCCGCGCGCGGCTCCAGGCGCCGCGCCAGCTGCCGGTCCAGGGTGCCGAGCGAGACGAACACCTTGGCCAGGTTGGCGCGGCCCATCGGGCCGAGCAGGTCGAGGTCGCGCTCGACCAGCGCAGATTTGGTGACGATCGTCAGCGGGTGGCGGCACTCGGCGAGCAGCTCGATCAGGCCGCGCGTGATCCTGTTACGGCGCTCGATCGGCTGGTAGCAATCGGTGTTGGCGCCGAGCGCGATCGGCGACGGGCGGTAGCCCGGCCTGGAGAGCTCCTCGCGCAACCGCTCGACCGCGTTCACCTTGGCGAACAGCCGGGTCTCGAAGTCGAGCCCCGGCGAAAGCTCGAGGTAGGCGTGGCTCGGCCGCGCATAACAGTAGATACAGCCGTGCTCGCAACCGCGGTAGGGGTTGATCGACAGCTCGAACGGCAGGTCGGGCGAGTCGTTGCGCTGGATGATCGTGCGCGCTCGCTCCTCGGTGACCGTGGTCTCGATCGTCGCCGGCGCCTCGTCGTCCGCGCCCCAGCCGTCGTCGAAGGCCTCGCGCGCCAGACTTTCGAAGCGTCCCTGCAGGCGCGAAAGCGCGCCGCGCGACTTGCCCGGCGCCTGTACCGTCGCCGCATGCACGTCGATCGAACGGGTTTCGCGCTTTGCTTCGTTTGCCATCGTCGCTGCCGGTAGAATCCGGGCTTCCCGAAACGAAACCTGATGCGAAGCCCCCATGCACTGTATATATGAACAGTGAACGGCGCAACGTCGCGCTGCTGACCGCCTGTCAGGCGATGCTGCTGACCAACAACTCGACCCTGATCGCGATCAACGGGCTGGCGGGGCTCGCGCTGGCGCCCAACCGCTCGCTCGCCACGCTGCCGGTGACTTTCTGGGTGCTTGGCGGCGCGGTGGCGACGATGCGCGCCTCGCTGCATATGAAGCGGGTCGGGCGCCGGCGGGGCCTGACGCTCGGCACGCTGTGGGGGATCGCCGGCGCGCTGGTCTGCGCCGGCGCGATCTGGTCGCAGAATTTCTGGCTGTTGTGCTTCGGCGCGCTGGTATTCGGCGTCTACAACGCCTTCGGTCAGTACTACCGCTTCGCCGCCGCCGATGCGGCGAGCGTGCAGTTCCGGCCCACCGCGATCTCGCTGGTGCTGGCGGGAGGGCTGATCGGCGGCGTGCTCGGCCCGACCACCAGCCGGCTGACGGTGGATCTGCTGCCGCAGAGGTTCCTCGCCGCCTACCTGGCCCTGATCGTGTTCGCGCTGGTGACCATGGCGCTGCTGCGTTTCATCCGCATCCCCGATCCAAGCGCGGCGGAGCAGCAGGCGACGGGGCGGCCGCTGTCGACGATCGCGCGGCAGCCCAAGTTTCTGGTCGCGGTGGCGGGCGCGGCGATCGGCTACGGTGTGATGAACTTCCTCATGACTTCGACGCCGATTGCGATGAGCATCTGCGGCCACCCCTATGGCGCGGCCGCCTTCGTCATCTCCTCGCACGTGGTGGGCATGTACCTGCCGTCGTTCTTCACCGGCGGGCTGATCCGCCGCTTTGGCGCGCTGCGGGTGATGTTCGCCGGCGCGCTGCTCAATGCAGTCTGCGTCGGCGTCGCGCTGACCGGTGTCGCGATTACGCAGTTCTGGTTCGCGCTGGTGCTGCTGGGGGTGGGCTGGAACTTCCTTTTCATCGGCGCCACCACGCTGCTCACCACGACCTACCGCCCGGAGGAGCGCGCCAAGGCGCAGGGCGCCAACGACTCGGCGATCTTCGTCATGATGGCGCTGTCTTCCTTTTCCTCCGGCATGATCGTGACCAACCTGGGCTGGAACAGCGTCAACTACGCCGCCCTGCCGCTGGTCGCGATCATCATGGCGGCGATCGCCTGGCTCGCGCGGCGCGAGCGCGGGCACCGGGCGGCGGCCTAACGCCATGACGCTCGCTCCTCCTGCGGTTGTCGGCGCGGCGCTCGACGAGGTCGACACCCCGGCCCTGGTGATCGAGCTCGATGCCTTCGAGCGCAACCTCAGGCGCCTGTCGCAGGCCGTGGAAGGGCGAGGCGTGCGCGTGCGAGCCCATGCCAAGACGCACAAGTGCGCGGAGATCGCGCGGCGCCAGATCGCCGCCGGCGCGGTCGGCGTGTGCTGCCAGAAGGTGTCCGAGGCCGAGGCGATGGTCGAAGGCGGCGTGGCCGACGTCCTGGTTTCGAACGAGATCGTGGGGGCGCGCAAGCTCGAGCGGCTCGCGGCGCTCGCGCGGCGGGCGCGCATCGGCGTGTGCGCCGACGACGCGGCCAACGTGGGCGAGCTGTCGCAGGCGGCGCAGCGCGCCGGCGCGATGCTCGACATCTACGTCGAAGTGGACGTCGGCGCGCACCGCTGCGGCGTCGCGCCGGGCGAGCCGGCGCTGGCGCTGGCGCGCGAGATCGCCGCCCGCCCCGGGTTGCGCTTCGCCGGCCTGCAGGCCTATCACGGCGCGGCGCAGCATTTGCGCACGATGGCCGAGCGCCGCGCCGCGATCGCCCGCGCCGCGAGCGCCGCCAACCAGACGCGGCGCCTGATCGAGTCCGCAGGGCTCGCCTGCCCGACGGTGACCGGCGCCGGCAGCGGAAGCTTCGCGTTCGAGATCGAGTCGGGCGCCTTCGACGAGATCCAGCCCGGCTCGTACGTCTTCATGGACGCCGACTACGCGAAGAACGAATGGGCCGCGCCGCTGCCGTCCTTCGAGCATGCCCTGTTCGTGCTGGCGACCGTGATGAGCCGGCCGGCGCCGGATCGCGCGGTGCTCGACGCCGGGCTCAAGGCGCTGAGCGTCGATTCCGGGATGCCGCTGGTGTGGGAGCGCCCCGGGCTGCGCTACGCGCGCGCCTCGGACGAGCACGGCGTGCTCGAGATCGCAGCCGGGCCGCCGCCCGCGCTGGGCGACAAGCTGCTGCTGGTGCCGGGGCACTGCGACCCGACGGTGAACCTGTACGACTGGTATGTTTGCGTGCGCGACGGTCGGGTCGAGGCGCTGTGGCCGGTGAGCGCGCGCGGAGCCCTGTATTGAGCCGCCGCCCGTATTACGGCTGGGTGGTGGTGGCCGCCGCCTTCACCCTGATGTTCGTCGGCTTCGGCGCGGCGTACTCGTTCGCCGCGTTCTTCAGCGCGTTCCAGTCCGAGTTCTCGGCCTCGCGCGGGCACGTTTCGCTGGTGTTCTCGGTCGCCGCTTTCCTCTGGTTCACCCTCGGCGCGCCAGGCGGCGTGCTCGCCGACCGGCTCGGGCCGCGCCGGGTCGCGCTGGCGGGGGTCGGCTGCCTGGTCGCCGCGCTCGCGCTGGCGAGCGTCGCGTCCTCGGTCGAAGTGCTCTACCTGACCTACAGCGTCGGCATCGGCGTCGGCGTCGGGCTCACCTACGTGCCCTCGGTGGGCGCGGTGCAGCCGTGGTTCGTTGCCAACCGCGCCTTTGCCTCGGGGCTCGCGGTGGCCGGTATCGGCGCCGGAAATTTTCTGGTGCCGCTGCTCGCGGCCTGGCTGATCGGCGCCTTCGGCTGGCGCGCGGCGTACCAGGCGCTCGCGCTCGGCGCGCTGGTGCTCGGCGGCGCCGCCGCGCTCGCGATCGACGACGACCCCGCGCGCCACGGCGCCGCCGGCTCGCAGCGCACCGCGCGTGCCACGCTGCCCGGCGCGACGCTCGGCCAGGCCCTGCGCTCGGAGCCGTTCTGGCTGCTGTACTTCTCGAGCGTGCTGGTGTGCGTCGGGCTGTTCGTGCCGATGGTGCACCTCGCCTCGTTCGCCCAGGACGCGGGCTATTCGGAGGCCAAGGGCGTGGCGCTGGTGAGCCTGATCGGGCTGGGCAGCCTGCTCGGGCGTTTCACCATCGGCGGCGTTGCCGACCGCCTCGGGCGCGTGCCCTCGCTGGCGGTGATGTACCTCGGCCTGGGCGCGATGCTGGTGGTCTGGTGGCTCTCCACCCAGTACTGGATCCTGGCCCTGTTCGCGCTCTCGTTCGGCGTCTTCTACGGCGGATTCGTCGCCCTTGCGCCGTCGATCGTGATGGATCTCTACGGCCCGCGCGCGCTGTCGGGCATCATCGGCTTTCTCTACACCGGCCCGGGAATCGGCACCCTGATCGGCCCGCCGCTGGCGGGCGCCGCGTTCGACGCGCTGGGCAGCTACGCGGCGCCGATCCTGGCCGGCGCGGCGCTGTCGTTCGCCGCCGCGGGTATCGTGCTGGTGCTGATGCGGCGCACGCGCGCCGCCGCGGCGTGAAGCGCGCCCCGGCGCTCGCGGTGAGCGAGGCGCGCGGCGTTCGCCGCCTGCACCTCGGCGGCGACGCGATCCAGAGCGCGATGCGGATCGACGACCCGTACACGCTCGCGCTCGACTACACGCGATGCATGATGGCGTTTCTGCTGTTCCACCCGCAGCCGCGCGAGGTGCTGATGATCGGGCTGGGCGGAGGGTCGCTGGCCAAGTTCTTCCATCGCCGGTTCCGCGCCGCGCGCCTGCGCGTGATCGAGCTCGACCCGCGCGTGGTCGCGGCGGCGCGCGAGCACTTCGCGCTGCCGCCCGACGACGCGCGGCTCCGGGTCGAAATCGGCGACGGCGCCGAGGCGCTGGCGCCGGAATGCTGCGATCTGCTGCTGGTCGACGGCTTCGACGACGGCGAGCAGGTTCCCGGGCTGGTAAGCCGCGCGTTCTACGACGCCGCCTGGTTCGCGCTCGCCGAGCCCGGCGCAATGGTGCTCAATTTCATGAGCGACGACCCGGGGCTCGACCTCTACCTGAGGCGGTTGGAGGGCGCCTTCGGCGGCGCGGTGCTGTGCCTGCCGGCGCTCGCCGACCCGAACCTGCTGGTGTTCGCGCTCAAGGGCGCACCGCGACGGCTCGCCTGGCGCACGCTGCGCGAGCGCGCCGAGCGGCTGGAGCAGCGCTTCGCGCTGCCGTTCCGGCGCTACGTCGCGGCGCTCGGGCGGATCAATCCCCACACCAGGGACGACCTTATAATTACGCCGGACACGGACACGAAGGGAGGCGAGGGATGAAACTGACCAGCGAGAGCTTTGCCGATATGGGCGCGATTCCGGACCGCTGCGCGTTCGCGGTGCCCGACGCGAAGACCCACGTCCGGCTGTCCGACAACCGCAACCCACAGCTTGCCTGGAGCGGGTTGCCGGCGGGCACGCGCTCGCTGGCGCTGATCTGCCACGATTACGACGTGCCGTCCAAGCCCGACGACGTCAACAAGGAGGGCCGGCAGATTCCCGCCACGCTGCCGCGGGTCGATTTCTACCACTGGCTGCTGGTCGACCTGAAGCCTTTCGACAAGCCGATCGCGGAGGGCGAGTTCTCGAACGGGATCACGCCACACGGCAAGCCCGGGCCACAGGCGCCGCGCGGCGCGCGCCAGGGGCGCAACGACTACACCGGTTGGTTCGCGAGCGACGCGGAGATGAAAGGCGACTACTTCGGCTACGACGGGCCGTGCCCGCCTTGGAACGACACGATCGTGCACCACTACGTGTTCACGCTTTACGCGCTCGACATCGAGAAATGTCCGCTGGCGGACGATTTCAGGGGAGCTGACATGCTGGCCGCGATCAAAGGCCATATCCTCGACAGCGCCCGCCTTACCGGCGTCTACACGCTGAATCTGTCGGCCAAGACTTGAGCGCCGAGGTCCTGGCGCTGGCGCCGATCGCCTTCCTCGGCGCGCTGGTCTACGGCATTACCGGCTTCGGCGCCGCGCTGATCGCGATCCCGCTCGCGACGCACTTCGTGCCGCTGCGCTTCGCGCTCGCGGTGTTCGTGCTACTCGACCTGGCGAACGCGCTGCGCATCGGGCTCGAGGCGCCGCGGCACGTGGTGCGCGGCGAAGTTGTGCGACTGGTGCCGATGCTGGTGGCGGGGACCGTGCTCGGTGTTACTGCGCTGGTGAACATGCCGCGCCAGGGCGGGATGCTCGCGCTGGGGGTCTTCGTCGTTGCCTTCGCCCTGTACTCGCTCGTCTGGCGCGGCCCGAGCGGCGCGGTTGCGCGCGGCTGGGCCTGGCCGGCGGGCCTCGCGGGCGGCATCACCAGCGCCATGTTCGGTGCGGGCGGGCCGCCGTACGCGATCTATCTCTCCCAGCGAAATCTAAGCAAGGAAGCGTTCCGCGCCACGCTGGCGGTGACTTCGATCGCGAGCATCTCGATGCGGCTGGTGGCGTTCGTGCTCACCGGGCTCATGAGCGACCTGTCGGTGTGGGTCGCGGCGGCAGTTGCACTGCCGGCGGCGTGGATCGGAATTTCCACGGCTTCGCGCCTGTTCCGGCGTATCCGACGCGATACGCTGATGCGCGCCGTGGCGTTGATGCTGCTCGCCTCGGGCGGCTCGCTGGTCGTGCGCGCGCTGGGCTGAGCGATGGACTGGGTGCTCGCCTGCGTGCTGCTCTACATTGTCGCCCAGCTCGGCATCGCGTTCTGGTTCTCGCACCGCAACCGCAACGAAGTGGACTACCTGCTGGCGGGGCGCAGCCTGGGTCCCTGGCTGGCGACCTTCACCGTGTTCGCGACCTGGTTCGGCGCCGAGACCTGCGTCGGCGCTGCGGGGGAGGCCTATGCGCACGGCATCTCGGGGGTCATCGCCGATCCCTTCGGCTACAGCGCCGGAATCGTCCTGTCCGGGCTACTGTTCGCCGGCCTGTTGTGGAAACGCGGCATCGTCACGCTCGCGGATCTGTTCCGCCAGCGCTACGGCATCGGCGTCGAGCGGCTCGCGGCCATCATCATGATCCCCGGCTCGGTCATGTGGGCCGCAGCGCAGGTGCGCGCCTTCGGGCAGGTGCTGGCTTCGGCCTCGGACCTCGGCCTGCTCTCGGCCATCACGCTCGCCGCCGCGGTCGTCATTGCCTACACCGCGATCGGCGGCATGTGGGCGGACGCGGTCACCGACCTGGTGCAAGGCATCGTGCTCATTGCGGGCGTGCTGGCACTGGGCGCCGTGTTCGTTTCGCTCGGCGGGCTGCGCGTGATCGCCGCGCTGCCCGGGGCGCGCTTCGATCCGATGCACGGGCGCAGCGCGCTGAGCGTGCTCGATACGCTCGCAGTGCCCATATTCTCCACCATCGCCGCGCAGGAGCTGGTATCGCGCATCCTCGCGGTGCGCGGCGCGCCGCTCGCGCGGCGCGCGACGGTCGCGGCCGGCGCGCTGTACCTCGCGATCGGCATCGTGCCGGTGGCCATCGGTCTGGGTGCCGCCGGCATGATCGGCGCGGGGCGCAACCACGAGCAGGTGCTGGCGCTGTTCGCGCAGCAGCAGCTCCCGATGCCGCTATACATCCTGTTCCTGGGCGCGCTGGTGTCGGCGATCCTGTCGACGCTTTCCGGCGCGCTGCTTGTCGCGGGCTCGCTCGCGGCGCACAACGTGCTCCTGCCGCTCGCGCCGCGGCTGCCGGAGAAGGTCAAGCTCAGGGCCAACCGCTGGGCGGTAATCGCGTTCGGCGTGATCGCCTACTTCATCGCCCTGTCGAGCGAGAGCATGTACGCGCTGGTGCAGGAGTCATCCGGCCTGGGCAGCGCCGGGATACTGATCATGATGCTGTTCGCGCTGTGGGGCGGGCGCGTCGGTGGCCCGGCGAGCGCCTACGCGGCGCTGATCGCAGGCACCGGCGTCTTCGTGCTCGCGGACAGCGTGCTGGGACTGGAAGGCTCTTACCTGCTGGCGCTCGGCGCAGCGCTCGCCGGCTACCTCGGCTGCGTGCCGCTGGCCTCGATCAGGATGAGCCGCCGCAACTCGCGGTAGCGCTCGTCGGAATCGTCGCCGAACAGGGGGTCGCGGCCCGCCGGGATCGCGGCGGCCACCGCGGCCCAGTCCCCGGGCGTGAGCAGCTCGACTGCGCGCGGCAGCACGTCCCCCTCTTCGGTCGCAACGTGATGGCGGTAGTACACCAGGTAAGTGGCCGCCGCCGTTTCGACTTCGGCGCGCGAGACGATCGCCTCGTCGACGACCTGGTTCAGCAGCGTGAGCAGTTCGTCGCCGGCATTGGCGATGACGCGGTGCTCCTGCAGCAGGCGGCCTATCTTGCCCTGCAGCTCCGGTTCGCGCGCAACCAGGCGCGCGAAGGCGACGTCCTCGCGCGCGTGGTGGAAGCGATCGGGGTAGTGCCGCAGGTACGACACGATGTCGATCATCAGCTCGTAGTTCGGCTTGCCGCCCTCGTGAAATACCGCGAGCTGGTTCTCCAGCAGCGAAAGCAGGCGCGAGAAGTTCGCGTGTTCGGCGTGCCAGAGCGCGACGGGGCTGCTCATCGGTAGATCCAGTCCCGGCTCCAGGGCAGGGGGTTGGTGGTCGGGTTACCGCTCTTGACCGCGAGCATCTGGTGAATCGAGACCCAGCGTTGTTCGAAGGCGTGCGCGCAGCCGGCGAGGTAGGCGCGCCAGATGCGCAGGCGCTTCTCGCCGGCGTACTCGCTTGCGCGCTCGAGGTTCGCTTCGAGCCGCTCGCTCCACTGCCACAGCGTCCTGGCGTAGTGCAGGCGCAGCGTTTCGACGTCCATCACCTCGAGGCCGGCGGCGACCATCTCGCGCAGGGCAAGCGACACGTGCGGCAGCTCGCCATGCGGGAAGACGTACTTCTCGACGAAGTCGCCCCCGCCCAGGCCGACCGAGCGGCTGTCCGGGTCGACCGAGGTGATGCCGTGGTTCAACGCTACGCCGCCCTCCTTGAGTAGGCGCCGGATGACGCCGAAGTACAGCGGCAGGTTTTTCAGCCCGACATGCTCGAACATGCCCACCGACGAGATCTTGTCGTACACGGCCGTGCCCGGCACGTCGCGGTAGTCCTGCAGCAGCACCCGGCAGCGATCCGTGAGGCCGTCGGCCTTGATCCGCTCGGACGCCAGAGCGTGCTGGTTGCGCGACAGCGTGATGCCGGTCGCGTCGACGCCGTAATTCTTCGCCGCCCAGCGCACCAACCCGCCCCAGCCGCAGCCGATGTCGAGCAAGCGGTCGCCGGGGCGCAGCCGCAGCTTGCGGCAGACGTGGTCGAGCTTCTGCTCTTGCGCGGTGTCGATGTCCTCGTCGCCGGTCTTGAAGTAGGCGCAGGAGTAGACCATGTTGCGATCGAGCCACAAGGCGTAGAAGGCGTTCGAAACGTCGTAGTGGTATCGAATTGCCTCGGCGTCGCGCTGCTTGCTGTGGCGGCGGCGCAGCAGCGGCAGCTTGCCGCCCTTGCCCTCGCCAAGGTTGCGCGACAGGCCTTCGGCTGCGCGCAGCGCGTCCGCGATCGGGCCCTTGATCTCGAGGTGGCCCTCGACGTAGGCCTCGCCCAGCTTGGCGAGGTCCGGATTGATCAGGTAGCGCAGCGCGCCGGCCGACGGAACGCGCAAGGTTACCGTCGGCGACGGCGACAGGTCGTAACGCTCGCCGTTCCACAGCTCGAGCGCGAGCGGCAACTGCACCTTGCCGCTCAGCTCAGCGATGATCTTCCTGATGCGGGACTCCAGCAGCATAGCGGGCCTAGCTCTGTGTCTAGCTTGCTTCTGTCTTGCGTTTTACCGGGCTTTGCGCGGCAGATCAAGGACTCGCCGCTTCTCGCATGGTGACGAATTCTTCGGCGGCCGTCGGGTGAATGCCGATGGTGGCGTCGAACTGCGCCTTGCTTGCGCCGAGCTTAACGGCGATCGCGATGCCTTGGATAATCTCGCCCGCATCCGGGCCGATCATCTGGGCGCCGACCACCCGCTGGCTGTCGGCGTCCACCACCAGCTTCATGAACGTCTTCTCCTCGCTCGCGGTGAGCGTGTGCTTGAGCGAGCGGAACGCGGTCTTGTACACCTGAAGCTTCGGGTAGCGCTCGCGCGCCGTCTCCTCCGACAAGCCCACGGTGGCGAGGTTCGGGTTGGCGAACACCGCGGTCGGCACGTTGTCGTAGTCCATCGCGGTCGGCTCGCCGCCGAACAGCGTCTTCGCCAGCGCCATGCCCTCGGCGGTCGCTACCGGGGTCAGGTTGATCCGGTTGGTGACGTCGCCGATGGCGTGGATCGAGGCTACCGAGCTCCTGGAGAAGGCGTCCACCAGCACCTCGCCGATCGGCCCCAGCTTCACGCCCGCGACCTCGAGCCCGAGACCCTTGCTGTTCGGCACCCGTCCGGTGGCGAACAGCACCAGCTCGGCGCGCGCGTGCATGCCGTCGCCGTAGGCGACTTCGAGCACGCCGTCGGGCAGCTTGGCGATCGACTCCGGCTCGGCGCCGAAATGCACGATGACGCCCTTCTTCTGGATCTCCTCCCCCAGGCGCGTTCCCAGCTCGACATCGAACTCGCGCAGCAGGCGGTGGCGGCGGTAGGCGAGCGTGGTCTGCACCCCCAGCCCGTTGAAGATCGAGGCGAATTCGACCGCGATGTAGCCGCCGCCGACGACGATCGCGCGCGGCGGCAGGCGCTCGAGATGGAATACGGCGTCGGAGGTGATCGCATGCGACTTTCCCGGTATGTCGGGCACCTGCGGCCGCGAGCCGGTGGCGATCAGGATGTGCTTGGCGCTCCAGCTGCGGCCGGCGACCTCGACCGTGTGCGCGTCGCGCAGCGCGGCGCGGCCGCGCACGATCTCGACTCCGGCAGAAGCGAGCAGCCGCTCGTAGACCGCGTTCAGGCGCGCGATCTCCTTGTCCTTGTTGGCGACCAGCGTTCGCCAGTCGAAGCCCTGCTTGGCGAGGCTCCAGCCGTAGGCCGCGGCGTCCTCGAAATCGTCGCGGAAGTGGGCGGCGTAGGAAAACAGCTTCTTCGGGATGCAGCCGATGTTTACGCAGGTGCCGCCGAAACGGCCCGACTCGGCGATCGCGACGCGCGCGCCGTAGGTGGCCGCCACGCGGCTGGCGCGCACGCCGCCCGAGCCGCCGCCGATCGTGAAAAGGTCGAAGTCGTACTGCCCGGCGCGTTTCACTTCAGGTTGGGCAGGTTCAGCTCCACGAGCTCGAGCAGGGCCGAAATGGCGCCATGCTCGGGCTTGCCGCGCAGCAACTTGAGCGCATTCTGCACTCGCTCCTGCATCTGCGCTTGCGGCTCGCCCTCGATGCCGTCCAGGAGCGCCGTCACCTCGCTGAGGTTCTTCTCGCGTGCGCCGCTGCGCACCTCGGCCAGGCGTGCCTCGATCCCGGCGCGGTCCAGGTTGGTCACCAGCTTCAGCGTCTTGTCGTGCATGCTCATGGCGCTCTCCTCGAACGGCAGGGTGTGGCGATCTTAGCCAGTTGGCGCGGGATTGGCTAGCCGAGGTGGCTGTAGCGGCCGGCGGCCACGCGCACGCTGCCCTCTGCGACGAGCTTGTCCAGATGCGCGCGCAGAGAGCGCGCCGCCACGGCATGAAGTTTTGCCGGCACGTCGTCGTAAACGGCGGGCACCAGCGCTTCGAGCGTCGCGCCGCCGAGCTTCGCCAGCGCCGCCACCACCTTGGCCTCGCGCGCGAGCCGATGCGCGATCAGGCGCTGCAGCTCCTTGTGCGGCGCGCCGATCAGGTAGCCGTGTCCCGGCGCGAAGATCGCGAACTCCTCGGCGAGCAGCGCTTCGAGCGAGCCGAGGTAGGCGCGCATGTCGCCGTCGGGCGGGTTGATCACCACGGTCGAGCCCTGCATCACGTGATCGCCGGTGAACAGCATGCCGGTTTGCTCGAGGAGGTAGCACAGGTGGTTCGATGCATGGCCGGGCGTATGCAGCGCGCGCAGTGCGATGCTGCCCAGGGCGAGCGTTTCGCCGTGCGCGGGCACGCGCTCGGGCGCGAAACCCGGGTCCTGGCTCGCGCCCGGCGGCGCCGGACGGCCGATCAGTTGCGCGCCGGTCGCTTCGCGCACCGCGGCTGCCGCAGGCGAGTGGTCGAGGTGAGTGTGCGTGCACAGCACCCACTTGATGCGGCCGGCGCCCGCGGCGAGCACCGCGTCGAGGTGCGAGTCGATTGCCGGGCCGGGGTCGATCAGCGCCAGGTCGTCGTCGCCCACCAGATAGCTGTTGGTTCCGGGGCCGGTCATCATGCCGGGGTTCGGCGCCGTGATGCGCGTCACCAGGCGGTCGAGCCGCTTCGGCGTGCCGGGCACCAGGTCGTAGCTCGTGTTGCCGCTTTCCTGCGGATCGCACCAGTGGATCTCGAAGTACTGCGGGTCGGCGCGCCGGAACAGCCTCGGGCCGTCCTTGCCCTGTGCCCAGCAGGCACGGTTGGTCTCGATCTCGGGCAGCGCCTTGACGTGCTCGAAGGCTTCGTACGGGCGCGCGAAGCGCGCGAGCTCGGTCAGCGTGTGCTTGGTGGCGAACACCAGCTCGAACTTGCCTTGCGCGTTGCGCTCGAGCGCTTCCTGCGGCCGCAGCCAGAGGTTGTGGATCGTCTCGGCGTTGTCGTGCGAGCCGGCCTGGCCCTGCGGCGCGAGGGCGACGAAGAAGCGCGTGTCGAAGCGGCGCGAGCGTCCCGGCGCGGTGATCCAGTGGCCGAAGTAGGCCAGCTGCTGCGCCGGCACGATCAGCCGCTCGCGCTCAAGGAAATCGGCGAACGACAGCTCGCCGGCGTTGAGCGGCGCGCGCAGGTGCTCGAACGCCGCCGCGCGCTCAGCGCTCACCGGGCGCTCGTGCTCGTCCAACGCGATCAGGATGCCGGCTTCCTCGAAGCATTCGCGCACCGCCGCGACCCAGTAGGCGAGCCCGCCGGCGGCGACGCCGAGCCGCTCGCTCGCCTCGCCGTCGGCGAGGCCCACCACGCGCTGCAAGACGCGAGGGTCCGCGTCGTCGTCGTCGATCGCGCCACCCGGGAACACGTAGGCGCCGGCGAGGAATGCCGCGCCGCGGGTGCGCTGGAGCAGGAACACCTCGAGCGCATCGGCCGCCTCGCGCAGCAGGGCGACCGTCGCGGCGGGTCGCGGAGCGGAACTCACGCGGTGCGCCCGGCGCGGTCCTTGTCGTTCTGCGCCTTGATCAATTCGCGCATGCGCTGCCAGTCGGCGTCCGAGAGCTTGTCGAGCTCGCTGAACGAGGCGCCGTTGGCGAGGTAGCCGCCGCCGTCGATCGCGATCGTCTCCCCGGTGAGGTAGTCGCAGCCGTCGGCCATCAGGAAGGCGGCGAGGTTCTGCAACTCGGGCATCTGCCCGATGCGTCGCATCGGGATCGTGCGCGTCGCGTCCTCGAAGCTGCTGTCGGGGCGCAAGCGCTTGGAGGCGCCCTCGGTCGGGAACGGTCCGGGCGCGATCGCGTTGAGGCGGATACCGTGGCGGCCCCACTCGACCGCGAGCGACTTGGTCATCACGTGCAGCGCAGCCTTCGACATCGCCGAGGGCACGACATACGGCGACCCGGTCCAGACCCAGGTCACCAGGATCGAGATCACTGAGCCCTTGTGGCCGCCTTCGATCCAGCGCCGCCCGACCGCGTGGGTGACGTAGAAAGTGCCGTGGAAGACGATGTTGGCGATCGCGTTGAAGCCGTTCGGCGTCAGGTCCTTGGTCGGGCTGATGAAGTTGCCCGCGGCGTTGTTGACCAGTCCGGTGAGCGGACCGGCTTCGTCCCAGATTCGCTGCACCATCGCGTCCACCGCCTGCGCGTCGCGGATGTCGACCGAATGCGTGCGCACCGTGCCGCCGTGCGCCCCCATGAGCTCCTTCGCGGTGCGCTCGAGCACCGGCCCGCGCCGGCCGGCGATCCAGACCTCCGCTCCGAGCTCGAGGTACTTGGCGGCGATCTCCTTGCCCAGGCCGGTGCCGCCCCCGGTGACGAGGATCCTCTTGTCCTTGAACAGGCCTTCCTTGAACATGCGCGCGACCGCTATACGGTTAGCACCAGCTTGCCGATGTGCTGCGAGGATTCCATCAGCCTGTGCGCATCGGCGGCCTGGGCGAGGGGGAAGGTCTTGAAGATCACCGGCTTGATCTTGCCGCCCTCGATCAGCGGCCAGACGCGCTCGCGCAGGCTCGCCGCGACCGCGCCCTTGAACTCGACCGGGCGCGGGCGCAGGGTCGAGCCGGTGAGGGTGAGGCGGCGCCGCATCACCTCGTTGATGTCGAGCTCGGTCTTGGGCCCGCGCAGGAAGGCGATGAACACCAGCCGCCCTTCTTCGGCGAGGCACTTGAGCTCTTTCGGCACGTAATCGCCGCCGACCATGTCGAGGATCACGTTCACGCCCTTGCCGTCGGTGGCGGCCTGCACTTCGGCGAGGAAGTCCTGGGTGCGGTAGTTGATCGCCTTGTCGGCACCCAGCTTGACGCAGGCGGCGCATTTGTCGTCGCTGCCCGCGGTGGCGAGCACGCGGTTGCCCATCGCCCTGGCGATCTGGATCGCGGTGACGCCGATGCCCGAGGAGCCGCCGTGCACCAGCAGTGTCTCGCCGGCCTTCAGTCGGCCGCGGTCGTAGACGTTGGACCACACGGTGAAGAAGGTCTCCGGCAGCGAAGCGGCCTCGATCATCGACAGTCCCTTCGGCACCGGCAGCGCCTGCACCTCGGGCACCACGCAGTACTCGGCGTAGCCGCCGCCGTGGGCGAGCGCGCAGACCTTGTCGCCGACTTTCCAGCGCGTCGCGCTCGCGCCGCAGGCGACGACCTCGCCGGCGATTTCGAGACCGGGCAGGTCGGACGCGTCGGGGGGCACCGCGTACAGCCCCTGGCGCTGCAGGATGTCCGGTCGGTTTACGCCGGCTGCGGCAACTTTGACCAGAATCTCGTTCGGCTTCGGGCTCGGCAGCGGGCGCTCGGTCGGCACCAGCGCTTCCGGTCCGCCGGGCTTCGCAATCTCGACCGCGCGCATCTTGCTTGGTAGTGTCATGTTGGCTCCTGAATAAGCGGGCGAGTTTAGCGCAGCCGCTGGCGCGCCGCCCAGTCGAGGTCCACGTTGCCGCCGGACAGGATCACGCCGACGCGCAGCCCCGCGGCGTCGAGCTTGCCGCGCAGCAGGGCGCAGGCGGCGAGCGCTCCGGTCGGCTCGACCACCAGCTTCATGCGCTGCCAGAGGAAGAACATGGCTTCGAGCAGCTCCGCGTCGCTCACGGTCAGCATCTCGTCGACGTAGTGCAGCACCAGCGGGAAGGTGTGCTGGCCGAGCGACGAGGTGCGCGCGCCGTCGGCGATGGTGTCCGGGTTGTGCACCGACTGCAGGGTCTTAGATTTGAACGAGCGCGTGGCGTCGTCGCCCGCGGCCGGCTCGACCCCTATCACGCGGCAATCCGGATTCATGCGCCGCGCAGCGACCGCGCAGCCCGAAAGCAGCCCGCCGCCGCCGCATGGCACCAGCAGCGCGTCGAGCGGGCCGGCGTCCTCGATCAGCTCCTTGGCCGCGGTGCCCTGGCCGGCGATCACGTGCGGATGGTCGAACGGCGGGATTACGACTAGCCCGCGCTCGGCGCCGATCCGGCGCGCGATGTCCTCGCGCGACGCGGTTTCCGGGTCGTAGGTGATCACCTCGGCGCCGTAGCCGCGCGTCGCCTCGAGCTTGACGCGCGGCGCGTCGGCCGGCATGACGATGGTCGCCGCGACGCCGAGCAGACGGCCTGCGAGCGCCACCGCCTGCGCGTGATTGCCCGATGAGTAGGTGATGACGCCGCGGCGCTTTTCGTCTTCCGCGAGCTGCGCCAGCGCGTTGTACGCGCCGCGGAACTTGAACGCGCCCATGCGCTGCAGGTTCTCGCACTTGAAGCGCGCGCTCGCGCCGGTCAGCGCGTCGACGCTGCTCGAGGTGAGTGCCGGGGTGCGGTGCGCGACTCCGCGCAGGCGCGCGTGCGCCGCTTCGACGTCGTCGAACGATACCGACAGGCTCACGCGCCGCCCCAGTGGGCGAGCGCCGCGCCCGCGACTTCTTCGCCCCACTCCTGCAGGAAATGCCCGCCTTCGGCATGCAGCCACGGCTCGGGACAGCCGCGAATGACGCCGCGCAGCGCCTGCATGACGGGCGGGCCGAGCACCGGGTCTCGCGCCCCCACGGCCATGAACGACTCGCCGCGCCAGGCGTTTCGCCACCAGTCGCGCGCGCGGCGCGAGATCGCGGCGCCCGGAGCGTCGGGCCGGTCCGGCACCAGGTTCGGGAAGCTTCGCACGCCGGCCTTGTGGCGTGCGTCGGGAAACGGCGCGTCGTAGGCCGCCGCTTCCTCGTCGCGCAGGTGCGGGCAGGTACGCTTGAGCAGCTTGCCGCAGGCGAGGTCGGGATTCTTGTTGACGTACGCGCGCCAGGCGATGAAGCCCTCCGACAGCGGCGTGTCGCCGGTGCCGAGCGCGGTGTTCATCACCAGCAGCCGCACGTAGCGCCCCGGCGCCTCCATCGGCGCGGTGAGCCCGAGCAGCCCGCCCCAGTCCTGCACCACCAGCGTGATGCGACGCAGATCCAGCCGCTCGACCAGGTCGAGCAGCAGCGCGCGGTGGAAATCGAAGCCGTAGGCGGCTTCGTCTTCGGGCTTGTCGGAGCGGCCGAAGCCTACGAAGTCGGGCGCCACCACGCGCGCCCCGCCGGCGAGAAACGGCGGCAGCATGCGCCGGTAGAGGTAGCTCCAGGTCGGCTCGCCGTGCAGGCAGAGGAACACGGGCGCGTCGGCCGGACCTTCGTCGAGGTAATGCACCCTCAAGCCCCGCCACTCGAGGTAGCGCGGCGCCCAGGGGTAGCCCGGCAGGGCGGCGAAACGCTCGTCGGGAGTGCGCAGGATGTTCGCCATGGCCGGATTGTAGAATGACCGCATGGACTACTCCACATACCAAGACCTGAAGATCCGGCGCCTCGAGCCGGGAATCCTGGAAATCGTGATGGGCGAGGAAGGCGGCAAGCTCTCGACCGCCACGGCGCGCATGCACGCCGAGCTGGCGCGGATCTGGCTCGACGTCGACCGCGATCCGGAGACGCGGGTCGCGATCCTGCGCGGTGCAGGCAAGGGCTTCTCCGCCGGCGGCGACCTGGCGATGGTCGAGCAGATCACGACCGACTTCGCGGCGCGGGCGCGCGTCTGGCGCGAGGCGCGCGACCTGGTCTACAACGTGATCAACTGCTCCAAGCTGGTGGTTTCGGCGATGCACGGCCCGGCGGTCGGGGCCGGGCTGGTCGCCGGGCTGCTGGCCGACGTGTCGATCGCGGCGAGGAACGCGCGCATCATCGACGGCCACACCCGGCTCGGCGTCGCGGCGGGCGACCACGCGGCGATCGTGTGGCCGCTGCTGTGCGGCATGGCGAAAGCGAAGTACTACCTGCTCACCTGCGAGCAGATCAGCGGCGAGGAAGCCGAAAGGATCGGGCTGGTCTCGCTGTGCTGCGAAGAGGGCGAGCTGCGGGGGAAGTCGCTGGAGGTGGCGCGCAAGCTCGCCGCGGGGGCGCAGACCGCGCTGCGCTGGACCAAGTACAGCCTCAACAACTGGCTGCGCATGGCGGGGCCCAGCTTCGACGCCTCGCTCGCGCTCGAGTTTCTCGGCTTCAGCGGGCCCGAGGTGAAGGAAGGCATTGCTTCGCATCGCGAAAAGAGGAAACCCTCGTTCCCGCCGGCGCCTGAGGATTTCTAGCCGTTGCCGCTGAAGTCCAGCGAGTCGCCGGCGTCGGCGGCGGGCTCGCCCAGCGTTACTTCGCTCGGTGCGCCCGGCATCGCGACGTCTTCGGTGTCGCTGCCCAGCAGCCGCTCCAGGTCGCGCGCCACCGCGTCGATGTCGGGCCCCATGCGCCCCATGTACGAAAGCAGCATGCGAACCGGAAGATCGACCAGGGTCGGATAGGGGTGGTCGCGCAGATGCGAAACGTTCTGGATTGCCGGCAGGACGTAGTTGCCGCGCGTGCCCGGCGTGGCGGTTTCGAGCCCCAGGACGACGGCTGCCTGAGCGCGGGCGATGCCCGAGAGCAGTTCGGCGAGTTGTTGCGCGGATATTTGCAGCATGGCGATCCTCCAGAGGAAAAGACCCGCCCGAAACCAGCGATGTACGATGGTAACATCCGCGCGAATTTCCCCGAAAGCGCGCATCGAATGCTGAAGCGGGTGCTCCTGGTCGTATTCCTGCTCCTCGCCGGCGCCCCCGCGGGGGTCGCGCTGCACACCGTGCTCACTCCGGGAGACACCATGTTTGCAGGCAAGCGTCCAGTCAACCTCGGCCTGCACGACGGCAGGCTCGCGCCGTGCCGGCGGTCGCCGAATTGCGTCTCGTCTCAGGCGGACCCGGCGGACGCGGTGCACTACATCGCCCCGATTCCGTTCCAGGGCGCCCCGGTCGAAGCGATGGCCGCGGTGCGGAGGGCGGTCGACAGCATGCCGCGCGCAACGATAGTGCGGCACGAGCCGGACTATCTCTACGCCGAGTTCCGCTCGCGGCTGATGGGGTTCGTCGACGACGTCGAGTTCGCATACGACGACAAGGCCGGATTGATCCAGCTGCGCTCGGCCTCACGCCTCGGCCGGCGCGACTTGGGTGTGAATCGCAAGCGCATCGAGGCGATCCGGGCGCTGATCCTGCGCCGCGTCAGCACCTGAGCTCGAGCACCACCGGCTGGTGGTCTGAGGCCTGCGTCCGTGCGTCGACGGCGAGCGCGCACACGCGCGGCGCAAGATCCTCACTCACCATGATGAAATCGCAGCAATAGGGCGTCTCGCCGCGCGCTGCGTCGTGCAAGCGGAAGCTCGGGGGGTGTGCGATCTCCGGATACGCGTGTTGCCAGGCATCGATCAGGCGCGGCGCGCCGTCGGCGAAGCCGGCCTGCAGGCGCGCGTGCAGCGGATCGTCCGGCCGCAGGTTGAAGTCTCCGCACAGGACCGCCGACGCAGGGCGGGCCGGATGCCGGAAAGGCCCGGCATCGACCGGCGGCGAGGCCGGGGCGCGGGCGTGGGCACAGGCCTCGGCGTGCAGCTCGCGCAGCCGCTCGACCTGCGCCGCGCGATGGGCAGCCGAGTAGTACTCCAGGTGCGTGGTCGTGACGCGCAAGGGACCGAACGCGGTCGTGACAACGACTTCGAGCGCGACGCGCGGCATGCTCGGGGTAGCCGACGTGGCCGGCCACGGCAGCGAGTGGCGCAGGACCTGCTGCAGCGGCAAGCGCGACAGGATCAGGTCGCCGAAGCGGCGCCGCCCGCCGGCGTCGTCCGGCAGGTCGACGCCCCAACCGTACGCCGCCTGGTAACCCGGGAACTCGCGCGCCAGCAGTTCGGCCTGGTTCTCGCCGCTGCTGCCGGCGAGCGCGGGGAAGTTGTCCGCCACCTCCTGCAGGCAGAGCAGGTCGGGGTCGGCCAGGCGGCGCGCCTCGCGGGCGATGCGCGACGGGTCGACCGCGCCGTCCATGCCGCGGCACCACTGGACGTTCCAGCTCAGGAGCCGCATCCGCAGATCAGTGGATCACTCGTCTTTCGGGTCGGGGTCGGCCTCGGGAGTCAACGTCACGGGCGGCATGCGGCGCAGCACGTCAGCGTCAGAAGGAGCGTCCGCCAGCGATCGCGCGTGGCGCACGTTCTTCAGCATTTCCTCGAGGTAGAGATTCTGGCCGCCGAAGTGGCCTTCGGCATAGACGTAGGCGTGCGCCAGCTGCAGGTCGAGTCGCCGCGCTGCGTTGCGGTAGAAGTCCGGCGTCTTGCGCACCAGATCGTCGCCCGAGCGGAACAAGTCCTGCGTGAAGCCGCCGGGGAGTTCGCGGCGTGCGATCCCGCCGAGCACGAACTCCGGGTACAGGCGGTCGCGGCATTTCTCCAGATAGCAGCGGTCGGCCATCTGGGCAATGATATCCGCAGTGCCGAGCATCTGGCCAACGCGGCGAATCAGCGAATCGGCGACGCGGATCCGCTCGACCGGCCGCTCGTAGCCGGTGTAGTGCAGCAGCTTGGCGGCGATGTCGGACAGCCGGCCGGTGCCCAGTTCGCGCATGTAGCGCCGCAAAAAGGCAGCGCCGCGCGAAACGTGCACCAAGGTGTATTCGGCGCCGTTGCTGTGACGCCGGTCGCTGCGCCGGCGCAGGTAGCCGAAGTCGTGGAACAGGGCCGAAATCACGCCGAGCATGAACAATTCGGGCGGCAGATGGGGAGTGCCGTTGCGCCGGCTGCGCTCGTAGCCGTCCATCAGGCGCGACATCGCCAGCGTAACCTCGAGCACGTGCTGCAGGTCGTGGTAGCTGGTGTCGCAGGCGTAGTACTCGGAATGCTCGCCGCGGTAGATCTTTTCGATGTCGGCGAACGCGCGTTCGATGGCTTTGGCGGGGGCGACTTCGTACAGTTCCCTGTACAGACGCTCGACTTCGGCTTTGACGGGCGCAGGGCTGGTCGTCCGGATGCTGCCTGTAACGTCGTAATCGTTGCGCCGCATATTTTGACTGACGAGGTGCCGGCCGCGCTGGGTGCGGCGCCCCGCGGCCCCTTTTCCGTGCCCGCAAGTAGGGATAGGATGGTCCGGCCGCAGCAGCCTGTCTGTGGATCACGTCACGGATGAAGTGGCGGCGCGCGTAAATATTTGTCATGGGCATGCGTGGTTTGACCAACTTCCAGCTCACCGACGACGAGAAGGAGCAGATCCGGGCGCGCATCACGGCGCTCGAAGTCGAGCATAGCGACCTGGACTACATCATCGCCACGCTCTCGCAGGACCCGATCCACGACCAGCTGCGGCTGCGCCGCCTGAAGAAGCGCAAGCTCATGCTGAAAGACCAGATCGCCATGCTCAAGGACAGGCTGATCCCGGACATCATCGCGTGATCGCGCTGGTGCAGCGGGTCTCGGAGGCCGAGGTCAGCGTCGGCGACGAAACGGTGGGCGCCATCGGCGCCGGGATCCTGGCGCTGATCGGCGTCGAGCGCGGGGACGGCGAGCGCGAGGCCGGCCGCCTGGTCGAGCGCGTGCTCGGCTACCGAATCTTTCCGGACGCCGAGGGCAAGATGAACCTTTCGCTCGCCGAATCCGGCGGCGCGCTGCTGGTCGTGCCGCAGTTCACGCTCGCGGCCGACACCCACAAGGGCGCGCGCCCGAGCTTTTCCAGCGCCGCCCCGCCCGCCGAAGGCGAGCGCGTGTTCGAGCGCTTCGTCGCGCTTGCCGGCGCCCGCATCGCTGCGGTCGCGAGCGGCCGCTTCGGCGCCGACATGCAGGTACGGTTGGTCAACGACGGTCCGGTGACTTTCTGGCTGCAGGTTTCGCCGCAGAATAGGTCCTGAAGCCCGCCGGCGCCACCACTTCGAGCAGTTCGACGTTCTTCGAGTGCTCGATCTCGCGGTGACGGATGCGCGGCGGCTGGTAGAAACAGCTGCCTGCCTTCATCAGCACCTCGCCGACGCCCTCGTACTCGAAACGTACCCAGCCCTTGAGCACGTAGACGAACTGCGCGTTGCAGTCGTGCACGTGCCACTCGCCGTGGGGCGCCCTGCCCGGGCGCGCCCGGATCACGTGCGCCACGAGCTTGCCGCGCGTGGCGCGGCGGATTCCCAGATCGCGGTACTCGAAATAGTTGCGCAGCCCCCGCTTCTCGAACTTCGCCTTCGCGAGGTGAGTGACACTGAACCTTTTCGCACGAGTCTTCGCGCTCGCCTCCTGTTTCGCCTTTGCCATCGGTTTCTCCTCCTGCCTAGCCGGAACCGGCCAAATCGGCGTAAGCTTGCGGCGACCAGTTTCTCACGTTTCGATTCCCCCGAATTTCAACTTCCCGCATGTACGATCAGTTCGTCGGCACCAAGCCGGTCGAGGAGCGTCACCGGTTCGACCCTGCGCGCCTGGACGAGTACATGCGCGCCAACGTCGAAGGCTATTCCGGAAAGCTTGAAATCGAGCAGTTCCGCGGCGGGCAGTCGAACCCGACGTACCGGCTCTCGGCCGGCGGCAGGCGCTACGCGCTGCGTCGCAAGCCGCCGGGCAAGCTGCTGCCTTCCGCGCACGCGGTGGACAGGGAGTTCCGCGTCATCAAGGCGCTCTACGGGGTCGACTTCCCGGTGGCGCGGCCCTACGTGCTGTGCGAGGACGATACGGTGATCGGCACCGCCTTCTACATCATGGACTGCGTCGAGGGCAGGGTGCTGTGGGACCAGGCCCTGCCTGGCATGTCGAAGGCCGAGCGGCGCGCGATCTGGGACGAGTTGAACCGGGTGATCGCGCTGCTGCACAGCGTGGACTACAAGGGCGTCGGCCTGGAAGGCTTCGGCAAGGAAGGCAGCTACGTCGAGCGGCAGATCGCGCGCTGGACCAAGCAGTACCGCGCTTCCGAGACCGAACGTATCGAGCCGATGGACAACCTGATCGACTGGCTGCCGAAGAACATCCCGCCCGGCGACGAAACCAGCGTCGTGCACGGCGACTACCGGCTCGACAACACCATCTTCCACCCGAGCGAGCCGAAGATCCTGGCGGTGCTCGACTGGGAGCTGTCCACGCTCGGTCACCCGTTGGCGGATTTTGCGTATCACTGCATGAGCTGGCACATCCCGCCGGGCAAGTTCCGCGGCATAGAGGGCCTGCCGTTCGAGGAGCTCGGCATCCCGACCGAGCAGGAGTACGTCGCCATGTACTGCAGGCGCTCGGGGCGCTCCGGCATCGACCCCAGCACCTGGGATTTCTACATGGCGTACAACCTGTTTCGCATCGCCGCGATCACGCAGGGCATCAAGAAGCGCGTGGTCGACGGCACGGCAGCGAGCACGCACGCGGTTGAGGCCGGCAGCAAGGCGCCGCTGCTCGCCGAGCTCGGCTGGCAGCAAGTCGAGAAAATTCTGAAACGAGCGGCCTAGGAGAAGAGCATGGACTTCGAGTATTCACCCAAGGTTAAGGAGCTGCAGAAGAAGCTCGTCGCCTTCATGAACGAGCACATCTATCCGAACGAAAAGGCCTGGTACGACCACTGCAACGGCCCCGACCGCTGGCAGCCGGTGCCGATCATCGAGGCGCTCAAGCCCAAGGCGCGCGCTGCGGGCCTGTGGAACCTGTTCCTGCCGCGCTCGCCGCGCGCGCCCGAGGGGCTGTCGAATCTCGAGTACGCGCCGCTGTGCGAGATCATGGGCCGCGTGAGCTGGGCGCCCGAGGTCTTCAACTGCTCTGCGCCCGACACCGGCAACATGGAAACGATCGAGCGCTACGGCACCGAGGCGCAGAAGGACGAGTGGCTCAATCCGCTGCTGGAGGGCAAGATCCGTTCGGCGTTCCTGATGACCGAGC
This sequence comes from Burkholderiales bacterium, assembly GCA_035266805.1. Classification (GTDB taxonomy): domain Bacteria; phylum Pseudomonadota; class Gammaproteobacteria; order Burkholderiales; family SG8-39; genus DAHVFK01. The sequence goes on along the minus strand of DATFMS010000113.1, from coordinate 9,216 downwards.
CGGCGGTGGCGTCGTCCGACGCGACCAACATCCAGACCCGCATCAAGCTCGACGGCGACCACTACGTCATCAACGGCACCAAGTGGTGGTCTTCTGGCGCTGGCGACCCGCGCTGCAAGGTCTACGTCCTGATGGGCAAGACCTCGCCCGACAATCCGTCGCGCCACAGCCAGCAGTCGATGATCCTGGTCGCGGCCGGCCTGCCGGGAGTCAGGATCGTGCGCCATCTCAAGGTGTTCGGCTACGACGATGCGCCGCACGGGCACATGGAGATCGAGCTCAAGGACGTGCGCGTGCCGGCGTCCAACATCCTGCTGGGCGAAGGACGTGGCTTCGAGATCGCCCAGGGCCGCCTCGGGCCGGGCCGCATCCATCACTGCATGCGACTGATCGGCCAGGCCGAGCGCGCGCTGGAGAAGATGTGCAAGCGCGCGAGCGCGCGCGTCGCCTTCGGCCGCACGGTCGCGGAGCAGGGCGTGACGCGCGAGCGCATCGCCGAGGCACGCATCATGATCGACTCGGCGCGCTTCATGGTGCTCAACGCGGCCTGGAAGATGGACACGGTCGGCAACAAGGTGGCGCGCAAGGAAATCGCCATGATCAAGGTCCTGGCGCCGAACATGGCCTGCAAGGTGATCGACTGGGCGATGCAGGCGCACGGCGGCGGCGGCGTCGCCGAGGACTTCGGCCTCGCCGCGGCGTACGCGCACGCCAGGACGCTGCGCTTCGCTGATGGCCCGGACGAGGTGCACCGCAACCAGATCGCCAAGCTCGAGATCGGCGAGCAGACCACCGTGGCCGAGGCCGTCGCGCCGAAGAAGCGGTCCTAGGCATAGTACGGGAGGAGAACTCATGCTCAAGCTGTGCGGCTTTCACGTCAGCAACTACCACAACAAGGTGCGCCTGGCGCTGCTTGAGAAGGGAATTGCGTTCGAAGAAGACCCCGGCTGCAAGCCGTCGCAGGAGGATGCGTTCCTGGCCCGCTCGCCGCTCGGCAAGGTGCCGTTCATGGAGGTTGACGGCGCGGTGCTCACCGAGTCGCAGGTGATCTGCGAGTACCTCGAAGACGCGCATCCGGCGAAGCCGCTCTACCCGCGCGATCCGCTCGCCCGGGCGCAGGTGCGCGAGCTGATCCAGTACATCGAGCTGCACATGGAGCTGGTGGCGCGCCGCCTGTACCGCGAGGTTTTCTTCGGCGGCAAGGTGTCCGACGAGGCCAAGAAGCAGGTCGAGCGGGATCTGGCGAAGGGGGTGCGCGGCTTCGCCACACGCGCCAGGTTCGAGCCGTACGTCGCGGGCAAGGACTTTACGCTGGCGGACTGCTCGGCCTACGTCCATCTGCCGCTGGTGTCGATGGCGAGCAAGATGGCTTTCGGGCGCGATTTCCTCGATGGCCTGCCGCAGGTCAAGCCCTATCTCAAGATGCTCGGAGAGCGCCCGGCGTTCGCGCGGGTGAGCGAGGACCGCAAAGCCGCGCAGGCCGAGATGGTCAGGAAGTAGCCGAACCGGTGCACGGCTTCGCGCCGCCGGGAGATTACCTGCGCTTTGCCGTCACGCTGACGGCGGTGCTCGACCCGTTCCTCGCGATTCCGATTTTCGTCAGTCTCACCGCCGGGCGCGCGGGCCTCGAGCGGGCGCGCTTCGCGCGCGTCGTGACGCTGACGGTGTTCCTCGTGCTAGCGGGTGCGGCGCTGTTCGGCGACGGACTGCTGACGTTGATCGGCGCGAGCCTGCCTGCATTTCGCGTCGGCGGCGGTCTGGTGCTGCTGCTGATGGCGCTGGCGATGCTGAACGCCCGCGTGGGCGGCGTGCGCCAGTCGGCGGCCGAGGCCGAGGAGCTCGAAGCGGGCGAAGTCTCGGGCGTGGTGCCGCTTGCCGTGCCGCTGCTTGCGGGGCCGGGCGCGATCAGCACCACGATCATCGCCGCGCAAGCGCGCTCGCTGCTGCACCTCGCCGCCATCGTCGTCTGCATCGCGGCGGTATGCGCGCTGCTGTGGTCGGTGATGCGCTTCGCCCATGCGCTCGCGCCGCGCATGGGCACCACCGGACTGAACATCGCGACGCGCCTGCTCGGCCTGCTGCTGACCGCGATCGCGATCCAGACCATGGCCGAGGGGCTGCTCGGCCTCTTTCCCGGGCTGCGTTGAATCAGGCTTCTTTCGGTACGGGGCGCGGGCGGCCGCTGGCGTCTATCGCGACGTAGGTGAGCGTCGCCTCGGTGACCTTCACCACCTCGGGGTCGTGCGGGCGCCGCTCGGCGTAGACCTCGACGTTGACGGTGACCGAAGTGTTGCCGACGCGCACGACGTTGGCGTAGAACGAAACCACGTCGCCGATCTGCACCGGCTGCTTGAACACGAACGAGTTGACCGCCACCGTGGCGACGCGGCCGCGCGCAAGGCGCCCCGCGACGGTGCCGCCGGCAACGTCCACCTGCGCCATGATCCAGCCGCCGAAGATGTCGCCGTTCTGGTTCGAGTCGGCAGGCATCGGCACCACCCGCAGCGCGGGCAGTTTGCCCTCGGGAATCTTCATCGCTGTTCCTGCTTCGATTCCAGGTAGTGCAACGGGCCGCCGCGGAACGGCGCGAAGCCGGTGCCGAAGATCAGCCCGGCGTCGATCAGGTCGGCGTCGGCGACGATGCCCTCGGCGAGCACCGCCCGCGCCTCTGCGAGGTAGGGCTCGATGAGCGATTCGACCATGTCACCGCGCGGCTCGCCGGCCTGGCGCTTTACCGTCCTACCGTCGACGTAGTGGTAGATTCCCTGCCCGGTCTTCTTGCCGAGCTTGCCGAGCGCCACCTTGTTCAGCAGCACCTTGGGTGCGTCGGGCTCGCCGCTGGCGCCTTTCTTGGCCAGTTCCTTGCCGGCAGCGAGGCAGATGTCCAGCCCCACCGCGTCGGCGAGCTCGATCGGCCCCATCGGCATGCCGAACGATTCCATCGCCGCGTCGATGGTCTCGGGCTGTATCGCCTCGTCGAGCATGCGGAACGCGTTCTGCATGTAGGGCCCGAGCACGCGGTTGACCAGGAACCCCGGCGAATCCTTTACCGGCAGCGGCAGTTTGTCGATGCGGCGCACGAACGCGGCGGCCTTGCGCGCCAGCGCCGGATCCGTGCGCTCGCCGGAGACGACCTCGACCAGCATCATCTGCGGCACCGGGTTGAAGAAATGGATTCCCACCAGCCGCGCAGGATTCTTGAGCGCGACGGCGATGTCGGCCAGCTTGAGGCTCGAGGTGTTGGAAGCGAGGATTGCCCCCGGCTTGGCCGCCCGCTCGAGCTTGGCGAACAGCTCCCGCTTCGCCTCGAGATTCTCGAAGATCGCTTCGATCACGACGTCGGCATGCGCGGCGCCGGCGCCGGCCACGTCCGGGATCAGGCGGTCCAGCGCATCGCGCACGCGGCGCTTGTCGCGCAGCCGGCGCTCGAACAGCTTGGCCGCACGCTTGAGCGCCGGCGCGATGCGCTCGGGCGCGGTGTCCTGCAGCGTCACCCTGATCCCGCGCAGCGCGCAAAGCGCCGCAATGTCGCCGCCCATCACGCCCGCGCCGACCACGTGCACGTGGCCCAGGTCCAGGTCGGTCGCCTTGCCGAGCGACTTGAGCCGCTCCTGCAGGAAGAAGACGCGGATCAGGTTGGCCGTCGTCGGGTGCTCGAACAAGGCCTTGATCGAGCACGTCGGGTCGTCGGCGGCGGCGAACGGGTCGCCGTCGTGTTTGCGCCACAGCTCGATGATCGCGTAGGGCGCCGGGTAGTGCTCCGGGTTCGCCTTCCGCGCCACCTGCTTGCGCGCCTGCGCGGCGACGTAGCCGCGCAACGGCCCGAGCATCAGGCGCTGCACGAGCGGCAGCCGGCGCGGCGCGGGCGCTTCCAGCGTCAGCATGCGCGCGGTGTTGTCGAGGATCCTGAGCGGCACGGCCTGGTCGACCAGCCCCATTCGCTTGGCGCGGCGCGCGTCGACCGCGCGACCGGTGAGCATCATGTCGAGCGCCGCGGCCGGGCCGATGCGCTTGGGCAGCCACTGCACGCCGTGCCAGGTCGGCATGATGCCGAGCATCACTTCGGGGAAGGCGAAGCGCGTCTTCGGGTCGTCGAGCGCGACGCGGTATCTGCAGGCGAGGGCGAGCTCGAGCCCGCCGCCCATGCAAAAGCCGTTCACCAGGGCCGTGGTGGGGAAGGGCAGGCGGGAGAGCTTGTCGAACACGTCCCAGCCGAAGCGCGTGAACTCAAGCGCCTCTTCGGCGTCCTTGAAGCGGGTGAATTCCTCCACGTCGGCGCCGGCGACGAAGCCCTCCTTCGCCGAGCGGATGATCAGCCCCGTGGGGCGCGCAGCAGCGATCTCGTCCAGCGCCGCGGCCAGCTCTTCGAGCGCTTCACGCGAAAAGGTGTTCGCCGATTCGCCCTGCCTGTCGAACGTCAGCCAGACGAGCCCCTGGGCGTCCTTGTCCCAGCGGAAGTGCTTCATCACAGCGCCTCCACCAGCATCGCGCCGCCCAGCCCGCCGCCGATGCAGATCGAGGCGATGCCGCGCTTGGTCCCGGTGCGCTTTAGCGTCTTCAGCAGATGCAGCACGATGCGCGCGCCCGAGGCGCCGACCGGGTGGCCGAGCGCCACCGCACCGCCGTCGACGTTGAGCTTTTCCTCGTCGAGCGCGCCGAGCGCGCCGTCCCGGCCGAGCTGCTCGCGGCAGTAGGCCTCGTCCTTCCAGGCGGCGAGGCAGGCGAGCACCTGCGCCGCGAACGCCTCGTTGATCTCCCAGTAATCGAGGTCATTGAGCGCGAGGCCGTTGCGCTTGAGGATCGGCGTCGCCGCGTGCACCGGCCCCAGCCCCATCTGCGCCGGGTCGAGGCCGGCCCATTGCGAATCGACGATGCGCCCGATCGGCTCCAGGCCGTGGCGCGCGACTGCCTCCTCGGAGGCGAGGATCAGCCAGACGCCGCCGTCGGTGATCTGCGAGCTGTTGCCCGGGGTGACGTTGCCGTACTTGCGGTCGAAGAATGGCTTCAGCTTGGCGAGCTTTTCGACCGATGCGTCGCGCCGCAGGCCGTCGTCCAGCGCATAAGCGTTGCCGTCTCGGTCGTACAACGCCTCGAGCTCGCCGCCACCGGCGGCGAGGTGTCCCGCGTCCTGCGCCGCGGCGACGCGCTGGTGGCTGCGGACCGAGAACGCGTCCATCTGCTCGCGCGTGATGCCGAAGCGGTGCGCGAGGTTTTCCGCCGTCTGCCCCATCAGCAAGCCGACGATCGGGTCGGTAAGGCCCTTCATGATGCCGATCACCGGCGCCAGGTACTTGAGGCGCAGCTTGGCCAGTTGTCTGGCCTTCTGCCCGACCGATTTCGCCTGGTACCAGTCCGCCAGCCACAGCGTCATCGCGTCGGAGACCAGCAGCGGCGCGCGCGAGAGCGCGTCGACGCCGCCCGCGAGCACCAGGTTCGAGCGCCCGGCGACGATGTTGTTGACCCCCGAATCGAGCGCCTGCATGCCCGAGGCGCAGTTGCGCATCACGGTCCAGCCCGGCACCTTCTGCCCGCAGCCCATGCGCAGCGCGGCGACGCGACCGATGTTGACCTCGTCGACCGAGGGCGCGGCGCAGCCCAGGATCACCTCGTCCAGCTCGGTGGGTTCGAACTTCTGGCGCAGCAGCAGCGCGCGTCCTGCCTGCGTGGCGAGGTCGCTGGCGGCGAACGGCCCGGGGCGGTTCTTCGCCTTGAGGAACGGCGTGCGGGCGCCGTCGACCACGTAAACGGCTTTGGCGGTCATGGTCAGGCCGCCTTCGCCGCCGGCATTTCCTTCGCCAACTCGCGCATGATTTCGGCGCGGCCGAAGTCCTGCTCGAAATCGTCGACCTTGATGACGTCGCGGCGCAATGCCTCCTTGCTCTGCCACTGGGCGTACTCGTCGGCGCTGATTGCGCCCAGGTCGCGCGCGAGCGCCGCAGCATCGTCGCCGGCGCGCGGCGCGATTACGCCGCGCTTGACGGCGTCGCGCAGCTTGCGCTCGATTGGCTCGCAGGCGATCGTCGCCACCAGGGCCGCCTCGAGGTTGGCCGTCGGATCGGTGTCGGCGCGCGCGAGGTACATCCCCGCGGTGAGGCGGTCGCGTGCCTCGCCCGGCGCGAGCAGCAGCTGCGCGCACTGGTGGTTGAGGCGGTCCGAAGGCGGCGCGAAGCGCTTGCCGAGCGGGAACAGCACCGCGCGCAGCTTGAGCGCCGCCAGGCGGCTGGGAAAGTTCGCGATGATCGCATCGAGCGCCTGCTGCGCCTGGTACAACACGCCCTGCAGCGAGTGTTCGAGCAGCGGCAGGTCCTCGCGCCTGCGGCCCTGGTCCTCGTAGCGCTTGAGCGCGGTGGAAGCGAGGTACATTGCGGACAGCACGTCGCCGAGGCGCGCCGAGATCTTCTCCTTCCGTTTCAGCGAGCCGCCCAGCACCAGCATCGAGACGTCGGCGGCGAAGGCGAAGGCCGCCGAGATGCGAGACAGGTCCTTGTAGTAGCGCCGGGTCTCCGGCGCGGCCCGCGCCGGCGCCGGCGCGAAGGCCGAACCGGTGAGCGCGTGCACGAACGCGCGCACGCCGTTGCCGAGGGTATGTCCGACGTGCGCGAACAGCGCGGCGTCGAATTCGCGCGAAGCCTCGGCACCGCGCATCTCCTTCGCGGCGCGCATTTCGCGCAGCACGTAGGGATGGCAGCGGATCGCGCCCTGGCCGAAAATGATCAGGCTGCGCGTCAGGATGTTGGCGCCTTCGACCGTGATGCCGACCGGCACTACCTGGTAGCCGCGCCCGATCCAGTTGTTCGGGCCGAGGCAGATCCCCTTGCCGCCGTGGATGTCCATCGCGTCGTCGATCACTTTGCGCACGCGTTCTGTCATGTGGTACTTGGCGATGGCCGAGATCACCGCGGGCTTCTCGCCCGCGTCGACCGCGCCGGCGGTCATCACGCGGGTGGCGTCCATCAGGTAGCAATTGGCCGCGATCCGGCCGAGCGCGTCCTCGACGCCCTCGAGCCTGCCGATCGGGGTCTTGAACTGGCTGCGCACCCTGGCGTAGGCGCCGGTGTAACGGGCCATCGCCTTCGCGCCGCCGACCGAGGACGCCGGCAGCGAGATCGAGCGCCCCGCGGCAAGGCAGCCCATCAGCATCATCCAGCCCTTGCCCGCGTACTCGCGTCCGCCGATGATCCAATCGAGCGGCATGAACACGTCCTTGCCCGAGTTCGGCCCGTTCTGAAATACCGCGTTCAGCGGCAGGTGCCGGCGGCCGATCTCGACCCCCGGATGGCTGGTCGGCACCAGCGCGCAGGTGATGCCGAGGTCTTCCTCGCCGCCGAGCAGTCGCTCGGGGTCGTAGAGCCGGAAGGCCAAGCCGAGCAGCGTCGCCAGCGGGCCGAGCGTGATGTAGCGCTTGTCCCAGGTGACGCGCATGCCGAGCACTTCCTTGCCCTGGTGCATACCGCGGCAGACGACGGCGAAATCCGGGATCGCCGCGGCGTCCGAGCCCGCTTCCGGGCTGGTGAGCGCGAAGCAGGGGATCTCGAGCCCCTTGGCGAGGCGCGGCAGGTAGTGATTCTTCTGCTCCTCGGTGCCGTAGTGCAGCAGCAGCTCGGCCGGCCCGAGCGAGTTGGGCACCATCACGCTCACCGCGGCGGCGTTCGAGCGCGTGGCGAGCTTCATCACCACCGCCGAGTGCGCCAGCGCCGAGAACTCGAGGCCGCCGTACTTCTTCGGGATGATCATGCCGAGGAAGCCCTTGTCCTTCATGTACTGCCAGACCTGCGGCGGCAGGTCCTGCCGCTCGTGGGTGATTTCCCAGTCGTCGCACATCGCGCACAGCTCTTCGCACGGGCCGTCGACGAAGGCCTGCTCCTCGGGCGAGAGCCTGGGCGCCGGCACGGCGAGCAGCTTGTCCCAGTCCGGCCGGCCGGAAAACAGGTCGCCGTCCCACCACACGCTGCCGGCGTCGATGGCTTCCCGCTCGGTCTGCGACATGTCCGGCAGGATGCGGCGGTACAGCGCCAGCAGCGGGTTGCTGATCACGGCCCGTCGCAGCGGCGCGACGAACACGAGCGCCAGAACGAGGGCGGCGACGCAGACGATGATGAATTCGAGCATGACGGTCTCCTCTATCCTTTCCTAGGCGGCTATCCTGACGTTGCCGTGCTGCGGCAGCGGTGCGAGCAGGCCGGCGGCGAGGAACGCGACCAGGCGCGCCTCGAGCAGCTGCGCGTCGTAGCGGTCCTCGGGTTTGCAGCCGGCGATCAGCTGCACCGTGTCGGTCGCCGCCAGGGTGTAGGACAGCGTGCCGAACATGAAGTGCATGCGCCAAACGAGCTCTTCGAGCGGGACCTCGGGCAGCGCCCCGGCCAGGGCGGTCTTGAAGCGCTCCATGGCCGGCGCGTACAGCTGGCCGATCAGGGCACGGATCTGCTTCGCCGGCTCGGTATAGGTCCGGCCGAGCAGGCGGATGAAGTTTCGCCCGCCCCCCTTGGCGTCCTCGGTCATGCGCAGACTGGCGCCGATGAAGGCACGGATGATCTGCTCGGGCGCGAGCGGCCGCCCGCCGGCCTGCTGCTCGAGCGCATCGAGCGCGGCGACGCGTTCGGCGTTCATCGGGTCGAGCCGGCGGCGGAACAAGGCCTCGATCAGCGCGTCCTTGGAGCCGAAGTGATAGTTGACGGCGGCCAGATTGACGCGCGCGGTCGAGGTCAGCAGCCGCATCGAAGTGGCCTCGAAGCCGTGCTGCATGAAGAGCTCCTCGGCGACGTCGAGGATGCGGGTGCGGGTCTCGTGTTCCGGCTTGATCGCGCGCAGGGGCATGGCGGGGGGAGGGGCTGACGGCCGGGCAAGATTCAAACGAACGTTTGAATCCTACGGCGCCTGCCGAGCGGCGTCAAGCCATGGCAACCCGGATATGCGAGGCTTGCGCGGTGAACGGCGGTTTTCTCCTCGGTCTGGTGCTGGCGTCGATGCTGTGGCTGTTCTTCGCCTTCGGCGCAGTGGTCAACTTTCAGGTCTGGCGCGCCTGGCGCAAAGCCAGGGTAGGCGAGCGTGTGCCCTCGGGAATCCCCTTCCTGCCCGGCCTGTTCGGCGCCATCGCGATGTTTCTCACCCTGCCCACGCTGGCGAACTGGCTCGACTGGCAGCCCGGCGGCTGGGGCATGGTGCTGCTTCCGCTGCCGCTGGTGCTCGACGTCTACTGCCTGGGCTGGATCCTGCTGC